>JAJQBJ010000110.1 GCA_021203345.1 Oscillospiraceae bacterium
TCTATTGAAGCTTTTCGCGGATGTGTTCAACTTGCACTTGCAATTTTCGCTTTTTATAAAATTAACAAAGATGTTGCATTTTCCTCCCGGAACGTATATAATTTTGATAGAACGCGCCGGACAACCGGCG
Source organism: Oscillospiraceae bacterium (assembly GCA_021203345.1). Lineage (GTDB taxonomy): Bacteria > Bacillota > Clostridia > Oscillospirales > Oscillospiraceae > JAJQBJ01. The sequence goes on from JAJQBJ010000110.1 coordinate 131, forward strand.
GACTGGAGGAAGAATATTATGGCTGAATCATCCAACAATGCCTATGCCAAGCTGGGCATGATTATTGAGAAGTTTTTGTTCGAGGTGGTATACGCCCCGGAGGGCTATGAAAAAGTCCGGGTCACGGTGGCAGACACCTATCGCCCCGGCCTGCCCCTGGCCGGATACATGGACTATTTTGACAACAAACGGATGCTGGTGTTCGGGCTGGCGGAGCATAAATACATGCAGGAGCTGCCCTCCGAGGTGCGGTATCAGCGGCTGGAGGCGATGATCTCTCAGCACATTCCCGCCATTGTGATTTGCCGGGATCTGGAGGTGCCGGACGAGATGCTCGATCTGGCGAAAAAATACCAGACCACCATTTTGCGTACCGATATGGAAACCAGCGAGCTGGTTTCCACCCTGGTGGCGTCGCTGAAGGTGTATCTGTCCCCCTGTATCACCCGCCACGGCGTTTTGATGGAGATTTACGGCGAGGGCGTGCTGATTCTGGGCGACTCCGGCATCGGCAAGAGCGAAACCGCCGTGGAGCTGGTGAACCGGGGCCACCGTCTGGTGGCGGACGACGCGGTGGAAATCAAGAAGATGACCGCCAAGGTGCTAATCGGCTCCGCGCCGGAACTGATTCGGCATTACATGGAGCTGCGGGGCATCGGCGTTGTGGATATCTGCCGCCTGTTCGGTATGTCCGCCGTGGTCAAGGAGCATGAGATTGACATGGTGGTGAAGCTGGAGCTGTGGAAGGACGGCTTTGCCTACGACCGGCTGGGACTGACCAATGAATTCACGGAGATTCTGGGGATTCAGGTGCCGACGGTGACGATTCCGGTGAAGCCGGGCCGAAATCTGGCCGTCATCGTGGAGGTGGCCGCCATGAGCAACCGGGACAAGCGGAGTGGCTATAACGCCGCCGAGGAGTTCACAAAGCAGCTCAACAGCCGGTTTGAGCAGCAGGGCTTAAAATTCTGATTGGGGGAGTTCTGTGTACTATATTGGCGTTGATGTAGGAGGCACCAATTTGGTCGCGGGTGTGGTCAACGAGGAGAACCAGATTCTGGGCCGGGCCAAGGTGCGGGCCGGGGACTACACCACGGCGGAGGACATGATTCATGCCATTGTGGGAATCTGCCGGGAAGCGGCGGCGGACGCCGGGGTGCCGGAGTCGGCCATTGAGCATGTCGGCGTGGGGATCCCCGGCGCGGTGAACCGCAAGACCAGCTTTGTCTACAAGACGGTGAACGCGCCCTTTCATATGGTGGCGTTTGGCGATCTGTTTCGCCGGGAATGGGATATTCCCGTTTATCTGGAGAACGACGCCAACTGCGCGGTGATTGCGGAGTTTCTGGTGGGCGCGGCCAGAGGAAAGGATTCGGCGCTGTTGGTGACGCTGGGAACCGGCGTAGGCGGCGGCTTTATCAACTACGGACGGCTGGAGGGCGGTATCAACCTGATGGGCATGGAGATCGGCCATATGGTGCTGGAGGTGGACGGCGTGCCCTGCCCCTGCGGACGGAGGGGCTGCTGGGAGCAGTATTCCTCCGCCACGGGCTTAAAGCGCCAGACCCGGGACGCCATCGCCCTGCATCCGGATTCTCTGCTGGCGAAGCTGGCCGCAGAGGAGGGGAAGGTGGGCGGCAAAACCCCCTTCCAGGCGGCCCGTATGGGCTGCCCCGTGGCCAAAGGGGTGGTGAACCGCTATCTGCGGTATCTCTCCGAGGGCCTGACCAATCTGGTGAATATCTTCCAGCCGGAGATCATTGTGCTGGGCGGCGGCGTCAGCAACGAGCGGGACGAGGATTTTTTGAATCCGCTGCGGCGGATGATTGCCGGGTTCCGCTTTAACGGGGACGGCCTGGTTCAGACGGAGATTATCAAGGCGGAAATGGGCAACGATGCGGGTATCATCGGCGCGGGCCTGCTGCATCGCGTCTATTTGCTGAACGCATAACTCACGAAAACGGTAGAAATGAAAAGGAGAAACTGTCCCATGAATTATCAGCCATACATCATGAACCGCCGCTCTACCCGGAAATTTCAGGATCGCCCGGTGGAGCGGGAGAAGCTGGAGGCCATTCTGCGGGCTGCAATGCAGGCTCCCTCGGCGAAGAACAGCCAGTGCTGGCGCTTTCTTGTGGTGCAAAAGCCGGAGGCGCTGGAGGCGGTGTCCAAAATGTCCCCCTACTCCATGTGTGCCAAGAATGCCAAAGCGCTGATTATCACCCTGACGGACAAGCGCATTGACCGCTATGACCTGGGTATCTGGGTGCAGGACTTGTCCGCCGCCAACCAGAATATGCTGACCCAAATCGAGGCGGAGGGCCTGGGAGCCACCTGGCTGGGGATGTACCCCTTCCCGGAGCGGATTCAGGCACTGAAGGACTATTTTCAGCTGCCCGACGAGGTGATGCCCTTCTCGGTTATTGCGCTGGGCTACAAGGCCAGGGAGAAGGAGCCGGAGGATCGCTATGACCCGGAGAAGGTTCACTGGGAGACGTATTGAACGGAATTTACCGGAAATGAGGGTAGAACCATATGGAACCAATGAAATGTTTACAAAAATTGAAGGACGGGAACCGGCGGTATCTCAGCAGCGTGAACCAGATCGGGGATATCTCGCTGCGAGTGCGGCACAGCACCGCCCGGCAGGGACAGCACCCCTTTGCCGTCATCGTGGCCTGTTCCGACTCCCGTGAGATACCGGAGGCTATCTTTTCCTGCGGGATCGGGGAGCTGTTTGTGATACGGGTCGCGGGAAACGTGACGGACGACAGCGTACTGGGCAGCATCGAGTATGCTACGGAGCATCTGGGCTGTACTCTGGTGGTGGTTTTGGGCCATACGGATTGCGGCGCAGTGGCTACCGCCCTGTCCGGCGGCGCAGAAGGACACACAAAGCGCATCATCGACAGAATCACCGCCGCCATCGGTACGGAGACAGACCCGCGGCAGGCATCCTGCCTGAATGTCCGGAATACGGTGTCCGACGTTCGCCAGGATTTGAGCGGGAATCCCGCCCTGTCCCGGGTTCAGGTCGTCGGGGCTCTCTATGATATCGACAACGGAAAGGTGGACTTCCTGGAAGGGTGAGCGGCCCGGACAAATTTGTTGCAGCCTAAGTAAAAAAGCCGCCGGCAACAGCCGGCGGCTTTCACATACACATGGATGATATTCAGCTCACAGCACAGAGGCCACCAGCTGCTGCATATTATACAGCCCCGGCTGTGTGACCTGAGCCAGGAACTTGGCGGCCTTCACAGCGCCGGAGGCGAAAATCTCCCGGGACTGGGCCGTATGGGTGATTTCGATGACCTCGTCCCGACCGGCGAAAATCACGTCATGAACGCCGACGATGGTGCCGCCCCGGACGGAGGAAATCCCGATTTCGTTCTTGGGACGGGCCTGACGGCGGCTGCTGCGGTCATAGACATACGCGGGCTGTTCGTTTAACCCGGAGGCCGCCGCGTCCGCCAGCATCAGGGCCGTGCCGGAGGGAGCGTCCACCTTGCGGTTGTGGTGGCGCTCTACGATTTCGATATCGCAGCTGTCACCCAGAACCTGAGCGGCCCGCTTCACCAGCTCCGCCATCACGTTGATGCCCAGAGACATATTGGCGGAGCGGAAGATGGGGACGATTTTAGCGGCCTCGTCAATGGCGGCCAGCTGCTCCGGGGAATAGCCGGTGGTGGCCAGCACAGCGGGAACCTTGTGTTCCGTGCAGTAGGACAACAGACTGTCCAGCGCCGCAGGGTTGGAGAAGTCGATCACTGCATCCGCGTGGCCGGTGAAGTTGGAGAGGGAGACATATACGGGGTACGGCTTTTCCGTCTGCAACCGGTCAAAGCCTGCCACGACCTCAACCTCTGGGTCGGCGGTGCAAATGTTTTCCACGACCTGCCCCATATGGCCGCAGCAGCCGGAGATGATAACATTCAGCATAGGAAAAATCCTTTCTTTTTTTGGGGGAACCACTAACAACTACGTCTTCGGCATCTGACGAATCTTTCACGCCAGAAATGCGTTGCAAAAGCTTGAAATACACAAAGTATTCCTGCGCTTTTGCGCCTTTTTCTGCCGCAAAATCTTTCGCCAGCTGCGCTTGCCGCAGTTATTAGAGCTTCCCCTTTCGTGAAACAGTGAAGCCTTACTTTAAAAGTCCGTACTGCGTCAGAGTGGTTCGCATCTGCTCCATGTGGGCGTCGCTCATATCGCACAGGGGCAGGCGCAGCTTACCGGCCTTCAGGCCCATCATATTCATGGCGCCCTTCACCGGGATGGGGTTCACCTCGCAGAACAGCGCGTCGATCAGGGGCAGAAGCTCCAGCTGGAGCTTGGCGGCCTCGTCATAGCGACCCTCCAGGCACAGGGCGGTCAGTCGAGCCATGATCTCCGGCCACACGTTGGAGACGACGGAAATCACACCCTTGGCCCCCAGGGACATCATGGGAACCACCTGGTCGTCGTTGCCGGACCACATATAGAAGTCGTCGGGGCACAGCGCCAGCGTGTGGGAGAGGGCGGGGAAGTTTCCGCTGGCCTCCTTACAGCCGTTTATCATGGGATGCCGGGCCAGAATCTGATAAGTCTCCGGCTGGATGGTCGTACCGGTGCGGCTGGGGACGTTATAGAGGACGATGGGGGTGTGAACCCGGTCGGCAATGTAGGTATAGTGCTGGACAAGGCCCGCCTGGCTGGCCTTGTTGTAATAGGGCGTGACCATCAGCAGGCCGTCCACATGGTATTTCTCCGCCTCCTGGGAGAGATACAGGGCCTCCATGGTGCTGTTGGTGCCGGTGCCCGCGATGACCTTGATCCGGCCCGCGACCTTTTCGGCGCAGTAACGAATGGTTTCCAGGTGTTCCTCCATGGTCTGGGTGGAGGCTTCGCCCGTGGTGCCGCAGATGCAGATGGCATTGGTGCCGCCGGCGATTTGAAGCTCGATCAGCTTGCCCAGCTGGTCAAAATCCACGCCGCCCTCTGTGAAGGGGGTGACAATGGCGACGCATGCGCCGGTGAAGATCGGTGTTCTCATAAAGAAGCCTTCCTTTCAAAATTGAGTTCGACAGCTCTCCCAATGGGGAGAGGAGGGATAAGTGTGATGCTTCCGGCGGGGAATTGGCCCCGCCGGATTCAGCGATTCAGCGGTTGAATGTAGCCTTCGGCGCACAAAAGCTCGGCCAGCAGCACGCCGCCGCCGGCAGCGCCCCGGAGGGTGTTGTGGGACAGGCACACGAACTTATAGTCGTATTGGGTGTCCGGACGCAGGCGGCCAATGGAGATGGCCATGCCGCCCTCCAGCATCCGGTCCGGCTTGGTCTGGGGGCGATCCGCCTCCTCAAAGTAATGGAGGAACTGCTTGGGGGCAGAGGGCAGGTTCAGCTCCTGGGGACGGCCGGAGAAGCTGGCCCAGGTTTCCTTGATTTCCTCCACAGAGGGCTTTTTGCCCGCAGGGAAGGACATAAACACCGCGCCCATGTGACCGTTGGACACGGGCACCCGCAGGCATTGGGCGGTGATGGCGGGGGTGTCGGTATTTTCGATGTGGTCGCCCTGAACCTGGCCCCACAGCTTCATCGGCTCCTGCTCGGATTTTTCCTCCTCGCCGCCGATATAGGGAATCACGTTGTCGATCATTTCGGGCCAGGTTTCAAAGGTCTTGCCTGCGCCGGAAATGGCCTGATAGGTGCAGACCAGCGCCTTTTCCACGCCGTATTTGGCCCGCAGCGGGGTCAGGGCGGGGACATAGGACTGGAGGGAGCAGTTGGACTTTACGGTGATAAAGCCCCGCTGGGTGCCCAGCCGCTTCCGCTGGGCGGGAATGATCTCCAGGTGCTGGGGGTTGATTTCCGGCACCACCATGGGCACGTCGGGCGTGAACCGGTTGGCGGAGTTATTGGACACCACGGGGCACTCCGCTTTGGCGTAGCGCTCCTCCAGCGCACGAATTTCGTCCTTCTTCATGTCCACCGCGCAGAATACAAAGTCCACCAGACCGGCGATTTTGTCCACATCCGCCTCAGCGTTCATGACGACCAGGCTTTTGGCCTCCTCCGGCATGGGCGTATCCATGGCCCAGCGGGCCCCGACGGCCTCCTGATAGGTTTTGCCGGTGGAGCGGGCGGAGGCCGCCACCACGGTGAGCTGGAACCAGGGGTGATGCTCCAGCAGAGAGACAAAGCGCTGGCCCACCATACCGGTGGCGCCGATTACGCCGACCTTATATTGCTTTTCCATCTTAGATTACCTCCAATTTATTTCTATGCGGCTGCCGCAGCGCCGCGCCCGTTTTGTCACGTTATCACAAAAAAATCAGCAGTCCATCCGTCTGCTGATCTTGTACAATACCGGCGAATCACCCGACGGAGAGTTCTCCCCAAAGGCAAGTCGCCTGTTAGATTACAAAAGCAGACAGCACTCCATCCAGCGGCAGGCCGCCGTTTCCGATGACAGTCGCCGGACTGTTGACCCGGCGCCCAGGCAGCACACCCCCGACAGGGCGGCCCCTTCGGCGGATTTCCCTTTCATCACGGGTCATAGGGGGAACTGTCGGCCCCTGTCCGGAACTACTGATGAAAACCGCACCTCTATCTTGCGATACAATTTAATCCTATCACATCATTTCCCTCACGTCAAGCGCTATCTGGAAACGAACAGAGAAATCGGGCGGGTTTTGTACCAAATTTTTTGGCAAATTGACCGTATTTCATGGATTGACTGCGGACGCGGAACCTTTTATGATAATGATAGTATAATTTTGAAAGAGGAATTCGCGGATGAAAACATCTGACTTTTACTATGAGCTTCCCCAGGAGCTGATTGCCCAGACGCCGCTGGAGCGCCGGGACGGTTCCCGCCTGATGACGCTGGACAAGGTGACGGGGGAGACGAAGCATCTGCACTTTTACGACCTGCCCTCCCTGCTGCGGCCGGGGGACTGTCTGGTGCTGAACAATTCCCGGGTGATTCCCGCCCGGCTGATTGGACACCGGGAGACAGGCGGCGTGACGGAGGTGCTGCTTTTGATTGACCGGGGGGAAAGGACCTGGGAGTGTCTGGTTCGTCCCGGGAAAAAGTGCCGTCCGGGAACCAAACTGAGCTTTGGCGACGGCAAACTCACCGCCACGGTGGAGTCCGTGCTGGAGGGCGGAAACCGGCTGATCCGGTTCGATTACGAGGGGATTTTCCTGGAGGTGCTGGAGGAGCTGGGGCGGATGCCCCTGCCGCCCTACATCAAGGAGGAGCTTCAGGACGCGGAGCGGTATCAGACGGTCTATTCCAAGGTGTCCGGGTCGGCGGCGGCGCCCACGGCGGGGCTGCACTTTACCCCGGAGCTGTTGCAGCAGATTCAGGAGATGGGGGTCAGGCTGGCCTATGTGACTCTTCATGTGGGCCTGGGGACCTTCCGCCCGGTGAAGGCGGAGGAGATCGAGGAACACGATATGCACTCGGAATACTGCATGATTTCTCAGGAAACCGCCGATATCATTAACCAGACCAAGCAAAACGGCGGGCGGGTCATCTGCGTGGGTACCACGAGCTGCCGCACCGTGGAGTCTCAGGCGGCGGAGGACGGCACCCTGCGGGAGTCCGCCGGGTGGACGAATATTTTCATTTATCCCGGCTACCGGTTTAAGGTGCTGGACGGACTGATCACCAATTTCCACCTTCCGGAATCTACCCTGATTATGCTGGTGTCCGCCCTGGCTGGGCGGGAACACGTCCTGAATGCCTATCAGGAGGCAGTGCGGGAGAGATACCGGTTCTTTTCCTTCGGGGATGCCATGTTTATAGGATAGCATCATAAATTTTGAGATGGTTTCGGGAGAAAACGTTGACAAAACAGGCAAACATGTTAAAATATAAAGAGGTAATGATATGTCAAATACAGCGATTGAAGCTGCCCGTTTGATGAATATGCTTCCAGAAAGTGACCAGAACTTTGCTTTTGAGTTTATCAAAAAACTGGTTCTTGCCTGGGACCCGGACTACACAAAGCTCACAAAGGAGGAGGCCGAGGCGCTTGAAGAAGCGGAAAAAAGCGGCTTTATCCTGGATGCAGATATCGACTGGTCGAAAATAGGCCAGTAAACACAAAGGGAGCTTCGGAGTGGCACCGCTCCCAACACACAAACTGCGAAAACCCGCTGACAGCGTGATATAGTCCCCTTAGAGTAGACACTCGAAAAAGCAAAAATTCGAGACT
>JAJQBJ010000027.1 GCA_021203345.1 Oscillospiraceae bacterium
CGCTACTCTTTTTTCCTTTCCCTCATTTGTAAAGTATCATTGTAACACCTACAGGCGTCATTCGCGCCAAAAACAAACTTCCCCTTCCCTTCCGGGTGCATTTATGCTATACTGACACCAGAAAACTTCGGTTTGGAGGTCTGATTATGGAGAACTACACAGAAAAATATACGCTGAAAAACGGCACCGTCCTGGTGAACGTCCTGGATTACTGCGGCGACGATGATTTTTACGCCATGTACGACGTGATTCTGGACGTACTGGCCCCGGACTCCCCCACCTACGGGGTGGACTCCATGTGCATCGACGGCTCCTTCAAAAAGGACGGCCTGCTGGTGCGGATGTGCAGCGAAAGCGCCTATGACCAGTGCTGCTTTGTCTATGACCCCGCCCAGATGTCGGCGGAGGAAGTCAGCAAGGTGGAGGGCTGGATCAATCAGGTGGTGGAGGCGCTGCGCCAGCGTCGGCCCAAGGGTTGATTTTTCGCATTGAAAAGTCGTTAAAAAAGTCGGATACGGCCCCGCCGTACCCGACTTTTTTTGCTCTACAGTCCCCGGCTCCACTCGCCGCGGGTATGAACCGTTCCACCGATGGCGCCATCGATCAGGCGCACCAGCTCCTCCCGCTGGTCGGGCAGCGTGCCCTTCAGGGGCAGATAATTTGAGGCGTGGTCGCTGGTGAAATGCAGCGGGCCGGTGGTGATATTTTGGATAAATAGCCGCGTTTCCTCCAGTACCTCCCGCTGGGTGAGCATCTGGAACCGTCCGGCCAGCACGTCCTCCCCCATGGGAGTGCCCTCCGCGCACATATAGGTCATACCGGAGCAATGCTGCGGCCCCATACGATTGATCAAATCGGCGGTAGCCAGAGCGTGTTCTCTGGACGCATCCCCCGGCCCGGCCAGGCCCATAATGATGATGGCCCAGAGGTCGATGCCCGCATTTTTCAGGGCCAGACCCGCCTCCAGCATCTCCTGAGCGGTCACGCCCTTTTTCACCTTTTTCAGCAGCGCGTCGCTGCCGGTTTCCACCCCCAGATAGGCCCGGTACAGCCCGGCCTCGTGCAGCTCCCGCAGCTGCTCCGGGGTTTTTGTCATGGTGGAGCGCGGCCCGGCGTAGGTGTTCACCCGCTCCAGATAGGGGAACTTTTTGTACAGCGTTTCCAGAATCGTCAGCAGGTCGGACTGCTTCATCACGATGGCGTCGCCGTCGCAGAGGAACGCCCGTTTGATACGGGTGGGGCAGGCGGTACGGTAGTAAAATTCCGCCATGTCGATATCCTGCAAAATGTCCTCCAGAGGCCGCACCCGAAAGTGCTTGTCCTTGTACATCCCGCAGAAGGTACAGGTGTTGTTGGAGCAGCCAATGGTGCATTGCAGCAGATAGCTCCGCCACTCTCCCGGCGGACGGAAAATATCCCCCTCATACCGGCCCGGCGCCGGCACCTGATACGCACACATTCAGACCGACCCCCTTTTCTGTAAAAGCGCCGCCACTTCGCGGCAGAACGTCTCCATATCCGCCTCCGTGCCGATGGAAATGCGGAGATAATTGTCAATGCGGGGCTGATTGAAGTAGCGCACCAGAATCCCCCGCTCCCGCAGGGCCTGTTGCAGCCATTGGGCGGGCACCTGCGGATGGCTGGCAAACAGGAAGTTGGAGCAGCTTGGATGAACCAGAAAGCCCATTTCCCGCAGGCTGTCCACCGTCCGTTCCCGGGTGGCAATGACCCGGCTCCGCGTCTCCTGAAAATATTCCCGATCCTCCAGCGCGGCAGTCCCCGCCGCAATCGCCAGCCGATCCAGCGTGTAGGAGTTGAAGGAATTCTTCACCGCGTTCAGCCCGGCGATCAGGTTCGGATTGCCGAAGGCCAGGCCCACCCGCATCCCCGCCAGGGAGCGGGACTTGCTCATGGTCTGGACGACCAGCACATTTGGGTATTGACGGATGAAGCCCAGGGCGCTCTCCCCGCCAAAGTCAATGTACGCCTCGTCCACCAGCACCACGACCGCCGGATTGGCCCGGATGATGCGCTCGATCTCCGTCAGGGGCAGCTGGATACCCGTGGGGGCGTTGGGGTTGCAGACCACCACCCCGGCGTACTCTCCCCCGCAATAGCGTTCCACGGGTAGGGTGAAATCCTCCTTCAGCGGAATCCGGTCATACAAAATGCCGAACAAATCCGCATACACGGGGTAAAACGAATAGGTGATGTCCGGAAAGGCAATGGTCTTGCCCGGTTCAAAAAACGCCTGAAACGCAAAGGCCAGCACCTCGTCAGAGCCGTTCCCCACAAAAATTTCCTCCGGGGTCAGGTCATAAAACCGGGCCGCCGCCTGCCGCAGCTCCGTGGCCTCCGGGTCGGGGTACAGCCGCAGGCTGTCCCCCGTCTCCCGCCCGATGGCCGCCACCACAGCGGGGGACGGGCCATAGGGGTTCTCATTGGTATTGAGCTTGATGAACGTCCGCCCCCGGGGCTGCTCCCCCGGCGTATAGGGGACAATGCCCCGGATGCGGCTGCTCCAAAATTCCTTCATATCTGGGTTCTCCTTGTGTATTCAGGGTTCCTGCTCCTCCGGACGGATGATCTTTCGGATGCTTTTTTCAATCTTGCTTCGGGGCACCATCATTTCGTGCTGACAGCCCTGGCACCGCAGGCGGAAATCCATCCCCACCCGCAGCACCAGCCAGCGCTTGCTGCCGCAGGGGTGCTGCTTTTTCAGTTCTACCACGTCGTTGACCCGCACATCCATGGATGGGCCTCCCTTCTGGGCTTGTGTTGTTAGCCGATGATATAAACCTCTAAGTTCACCACTATTATAATATGTTTTTTGGTGATGTACAAGCTATTTCGGCAGAAATTCCGTTTTTCCCCGGTACACCGCCAGCGTCTGTTCCGTGGTTCTGTCCCAGCTGTATTTCCCGCAGATATACGCCGCAGCTTGGGCCTGATACCGGCGGACAAGGGTCGCATTGTCACAGAGCAGCTGTAGCTTTCCGCGTAAATCGTTCACGTTCCCCCGCTGAAAGGTCAGGCCATGCGCCCCGATCACGTCCGCGCACTCGCTGATGTCGGAGGTCAGACAGCAGTTGCCGTAGCTCATCGCCTCCAGCAGGCTCAGCGGCATCCCCTCCAAATCGGAAGGCAGGACAAAGAAATAGGCGTTGCTGTACAATTCCTCCAGCATCCGCCCAGTGACAAATCCGGTGAAGATAACGCGGGCATCCCCGCGGGCGGCGTTCCTGAGCTGACACAGATACCTCTGCGTATCGGAGGAACCACCGGCAATCACCAGCTTTTTCTCGGTTTGTACGCCGTGATAGGCGCGAATTAAGTAGTCCAGCCCCTTCTCCGGGACGATTCTCCCTAAAAATAAAATGTACTCCCGTGGTGCAAGTCCGATGCTGTAAATCAGATTCGCGTTCACCGGCTGTACAGGCGTCGCCCCGTTGGGGATGTACACCGTTTTCCTGCCGTACTGCGCTTCAAAATAGCGCTGCATCGCTCTGCTCAACACAATAATTTCATCCGCGCATTGAACGAGAATCCGCTCGCCCAGCCTGATATAGACCGCCCCGGGGCCGTTTTTCCACTTCGCCCGTTTCCAGTCCAGCCCGTGAACCGTGGCGATACACCGCTTTCCCAGCAGCTTCGGGAGCCACAGCATCGTGCATGGCCCCTCCGCGTGGAAATGTACAATATCATATTCGCCCAGCGCGGCGGAAATCGCTCCCACAAAGGAGGCGGTCAGCGCGGCTAGGCCCCTGCGCCGAATGGTAAATACGGATTTGATTCGGACGCCCCGATACACCTGCCCGGCCGGTGCGCTGTCAAATTCCGCGCCGCTGACATGGTGCCCCCGGCGGTTGTAGCAGGTCACGGTATGCCCCAGCGCCGCCATTCTGGTCGCCAGCTCCTCCACCACAATTTCAATGCCGCCCTCCCGGGACGGCACTCTTTTCTGTCCGAGCATGGCAATGTTCAGCGCTTTCCCTTCCGCTTGCTCTATCTCAGGCGACCTTCTTCCCGATGTCACTTCACATCTGTTGAATCACCCGACCCATATCGGATACAGGCCGGGTGATGGTTAGATTTTTCGCTTACCCCCGCTCAGCTCAGGAACCCCCGCACATCCACGGAAAGGGTTTCCTCCAGCCGGATCAGGCGCTTGGTCACGTCCTTGGCCTCCTCGCTGGCGGCGGCGTATTGGTTCAGGTATTTGCTCAGCGATTTTACGCCCATGTTGCATCCGTCGGTAATCAGGTTCGCAACGGTGCCGTCCCCAGGATTCATCGCCAGTTTCACATTGGTCATCATCCAGCTCATGCCTTTTGCCATGGGGTTCGGCTCCTTGCCGCTGTCGTCATAGCGGTTCAGCAGTTCCCGTGCCTCGTCCCCCAGCCGGTTGTGGGCCTCCATATTGGTTTCCAAAAGACCCCGGAGGTATTGGCTCTCTACCGAGGGAATCGCCTCCTGAATGGACTGCACGCCCATTTTGACCCCGGCGTTGCACTCCCGCAGCAGCTTGATGGTGTCTGATTCAATCATGGTTCCACGCCCCTTTCCCCGGTAGTATTCCCCCGGATGCGGGGCGTATACAGCAAATTCCGCAAGTTATCAAACATTTGTTTTATGCCCTTGACAAACCCCGGCCCGTCCGGTAGAATGATGCCACTGAAAACGTAAGGGGGTGGGTTGTATGGCTGATTTTATACGGGAGAAAAGCTGCTGCTTTACCGGTCACAGGCCGGACAAGCTGCCCTGGAGAACCAACGAACTCGACTGGCGCTGTCAGGTGTTGAAGGGCTGGATGGCGCAGACCGTGGAACAGGCATGGCTGGACGGCTACCGTCACTTTATCTGCGGGATGGCGCTGGGCTGTGATCTGTATTTCTGCGAGGCGGTGCTGGATTTTCAGGTCAATCACCCGGAGGTGCGGCTGGAGGCCGCGATCCCCTTCCCCGGTCAGGCAGAGCGCTGGCCCCCCGCCCAGCAGCGCCGGTGGAAAAGCCTGGTGAATCAGTGCAGCTTTCAAACCGTGATACAACCTGCCTATGACCGCGGCTGTATGCTGCGCCGGGATCGGTATATGGTGTCCCGTTCCAGCCGAATCATCGCCGTATACAATGGCACCCCCGGCGGCACCATGCAGACCCTAGCCTATGCCATGCAGAACAGGCTGGAAATCATCCGCTTGGACCCGGACGAATTATAAAAAAACGAAAACTTTCAAAACGCACAAAAAGACCCCTGTCATTTTTTCTCATGATACAATGACGTTTCCTTTACAGCGTGATATACTGTCAGTATGTTGTTCATCAGATCTCTGATGAAGGAGGGAACCCGGTTCCTTCTTCAACATCCTCTCGCAATTTCACTTTCACAACCAAAAGCGCCAGTCTTGTGACCGGCGCTTTTGGTTTTCCTTTTACCGGGCCGCGCCGCCCTATTTTTGTGTAATTAGCTCCCGGCGTTTCCACTTTCCGCTGTAGTAATAACAGCCCACGATGGCCGCCGAAACTGCGCCCGCCAGGGCGCTGCCGTACCAATAGCCCTGGATTCCATAGCCCAGTACGCTGCCCAGCAGGACGGCCAGCCCGATTCGGGCCACTACGCCGTCCATCAAGCCGCTGACCATGCCCAGGGAAGCAAATCCAATGCCGTTGACCACCGAGTTATAAGCCGCCCGCAGGCCAAAGGTGAGATAGCCAACCGCCGCAGCGCCCCGATACAGCTCAGACAGCGCCAGAACCTCCGCATCCCGGTTGAACAGGCCGAACACCTGACGCGGGAAAAAGAACACAATCAGCGCACAAAGCACGGCCTCCGCCTGACAGACCAGCAGGATGCAGTTGACCACTTTGGGCACTCGCTCCCGCTTTCCCGCGCCGACACACTGGGCTACCATGGCCGAGCCGGCGGTTCCCATGGAGTTTGACACGATCCGCAGCACGTTGTTCAGCTTGGAGCCGATTCCGGTGACAGCGGTGGCCGCCACGCCGTACACGTTGATGCAGGAGTTGACATACAGCATGGACAGGATAATGGCCGAAAATTGCAGCGCCATGGGCGCACCCAGCCGCAGAAGCAGCCCCAGACTTTTCTTGTCGGGGTTAAAACTGCGGAGCTTAAAGTCAAATCCAAAGGCATCCCGCCGCCGGTACAGATAGATGATAGACACCAGGAAGGAAAAGCCCTGCCCCATGATGGTGGCCAGCGCCGCGCCGAATGCGCCCCAGTGGAACCCCACCACAAACAGCAGATCCAGCGCCACATTCATTCCAGATGCAATCGCAACAAACACCAGTGGACGCTTTGAGTCTCCCATGCCCCGCAGGATGGCGGAGACGCAGTTGTAGCCATAGACCAGCACAAAGCCGCAGGCGCTGGTCATGGTGTAATATCTGCCCGCGACCAGAGATTCCGCCGGAACGTTGAGCCAGCCCAGCTGAACGTCCGCCAACAGCAGGCACAGAACGGACATGGTGACCGCAAAGCCCAGCAGCATGGAGAACAGGGTGCCGATGGTTCGGCTGACAGCCTTGCTGTCCCCTTTTCCGATAAACTGGGCCACCACGATCTGGCCGGCGGAGGCGAAGCCCATGCCCGTCAGTGTGTAAAATTCCACCAGCGTCCCGCAGGTGGTGACGGCGGCCAGCGCCTCCGCGCCGACAAACTGCCCCACGATTACCGCATCCACCATGGTATACAGGGTTTGCAGCAGGTTCGCCAGCATAAAGGGCAGCGCAAACAGCAAAAGCTGTTTCCACACGGTTCCAACGGTCAGGTCCCGCGCCATGGTTGTTTCCTTCACAGCAACCCCCTCTTTCATGCAGTTTCCTTCAAGCAATAGGAATCCGCGCCCCAGGGTTGGGACGCGAATCAAAATCTTTTCCGATTATCCCCGAACCTTCAGGGCGGTTTCCCGCACGATGCGATCCATTTCTTCAAACTTCTGGATCATATCCTTCGCCAGAGCAATTTGGCTGCGGGCGCGAACCTTGTTTTCCGTCGGATACCCAATCATGAAATACCGATCCCCGGTAATATAGTCGTCCAGGAAACGGGAGGCCAGCTCCACGGTGATCGTCAGCGCACCGCTGGCCATGGTCGCCATCTCCTCTTTTGTCAGGAAGTTGGCGGTGCTTTGAATATAGCCCTCGGCAAAAGACCGGTACAAGTCCAGATTCAGGGATACCTTGGACAAATCAGGCTCGTTCTCCGCCGCGTTGTTGGCAGCAAAGCGCACTGCGTCCCCAAAGTCATAGGCCGCCAGACCGGGCATAACCGTATCCAGGTCAATGACCACCAAAGGCTCCAGCGTGTCCTTATCCAAAAGGACGTTGTTGGCCTTGGTGTCGTTGTGGGTGACGCGGGGCGGCAAAAGGCCCAGCTCATAGCTGCGGGAAAGCTCCGAACAGCGGTCACGCTGGACGTACAGGAATTCGATTTCCTCCGCCACCTCTCCGCAGCGACCACAGGGGTCTTCCTCCACATGGGCGAACAGCGTCTCCAGACGTTTCCGGGTATTGTGGAAGTTGGGAATCGTCTCCACCAGCTGGCTGGCGTCAAAATCCACCAGCTGAGCCTGGAACTGGCCGAACGCCTTGCCCACCATATGCAGCACCTTGGGGTTCCGGGTGGCGCTGAAGCCCACGGACTCGTCCACATAGTTGGTCAGACGCCAAAACTCGTTGTCCGGCGTGACATAATAGTTTCTGCGTTCAGCAGTATGGTGATAGTGAAGCCGGTAACGGCGGCCCTCCCGACCGCTTTGGGGCTGCTTGCTCATAATATGCTCCGTCACCAGGTCGATGTTCCGCATCATTTGAACCGGTTCATTGAACACATACTGGTTGACCCGCTGGGCGATGTAGGGAATCCGGGCCTTATCGTCGCCCTGGCCGCTTTCACAGACCACCTTGTAGGTGGTGTTGATATGTCCGCAGGTGATTTGCTCGTACTCAACCAGCCTGCCGGGAATCCGGAATACCGTGCAAATCTCCTGAAGCCGGGCCGCAACGGGATCCCCGGCGCTGATATGATTGATTTCCATAAACGGATGCTCCTATTTTGTATCATAAGTATCGCTACTAAAAACGGAAGGCCCCAGGGGTCCCTCCGGAAAAACGCTTTGTGTGTAAACAATCACAAACCGGATTTATTATATCGTTTTTTTCTTCCGCTGTCAATCAGCTTTTCCTGTAAAAACGCAAAAACAGTGTAGGTGTTACAATGATACTTTACAAATGAGGGAAAGGAAAAAAGAGTAGCG
>JAJQBJ010000099.1 GCA_021203345.1 Oscillospiraceae bacterium
TTCAATCGCTATGGATTTTTTAGGTGTTCAACTTCATTTTACAATCGACCATAAAGATTTTTCTCTCAGAAGCCACTTTGGCTTGTTCCAATGGTCATTTAACCAGCGTATCCTTAAAAGTATGTCAGGAAATTTGTGTCTGGCTTCATCATACCCGGGTCTACCGATGAACCCGGCCCTCCGCTGTCCATTAGGACAACAGAGGGCCGGGGTTCTCAAAAATTAATTTGTACGTTTACCAGGTCTACTGGATGAACAGTCTTTTACCACTCCCAATCGATATCGATGCCGTGGTACTCCTCCTGATAGGCGACCCACTCGGTCAGGAGGGTTTTCATATCCTCCTCATAGGACTGGCCGGAGGCATTGGCTTCGGCGTTGGCAGCGTTGGCGGCCAGCGTCTGCGCCCAGAATTCCTTGCCGTCCTCACCTTCCAGGAACTTAACCGCATTGCCGGTTTCAGCCTCCCAGGTTTCCGCAGCCTCTACAGTGGCCTCGGTGACGTGTTCGGCGGAGTAGGCGGAGGTAGCGTCCACGCACTCCTGAATCAGAGCCTGTGCCTCCTCGGACAGTCCGGCCCAGAAGTCGGTGTTGGCGACAATCAGCACGGCGGAGGTGTACTGTCCGTCCACAGTGGCGTAGGGAGCAACCTCATACAGGGAGTTGGTGATAGCGGTTGCCAAGGAAGCAGAAACACCGTCGATGATACCACGGGACAGGTTATCATAGGCGTCGGTAGCGGGAACTGCGTTGCAGTTGAGGCCCAGCGCCTGATACTTGGCGGTGTTCATGGTGCCGAAGGCGGCGGACTGAGCAACCAAATCATCCAGGGTATCCCACTCAAAGGTGGTGATGAAGGACGGCGCACCGTCGCAGGAGTTGCCCAGGATGGTCATGTTGAAGCTGCCCATGTAGTCAGCGATGATCTGCGAGGTCGTCTCGTTCTCGAAGATCAGATAGTTGGTCTGGTCGATAGCCTCCTGTGCATCGGAGGAGAAGGGCGTGAAGCCCCAGTTCATCAACGGAGCGTCAGAGGTGTGCTTGTTCATAAGCATGATGTCCATGTTCAGCAGATTGTCCTGCAACGCGCCCCAGATACCGGCGTTGTCGTACTCCGTGCCGCCCCAGGAGACTTCAACGGTCACAGCGCCGCCGAACTTCTCAGCCACCAGGTCGCGGAAATAGACCATTGGCGCATTCTGGTCGGAATTTTCCGTGGTATCGGATGCCATGTAAATGGTGAAGGACTCACCGCTGTACTCACTGGCAGAGGATGCATCCTCGCCGGAGGTTGTTTCGGCAGCAGTGGTTTCGGTGGAAGTCGTTTCCGCAGAGGTGGATTCGGTTGTGGAACCGGAGTTGCCACAGGCGGCCAGACTCAGAGCCAGGGCCAGAGTCATTGCCAAAGCGATTAGTCGTTTCATTTTTGTTTCCTCCTTGTAATATAAACCAGGTCTTTATAAACGGTATGCACCGGATATAAACAAACAGATGCAGTTCAGAACTGTGTCAGTACGAGAGAATTCCCATTGCCCGAGGCAGCGCCGTGACCAGCTGAGGGAATACCGCCAGAACAAAGGTATACAGGAACAGGACGATGAAGAAGGGTACCACCGCCTTGAAAATCTTCATGGGGTCCATACGCAGCGCATTGGCTACGATATAAGTACCCATGCCGATGGGAGGCGTAAGCTGGGCGACCTCCACCAGAAGCACAAGGGCGATCATAACCACATAGGGATGATAGCCGCAGCCGTCAACCAGCACGGCGAACACGATGGAGCAGGTGCAGATAATCAGCGGAACCACATTCATCACCGCGCCGCCGATGAGGAAGAATACCATGACAACGGCAAACAGGATGATGGGCGGCGCATTCAGCTGGGCCACCGCATTGCCCAGGAAGGTGGTCAGACCGGAGGCTGCAATGAACTTGGAGAAGCAGTTACCGGCCACGATGATGATGTAGATGGACGCCTGCATCAGGCAGGATTCCCAGAAGCATTCCCAGACCTTTTTCAGCGGAACCCGCTTGCACAGTGCATAAATCAATACCACAAAGGCGCCGATTGCACCGGCCACGGTGGTGGAAAACCAGCCCAGGGATGCGCCGCCGATCATGACGACGAATACAGCCAAAATGGGAATCAGAAGGCGCAGGGTTTTGAGCTTTTCCTTCATCGGAGTTTTAGTCTTGTCCGGTTCCGGGACAGTGCCCTTCTTGAAGAAGCCATAGACCCGCACACTCAGACAGAGAATGACGATGAGTAGGATACCGGGGACAATGCCGCACATCAGGCCAGTGCCCAGGGACATGTTGACCGCCTTACCCGCGTACATACAGAACGGAGCCACGAGGCAAATGGTCAAAATCGCCTGGCTGGGCGGAATCAGGGAGGCCAGAGAGCCGGAGGAACACACCACGCCCAGGGCCAGCGTATCATTATAACCTTCCTTTTTCAGGGAGGGCATTGCCAGCCGGGAGAAGATGATGGTGCCCGCCTGGGAGTTGGCGGCGCAGGCGCCGTAGATCCCGTTGGCGATGATTACGGTGAAAAGGGTGCCGCCTTTGACCCGCCCCAGCCAGGTGCGGATGGCGGTAAAGGCTTCCTCCGCGATTCCTGTAACGCCGGCTAAGGTTCCCAATAGAATAAACAGCGGCAGCACAGCAAATTCGTATGAGGCGCTGGTGCTAAAGAAGGTGTTGCCAAACTGCGTTTCCAAAACGGCGATGTTCCAGCCCTTGAGCCACAGGAAGCCAAAACCGGAGGTGAGGAACATGGAAATGGCGATGGGGAAGCCGTGGAAAACCAGCAGCAGCATAATTAAAAAGCAAATAACACCAATTAAAGCTGAATTCATGCCTGTCCCTCCTCTTTTCTTGTTTTGGCGTTCTCCTCGGCCATGATTTCCGCGTTTTCCTCCTCCGGATCTACCGCATCCTGGGCCGGCTTTCTGCCGAACAGAACCCGGATAAAGGCCCAGAAGCAGGAGAAGGAGAGCAGACCCATGCCGACGAAGTAAATCAGTCCGAAGGGCCACTGGGGGAAGGAGCTGGCCAGCGTGTCATTGATGCGGGCATTGTTTGCCAGCTGGTTCAAAAACACCTTTGCATAGCCCAAATAGGAGATATAGGCGATGACCACTCCGCCCAGAAGATAGGCGACAGCGCTGAGGATGCGCTGAACGATTTTAGGATAATGGCGGGTCAGCAAATCCACGCTGCTGTGGCCCCGCTCCAGAGTGATATAGGCGGTTCCCAGGTACACCACGCAGATGTTCATATACTTGATCCAGTTCACCGTGTCGGAAATACCCGTCACGGGAACGCCCAGCTTATGCAGCTTTTCCAGCACCACGTTCACCACGGCCAGCATCATCGTGATGAACAGAAAGGCGGTCGCCGCATAGGAGATATAGCGCAGAATCCTGTAAATGACCTGATCCACCTTATCAAAGGCCGAAGGTTCCTTCATGATTTTAGGCTCCCCTTTCTGTAGATATTGTTGCTCACATTACCACCCCAGGCACATGGCGGCGTCAAATCCGGCGCGAACTGCCTTTTGCACGTTGCGTACCTTTACGCAGTCGCCGATGGCGCGGAACACAGGCGCACAGTCCCGGAAGGCCTCTGCCTCCGCGTGAAGAGAGCGCATCCCCATGGCCAGAATCACCGTATCAGCGGGGATAAAGTGCTCCTCCCCGGCCTTGTCCCGGTAGGAAACACCTTGGTCGGTGATGGAGGTGCAGGTGCCGCCGGTGATAGCCGCCTTGCAGTGGTCGCTCACCTGGCCCTGAAGCTCCTCCTTATAGGTGCGGGTGGCGTCGGGGCAAAGGCTGTCCTTCATCTCCAGAATGGTGACCTCCCGTCCCTGGGAGCCATAGTGAACGCCGACCTCGCAGCCCACCTGTCCGCCGCCGATAACGACGACCTTTTCTCCCACGGGCTTGCCGGAGAAGAAGGACTCCCCGGCGGTCATGACCGTAGTGCCGTCAATGCCGGGAATGGAGCGGGGAACGATGGGCGTTGCGCCGGTGGCAGCCAGCACAGTGTCAAAGCCCATGGATGCGATCATCTGCGGCGTGGCCTCCACACCGGTCAGCACCCGGATGTTGGGGTCGTTTTGGACGTGGTTGATCAGATACCGCTCGTATTTCAAAAGGTCGTACTTGAACGACATAAAGGCCGCGTCCTTCAGCTGTCCGCCCAGGGTGGCCTCCCGCTCAAAGAGGGTGATCTTGTGCCCACGGGCTGCGCCCTCCATGGCGGCCACCATGCCGGCGGGGCCGCCGCCAATGACAGCGACGTTCTGCTTTTCCCACGTTTTGGGAATCATCATATCTGTAAAGTCCTCCCGGCCTGCGGTCGGATTGACAGAGCAGACATATTGATGGGTGTTCTTGAATTCATCCAGGCAGCGGAAGCACTTGATGCAGGGCACGATATCCTGGGGACGGCCCTGTGCGGCCTTGCGGACAACCTGCGGATCGGCAATCAGTCCCCGGGCCATGGCGATAATATCCGCCTTGCCCGCCGCCAGAGCGTCGTCAATGCCTCTGGGGTCCTGGAACGCACCCAGGCCCAGCACCGGGATGTGGATATCAGGACATTTCTTCACCGCCTCAGCCAGATAGATATTGCAGGCCGGGGGCAGGAATCCGGTGGGATGGGTGATGGCCCGCAGACGAGGCTCCCGAACCACACCGGCGGAGATATGGGCGATGTCGATTTTATCCTGTATCAGCTTGAAGAACTCGATACATTCATCAATTTCAAATCCGCCGGGGACACATTCCGAGCCGGAAATGCGGTATTCGATCAACAAATCGCGGCCCACCCGTTCCCGGATACGGTCAAGCACCATCATGGGGAAGCGGGCGCGGTTCTCGATGGAGCCGCCATATTTGTCTGTCCGGTGGTTGGTGCGGGGAGAGAGGAATTCCTGCAACAGCGTGCCGTGGCCGCCGTGAATCAGCAGGGTGTCAAAGCCGCAGAATTTGATGCACTCCGCCAAGTCTGCATAGCGGTCGGCCAGCTTGGACATTTCCTCCTCCGGCATTTCCCGGAAGTGCAGGCCGTCGGAGGCGCGGACAAAATCATCTACGCCGTAGATAACGCCCTTCTTGGCCTCCTCGGTGTACTCGCCCTCGCCGCCGAAGTGAATCAGCTCATAGGAGGCCTTGCAGTCATAAAAATGAATCGCGTCAGTGAAGTGGATAAAGTTCCGCCAGCCGGTGGGGTCTTCGATATCAAAATTGGAGTGAATGGGATCCTTACCGGGCTGATTGACCTGCTGACCGCCACATTCCACCTGGGCGACGCCGCCCTTTGCCTTTTCCAGATAATTTTTAATCATGGCAGGCTCCGGATAGGTGGGGGCGTTGTTCTGTATCATATGCCCCATGGAGGGCGCGGAGAAAATGCGGTTTTTAAAGGTGACATTCCCAACCGTCAGGAGCTGAAAAATGTGAGGATAATCCTGATTCATGATAACACGCTCCTTGTTGATATCGGCTATTTGACCGACTTTTACCGTACTACATTTGTATATTTTACCCTGTTTCGCTGAGAAAGGGAAATATGGAATCTGAATCGCTCTTATCCAAAAAATTTATGGAAGGACAACTTGATTTCTTTTTCCCCATCCGATACAATAGAAAATGGATGTTTATCACAACAAAACCGGAGGTGTGCCATGGAATTAAAACAGCTGCAATATTTTCTTGCGGCGGCGGAAAGTCTGAACTTCAGCCGCGCGGCGGAAAACCTTTATGTTTCCCAGCCGAATCCGAGCTATCAGATTGCGGAGCTGGAGCAGGAGCTTGGTGCAAAGCTATTTGTCCGGGATCGTCGGCGGGTGTTCCTCACCCCGACGGGAGGGGCGCTGATTCCCCTGGCGCAAAAAATTCTGGCGGACACACAGGATATCTATGACCTGGCGCAGAAGGGATTCCCCCAGGAGGAGGAAACCCCGCCCCTGTCCATCGCCTTTGACCGGACGGAGGATCACTTTGAAACCACGGGCATTACAGAGCATATCGCCGCGTTCCACATGCAGTACCCACATATCGGCCTTGAACTGCATCAGGCAAACGTGGACGATTGCGTGCAGGGCCTGTTGGACGGGACGCTGGACGTGGGAGTTCTGATCCTCCACCACAACCGGACGCTGCCGCCTCCCCTGGCCTCCCGGCCGGTGCATCGGGACAATCTGATTCTTGTGGTGCGGGATACGCCGGACATCACCACCTGCGCGCAGGCGCTGGATCGCTATTCGCTGGTGCTGGCCGACGATCACTCCCGGGGAAGCTCCCGTATGCTGCGGTGCTTTAAAAACATGGGCATAATTCCTACGGTGATTCACACGGATTCCATCCCAGTCTCCTTTGTCTATGTCCAGGCGGGGATCGGCGCGATTTGCATTCCACGGAACTATTTTAACATTCACCGTTACCAGGGCATGAAGGCGATCGAGATACGGGAACCCGGCGCGAAGCTGCTTCATGTGCTGGCCTGGAACAAGCAGACCCGGAATCCGTCTATCCAGCTGCTGCTGAATGCCTTTCCCGGGGAGGATGCGGAGTTCCCGGACGAGGAGCCGTAGGCACCAAACCTTTCTGTACGTTTTGATTCCGCATATTGTAAACTTAAAAAAGAGAAATGATGAGGAGGAAACACTATGGTTTTCGGAATTTTACTCTGTCTCGCCCTTGGCCTTGTCGCCACCTGGATGGGCAGTCTGCAGCACGTCATCGGTGCGCCCCTGATTGGTATGTTTTTGGGGATGCTGCTGATGAATCTCGCAGGGCAAAAGCTCCTTGACCGGGTCAAGGAGGGAGTCGCCTTTTCTTCCAAGGTGATTTTGCGGCTGGGCATTATCCTTTGCGGCGGCACGCTGAGCTTTGCCACCATCGTGGGAGCCGGCTCCGGCGCGTTGCCCTACATCCTGCTGAGCATTGGCTTCGCGTTTCTGACCGCCTGTCTGGTGGGCAAATATCTGTTCTCCGTCTCCGCCAATACCCGCATTATGATGGCCGGCGGAACCTCCATCTGCGGCGGCACCGCAATCGCAACGCTCTCTGCCGTGCTGGACGCCGACGAGGACGAAACCGGCTATGCCATGACCGCGATCTTCCTGTTTGATATTCTGGCCACCCTGATTTGGCCCTATGTGGCGATGGGCATGGGCTTCTCCCCGGAGCAGTTCAGCATCCTTGCGGGCATCGCCATCAACGATGTGGCAAGCGTCACCGCCGCCGGAGCAACCTATGATTCCCTGATGGGGGCTGCCGCCTACACCGTTGACGGTGTGACCGGCGGCGACCTGGCCGTGGTCGTCAAGTTGACCCGTGTGGTTATGCTGGTGTTCGTGGCCCTTGGCGTGATGATTTGGAACCTGCGCCGTCAGCGCAAGGAGTCCGAGGGAACCCAGACCGACACCTCCGGAAATGCGAAAAAGGTTCTGAAGGCATTTCCCGTGTTCATCCTGGGCTTTTTGGCCCTGGCGCTGGTGAATACCCTGGTGGATTTCTCCACCGTTGCCGTGGCGAGAACCACCGTGGCCGCTCTGCTGAAGGTCGCCTATAAGTTCCTGATTACCACCGCCCTTGTGGGCGTAGGCTGTAAAATCAGCCTGAAAAGCCTCTTTACCAAGGGTATCCGACCGGTCCTCCTGGGCGGCTGTACCTGGGGCGTTGTGGCAATCGTTACCTTTAGCTATGTGACGCTTTTTATGTAGGGCAGATTTGAGCTTGGGAATGCTCGGTTGAGATGAAAATGTAAGATGCGAGATGGGGCCGTATCAAAACGAATGGTTTGATGCGGCCTCGGCATTATCTTTATTAACGGGACACATATTGCAGTAATGCCTTTTTCGCATAGAATCGCGGTAACCGACGGACGCGATTAAATCCCGTGTACATTTGTCAATGTTGTGAGACTAAAAAATTGAAGAAAAAGGTAGGAACTGAGGCAAGTCAATCCGGCGGTCAAATCACCCTGTAGCAGATTCTATCTCCTGCCTGATAGGACTATACTGCTGCGGTCTTTCATTCAGCACTGTATTTTCGGTTCTTATGTCTGCTTCTTGCCATAATTATAGCCCCCTTAGTG
>JAJQBJ010000067.1 GCA_021203345.1 Oscillospiraceae bacterium
GACTCTATTGAAGCTTTTCGCGGATGTGTTCAACTTGCACTTGCAATTTTCGTTACAATTAGATTACATAGAATTCTTGGCCCCCAAGGGGCGTTTTGCAACAGAGCGGCGGCAACGGCTGCCGCTGCGGATAGATGAGAGAGGGATCAACGAGCGTGGCAGAACGGTACGTCTACACGCGGGCGAAATCGGAGCGTGGAAACTCCAGCGGCTTCACCTGCCGGTCGGAGGGCATTGTAGGCGCGGTGCAAAAGGAGATTCAGGCGTTGTCCTTCACCGAGCACGAGGTGAGGAACTACGCAGGGGAATATATTCCGGTCTGGGAAAAGCTGGCCCTGTCCGGACGGCAGGACAAGGTCATCCTGCAAAGAACAACGCGCAGGCGGACGGCGGAGGGCATCGTGCAGCAGGCCTGCGGCTATGTGCTGGAGCTGAACGAGGAGATTCTGGTGCAGCCCGCCGCATGGGGCAGTCTGGATTTTCGGATTCAGGAGGAACCGGTCAGGCTGCCGACCAGCCCGGCGGCGCTGGAGCCGCTGGGGAAGGTGCTGGAATTTTTTGATTTGAATCGGGAGCAGCTTTTGCGGCTGGTGAAAAGCTGCTTTGACGCCAAGCTCTGCGGCTCCATGTGTCTGGTGGGGGTGGACTTCTCCAGACGGGGGGCCGTCCAAATGGGCAGTCAACTGCTGATGTGGGTGTACAGCCTGCTGCCCTTCGCCCTGCGGCGGGAGCTGAACTGCACCACCTGCTTCGAGGGCGCGTGGAACAGCGGCTATCATCTGGGGCTGGTGCCTGCAGCCCTGCTTGAGGGCGACGAAAGCCGCCCGGCGGCCAGTGTTCGCCGGAGCTTTTTCGCCGGCAGCGGCATCCTGTTCTATCAGGGTCAGGTGGAATATGACCCCGGCACCGGGCGGATGCGCTACGGGGAGCAGAACGGCCTTTACAGCCAATGGCTGGGGTCGGTGATTCGGCAGGCGCTTTCGCCGGAAAACGGCCGGACGGAGCAGCTTCTGGCGCAGATCGACGCGATTTACCGCCGGTTTGACGTGATGATTCGCAGCTTGCCCGAGGAGGATCGGTACAGCCCCAACTACTATGACGCCCTGTGCTGGAACCTGATGCGGCAGACCGACGGGGCGGCGCATCCTATATCCGCCCGCAGCGATCTGACCTGTATCGAGGATTTGCTGGCCTTCGGCAGCTGGCCGGAGGTGCTGAACGCCCTGGGGGATATGCTGGACGTGCTGGAACGGCTGTATACCACCCCGGCCACGGCACAGCTGATTCGCCTGATGACCAAAATCGTGCAGCTGGACGGGGCGAACGATACGCTTTGCCGGGCGAGGGAGCTGTTCAGCGCCTTCCTGTCCCGGGACATGGAGAACGCCGAAATGGGCGAGAGCAGCGCGGTTTCCGCCCGGTATTTACAGCTGATGACCGCCAACGGCATGGAGCGCGGTACGGCGCTGCAATTTTTAAGCCGGGTGTTCTTCCCGGAAACCTTCGCCGTATCCCCGGATGTGGCGGAGCTGAGCCTGTGGGAGCGGGTCGGCACCAGCCGTCTGCCCTCCGAGGGCCTGCGCCGGTGCAACGACTGGATGAGCAGCTATGTCAACGTGTGTATGAACACGGAGGAACTGATCGACTGCGCCGATACGGTGATTCGGGAGCTGGACGGACTGGCCTCCCGGCTGCTGGAGCAGGCGCTGGAGTGTCTGCTGGGCGCCCAGGAGTCCCGGTGCTATTACGCCAGGCTGGAGATTCTGCCGGGGCATCTGACCGCCTGCTGTCAGTGCTATGCCGACGCCTGGAACCGGGTGCCGGAGCAGTACCGTCTGATGGCGGAGCGGTATTACACCCGGCTGTTGAAGCTGTTGTGCCGGGAGTACGTCCGCTGCTGGAACGGACGCAGCGACCTGAACAGCGTGTGCAATCTGGCGACGGTTTTTCGGCGGGATGGCTGGTATAAACAGGGAAATTCCTATCTGCGGGAGCTGGTTCTGGCTCATTGCGCGGATATTTGTGAATATGATTGGGAGAAGCTCAAGGAGAGGCTGAACCGGGAGGACAGCGGCATCCTCCAGCGGCTCTGGCAGGTACTGGACTTATTGGAGGATTTGCGGGCGGATGCGGAGATGAAGCATCTGCTGACCCGGCAGGTGTGCCGGTACATTCTCCACCGGGTTCCCGGCTATGTGAACGACACCTGGATCGTCTGCGAGGTGCGGGAGCGGGAGGATTTGCGCCGGGAGGGCTATTATCTGGAGCTGCTGACCCTGCGGGAGTTTTTGCAGGGTAAGGAGCAGACGCTGGAGCGCTTGCAGTATTGCATCAAGCGCAACCACGTTCCCACCGAGCTGATGAAGGACATGATGAAATTCCTGTACCGGGTGTTTCAGCAGGGCGGCACAACAAGGCTGTCCCTGACTGCGGTGGAGGGCCTTTTCATCGGCAGCCGGGAGCGGTTGAAGATCAGTCAGTTAGATGTGTTCCGTACCGTGTGTCAGGTGCGAAGCGGAGCGGCGCTGATCCAGCTGCTGAACTGCTGGCCCAGTGCGCCGGAGGCCCAAAATCTGACGGCCCGTCAGCGGAAGCTGACCGAGGCGACCCGGCGGAAGGGGGCCTATCCCTGGCTCAAGACCAACAAGGGTCTGATGGAGGCGCTGATGCGGCTGAGCCAGGAAAAGGATGTGCTGGCAAAGGCCGCCCAGAATCAGGAGGACTTTTATCTGGCCTTTGCCGAGGCGATCAACGAGCTGGCCCCGGTGGGAACCAAGGCCCGGCCCATGGCGGTCAAAATCAACGGGCGGCTGCTGGCCCTCCAGGAGGAACAGGCAGGTCTGAAAACACGGATGGCATGTAGCGCCCGCAAGCGGCGGCTGCTGGCAGAATAGAAAGGATGATCGGAATGAAAAAACTCGTTGCTGTCGGCCTGACAACGGCCCTGCTGCTGGGGTGCGTCCCCACCTGCTACGCGGCGGAGGATGCGGTCACGACCCTGACCAATGCGATTCAGAGCTTTGAGACAGAGGTGACGGTCAAGACCCAGGATGCAGAGGGAACGTTGCAATCCGTGTTTGTGGACAACCCGGAGCTGTTCTATTACTTTGAAAGCTACAGCGCCACCATGTCGAAAAACGGGAAAAAGAGCACCTATACCTTCACCTATCACAATACCGATGTGGCCGCCGACGATGTTTTTGTGGTGGCCAGCACTGACGACCTGAACAGCGTCATCGGCTATGCTTTGGCGGAGACGATGGAGACGGTTCCCGTGGTGTTCACGGACAGCACCCTCAGCGAGGACGATATCATCAACGCCGTGGACGACTGGCGGGAGGACAACTATCTGGCCTATATGGGCTATATGGGGGTCAACGCCACCGGCTATACCTCCACCGAGGCGGCATTCTCCACCTGGACGGGCTACACGCTGGAATTCCTCTATATGGAGGACACCGAAACTATCCAGCAGTGGCGGCAGGAGACAGAGGAGCAGGTGCTGCTGCTCTGCACCACGCTGTTCTCGCTGGATATGCCCGACTGGGAAAAGGAGCTGGTGATTCACGACTATATTGTGGAAAACTGTACCTATGACCAGGACGCGGAGAGCAGCGGCGACTATTCCTCTGCCAACACCGCCTACGGCTGTCTGGTAGAGGGCAGCGCGGTCTGCGAGGGCTACGCCGAGGCAGCCAATCTGCTGTTCCGGGCAGCGGGCCTGACCTCCTACTATGTGGAGGGCGCGGGAGAATCCGCCGACCACGCCTGGAACTGCGTCCAGATCGACGGGGAATATTATTGGGTCGATGTGACCTGGGACGATCCGGTGCCCGCCGAGGGCGAGGAGGAAACCCTGAAGCACACCTACTTTAACCTGACGGACAGCGAGCTGAACACGGATCACAGCTGGCAAAGCTCCCAGTATCCCTCCTGCACCGCCACGGTTTGGAGCTATTCCGCGGTCACGGAGGCCCTGGCAGAAATCACCGACGAGGATGGCAACGTCACCGAGGTATACGAGAATTACAGCACGGAAAACGTCACCACGCTGGAGACGCTGATCTCCGATCTGGAGTATGAGCTGGGCGTGGAAAGCTCTTCCGACAGCGCCGACGCGGAAACCGGTGAAACCCAGACCACCGAAACCCAGGCGGCGGAGACGACGACTCCCGCTGCCGACACGGACACCGATGCCCAGGGCCACCCCGCCCGCACGGTGGCGATCGTGGTGGTGGCTGTCCTCCTGCTGCTGATTATCGCCTATCTGATTTACCGGCGGGTCATGTATCTGCGGATGCTGAAACGGCGGCGCAGAAGGGCCGCCGCCCGGAAACGGGCCGCTCAAAACGGCTATGGCTATGACTACAGCGGCACAGGGCCGCGCCCCGGGAGCAGCCAAAGCCGAAGTGGTTCCTCGTCCCGGAAGCGCAGCTCATCGGGGGGGAGCTCGTCCCGCAGCAGCACCGGACGCAGCAGCTCCAGCCGCAACAGCAGTTCCAGCCGCAGCAGCGGGCGGAATGACCGCACCAGACGGGATAATCCGTTCCGGTAATCAAGGTAAGATAACAGACAAGCGCCGCAGGGTTCCTGCGGCGCTTGCGTTTGTTCCGGAAGGATGGCGGTTTTTCTGGAAATCCGGGCTTTCGTATGCTACAATAGGTGTATCAACGGGACATTTTGCCAGGAACAGGGGGTGCAGACCAATGCTGTCTAAGAGCGAAATTCGCAGGCATTGCTATTTTAAATCCTTTTACAGCCGCGGCGAGCAGCTTTTTTACAACGATGCGGTTCAGAACATCTCACAGGAGATCGAGGACAATGGCGAGGGGCTGGTTTTCGCCTCTGTGCGTGGAAGTAAAAACGAACGCTATGCAGTTTCTTTGGAGTTATCCCAGTCTGCGGGCCGCCTCTCCATTTCCCGCTATGACTGCACCTGCCCCGCATTTCTGGACTATCCCGGCATGTGCAAGCACTGTGTTGCGCTGGCGCTGCAATACAGGGAGCTTGAGAACTTCCAGCGCCAAAAGGCCCAGACCCAGCGCCCGAAGAAAACCCGCACCCGCTCCACCTCCACACATCTGGCCGCAGCTCTGGCCCGCTATAACGCGCCCATGGCAAATCAGCTTGATTCCGGAATTCAGCGGGGAACCGTGCAGCTGGAGCTGGAAATTAACGACAAACATACCCGGTATGGTTTTGGTTGGGAAGTTTCCTGTCAAATCGGCGTCAAGCGGATGTATGTGGTCAAGGATTTGGTGGAGCTGGTCTACAACGTGCTGCACGGCGTGAATCACACCTATGGGAAACAGCTCCAATTCATCCATGCGCCGGAGATGTTCGACCCAGACAGTCAAAGGCTGCTGCAAATTCTGGAATGGGAGGTTCGCCGCGTCTATCCGCAGGTGGACTCCTTTTATTGGGGTGGTACTTCCCAGCAATACCGCTCGCTCCCCTGCTCGGACGAGAGCATTGCACAGATTTTGTCCCTGTACAGCGGCGGCAGCGCCCCGTTACGGGGCCAGTCCGTTCCGGTGAAGGAGGGCGACCCGCCCGTTTATCTGCGTCTGCGCCCCGAGGGGGATGACGGCGCACGAGTGGAGATTCCGGAGCTTGTGGAAATCAGCACGGCAAATCACGGCTACTGTCTCTATCAGGACTGTATCTATCACTGCTCCCAGGCGTTTTCCGAAAATGTCCTGCCCTTTTTCCGCCTGATTCAAGCAGCGGACAAAAGCTACTCCCGCCCGACAAGCAGCGAATTTCTCAGTCAGGAGGACTACCGCGTCTTTTGCGGCAACGTCCTTCCCTGTCTGGAGCCGTATGTGGATGTGCAGCTTCAGAATTTGGATTTGAGCGAATACCGGCCCCAGACCCCGGAATTCCTGTTTTATCTCAGCGGGGAGGGCGGGGTTCGTCTGCGTCCGCTGGTGCGCTATGGCGGCGCGGAATATCCCCTCTTTGTGGCGAGCAACGGCGAATACCGCCGCCCGGAGCTGGAGGAGCCGGTACAGACGCTGGTGCGCCGCTATTTCTCCCCATCCGGTTCCAGGGAGTTCCAGCAAATCACAGACGAGGACGCAATCTACGATTTTTTAAAGACCGGCCTGGACGAGCTGCGGCAGACCGGCGAGGTCTATCTGGACAATGGTTTGCGTGGCCTGCGAATCAAGCCCACGCCTACCGCCCGTGTGGGCGTCAGTCTGGCAGGCGGGCTGCTGGACGTGAGCATGGAGGCGGAGGACTTGCCGCCGGAGGAATTCAGCCGCCTGCTGCACGCCTATTCCGTGAAAAAGCGGTATTACAGATTACGCAGCGGGGAATTTCTCAGCCTGGAATCCGGCAGCCTGGCGGTGCTGTCCGAGCTGTCCCAGGTCATTGGGATGGATGAAAAGCCCCACGCCCAGGTTCCCATGTTCCGCGCCCGGTATGTAAACGACCTGTTGACGGAGCAAAACGCGGGTATCGACCTCCAGCGCTCCACGGATTTCAAGCATCTGATCCGGGAGCTGCGGGATTACTCCGACAGCGATTACCCTGTTCCGGAGGCGCTGAACGCCACGCTGCGGAGCTATCAGAAAAACGGATTCCGCTGGCTCTGCACCCTGTCCGCCTGCGGCCTTGGGGGGATTCTGGCCGACGATATGGGCCTTGGCAAAACAATTCAGACCATTGCCCTGCTGTTGCACCTGCGGAGTACCGCGCTGGTGGTTTGCCCGGCCTCGCTGCTGTACAACTGGCAGGCGGAGCTGACCCGGTTTGCGCCGGGCCTGCGGGTGCGGCTGATTTCCGGAACAGCGGCAGGCCGAAAGCAGCAGCTGACGGAGGACGCAGATGTGTACGTCACCTCCTATGACCTGCTTCGGCGGGATATCGACCTGTATAACGAGCGCACCTTCGGCTGCTGTATCCTGGACGAGGCTCAGCAGATTCGGAACCCGGCTACCAAGGCGGCGAAAGCGGTCAAGCGCATCCGGGCGGAACACCGCTTCGCCCTGACCGGCACGCCCATCTCCAACCGGCTCAGCGACCTTTGGAGCGTGTTTGACTTCCTGATGCCGGGGTATCTCTATTCCTACGCCCAGTTCCGGGAGCGGCTGGAAACGCCCATTACCGAGGGGGACAAAGCTGCCCTGACCCGCTTACAGCGCATGACGGCGCCCTTCATCCTGCGGCGGAAAAAGGAGAACGTGTTACAGGAACTGCCGGAAAAGGTCACCACCGTTCGCTATGTGGAGATGACACAGGAGCAGCGGCTGCTCTATCGGGCACAGGAGCAGCAGCTTCGCCAACAGCTGTTGGAAACCTCCGACGAGGACGTGAACCGCGAGCAAATTCAGCTGTTGGCCGCCCTGACCCGCCTGCGGCAGCTCTGCTGCACCCCGGAGCTGTATCTGGAGGGCTATCACGGCGGCTCCGGGAAGGTGGACGCCTGTATGGAACTGCTGGACGAGGCCCGGGAATCCGAACATCGCACGCTGGTCTTTTCCCAGTTCACCACCATGCTGGAGGCCCTCTATGCAGAGGCGCAGCAGCGGGGGATGAAGTGCCTGTACCTGTCCGGCAAGGACACCAAGGAAAAGCGCCGGGACATGGTGGAGGCGTTTCAGTCCGGCGACTATGATGTCTTTTTCCTTTCGTTAAAGGCCGGTGGCACGGGACTGAACCTGACGGCGGCGGACTATGTGGTTCATTTTGACCCCTGGTGGAATGCGGCAGCGGAGGATCAGGCCACTGACCGGGCCCACCGCATCGGACAGGACAAGACTGTGTTCGTGACCAAGCTGGTGGCGCGGGAGTCCATCGAGGAACGGATCGTCGCCATTCAGGAGGCCAAGCGGGAGATGAGCGACCAGGTGATTTCCGACGGAGCCTCCTTCGATGGGCATATCACGCGGGAGGCGCTGTTGGAGCTTCTGACCGAAGCAGAGTAATACCCATTCAAAATTGCAAGCAAATAGCAACCCCTCCCGGCGGTATGAAGCGCCCCCTGTCAAGTAGACAGTGAAAAAACAAAAAAGTCTTTCCATGAAGGTGGTC
>JAJQBJ010000114.1 GCA_021203345.1 Oscillospiraceae bacterium
CCGGAGGTGGCGAAGCACACGCCCACCTTGCCGGTGGAGCGGGCGTAGCCGTCCGCCGCATGGGACGCACCCTGCTCGTGGGCGGTCAGAATATGGTGAATTTTTTCCTTGTAGCCGTGCAGCTCGAATTCGTCATAGATGTTCAGGATCGTGCCGCCGGGATAGCCAAAGACGGTGTCAACGCCTTGCTCCAGCAGACACTCCATCAGCACCTGGGATGCTTTCATCCGCATGGGAATGACCTCCTTTGGTCGTTTTGAATTGAATTAGAAAGGATGAACCCTCCGGTGGGATGGAAAAACAAAAAAGCCCCGTCCTGCCATAGGACGAAGCTGCTCTCCGTGGTACCACCTAAATTCATGGAAGATCCATGCACTTGATGCCCCGGTAACGGGGGGCCGTCGGCTCGTCCTACTTGCGATCCATGGCTCGGTTCAGACGGGCGGCTTATGGGTGACCTTCACGCCGGGGTTCGGAGGAACTTGCACCAATCAAATGTTCCCTCGCTGTGCCTGAATCCGCAACGCTACTCTCCCAATCATTGCCTGTTTCGATATCACTTGAAATTCAATGATTAGATTTTATTTTAGTAGATTGCACCGGATTTGTCAAGGGATGTTCCGGGAAATCTTTGTTTTTGTACATCTTGATACAAAAAGCGGGAGGAAACGCCCGGCCCCTTTTGATAATATGTCCCGTTGGCGGCGCGGCGAAAAAAAATTCTCATTTTTCTGAAAAAAAGATGGAAAAGGGATTGACAGAACAGCGAAAAGATGGTATAGTCCTAATTGAGAATTGTTACTGATAAAGAAGGCACAATTCAACTTGAATTTTAATATCAGCTTAGGAGGTATATTGTTATGAAGAAATGGGTTTGCACTGTTTGCGGTTATATTGCCGAGGGCGAGAATCCGCCCGCAGAATGTCCCGTCTGCCACGTGCCCGCTTCCAAGTTTAAGGAGATGGCCGGGGAGGTCACTCTGGCCGCCGAGCATGAGTATGGCATCTATGACAAGACCGTGAAGAACAACGAGAGCGTCAGCGACGAGGATAAGGCGTACATCCTGGAGCAGCTGAAGGCTAACTTCACTGCCGAATGTTCCGAGGTCGGTATGTATCTGTGCATGGCCCGGATCGCCCATCGGGAGGGCTATCCCGAGATCGGCCTGTACTGGGAGAAGGCCGCCTATGAGGAGGCCGAGCACGCCGCCAAGTTTGCCGAGCTGCTGGGCGAGGAGCAGGAGCCGAACATGAAGGCGGATACCAAGTCCAATCTGGCCTGGCGCGTGGAGTGCGAGTACGGCGCGACCCAGGGCAAGGTGGATCTGGCCACCTGCGCCAAGAAGAACGGCCTGGACGCCATCCACGACACCGTGCATGAGATGGCCCGCGACGAGGCCCGCCATGCCAAGGCGCTGGACGGCCTGCTGAAGCGGTATTTCGGTTGATTTTACACCTAAAACGAACTCCTGAATAGGACGAATGAAAAAGGCTGCCCCGCGGGGCAGCCTTTTTGTCTCTTTCAGTCCAACGACACCCCCCAATAGGGCGGCAGCTCCGTTGTGGGAAAGGCCCTCCCCCCCGGCACCAGCACATTATCGTCCACCACATTCCCCAGCGACGTGTGCCAGAAGGCGGGGGTGCGAACCTGCGCGGCGGCGGCGTGTTCTGCGGCCAGCACCGCCCGGGCGGCAAGCTGAGAATCTCCCTGGGGGAACAGCAGTTCCCGGAAGGTCAGGGTATCTCCCTCCCGGTCATAGGCCCCCACGCCCCGGCTGTCGCCCAGCGTGATTCCAACCAGCCCGCCGCCGTACAAGCGGCAAAACTCCGCCTGGAGGGACAGGGCTTTCAAGGGCTGCTCCGCATGGGGCGTGCCTGCCAGCAGTCGCTCCCGCAGTTCCCCGTATTGCTGGGGAGAGATGGGGGTGACAGTTCCCACCGGTTCCGCCCCGGTCACGGAAAATTCCCGGCGGAAAAAGACGGTATAGGTACCCAGACAACGTGCGTACCAGCGGTACAGGGACGGGCTGGCCGGGAGAAAGCATACCCAATCCGTTCCCCGGTGATAGCCCTCCACGCCGGAGTGCCAAATGGTTCGGCCCCCGTAGCCCTGGCCCCGATACTTTGCCGGGGTACCCAGCGCATAGAGGTAGGTGCAGGATTCCGCCGGTCGGCCGGGCAGGTGGATTCGGTATCCGTCCATCAGATAGATGGCGCTGCACAGGGTTCCGTCTGCCTCCGCCGTGATCCCGTCCCCGGGGTGGTAGCACCGGTCAAAGTAAAGCTCCGCGCAGGCTGTGTCCCCGTCATAGGCCAGCCTCCAAATTTCCAACAGCTGCGCCTCGTCCCCGGGGCGGGTGACGCGATAGATGGGCGATGACATAGGCCCGTCCTCCTTTTGTGGTTTTGTGTTGGCTCTATCATACGGGAATCCGGGGGCGGCGTCAAGGGGAGATTTCAGGCGGGGCGCGGATGGCCAAGTTTGTCTAAGGCGGCAGAAATATCCCTCATTTCTGACTTGTATTTGATACATTACCGATGTAAAATATTATGACAGTGGCGATCTGGTTCAAGCGCCAAATTGCCCTTATTTGTTGTTGCAACCGATAGTTGCCGAATAGTTGGTTGAAAGAAACTCCCGCTTTCCGTACAATATAGGTGGAGGTGAGCAATATGTCATTAGGCGAAAGAATTAAGGAACAACGAAAAAGCGCCGGACTGTCACAGGAAAAGCTCGCTGAATTAGTTGGCGTGAGCCGACAGGCGGTTACAAAATGGGAAACAGGTCAATCCGCACCGAGTACAGAAAATCTTTTCAAGTTGGCTGAAATATTCGGTACAACAGCAGATATGCTCTTGGCTTCCGAGAAAGATGAAAAAGCCTCCCCGGCAGAACAGATTTACTATCTCTACAAAATGGACGAGGAAAAGAAGGCCGAAGAACGCCGAGCCAAACGAAAAACGAACCTGTTGCTTACATTGGCTGTGATAGGCGGATATATTGTTATCTATCTCGCCGGACGCATTTTCGGAGCCACCAGGGGGCAAACAAGCGTAATGGGATGGCTGTTTGGAAACGACCCGACGCAATTTGGTTATTTATACGGCTGGCTGCTTCACCAAAATATTTTCTGGATTGCTATGGCGATATCCGCCGTTCCCGCCTTGTTTGGGAAAAAGTATTTTTCATTTACCACTCTGTTTGGTTTTGCGATTGCGCTGCTGCTTGGCGAGCTTTGCGGACGTAATCCGGCAGGCGCGGCATACGGGCATGGTCATTACGGTTGGGTTATTTGGGGTGGTATCTTTGGAGTTTCCGTCATAATGGGTATTATCCTTGAAAAAACGACCAAAGAAAAGCTTGATTTGAAATCCAAAAAGCTATGGATTTGGTCGGTAATTTTTATTGCAAGCATATTGGTTATCGTGGTGACAATCAGAGCAAGTATGCCTGCGAGCTTCGGCTAATTCGACACAGCTGCAAAAACCGGAGGTCGCCACTGAGACATCCTTCACACAACCCCCTCTGCGGCCCGCCATTCGGCGGGCCGCAGTCCTATTTTCCTCCTACCCCGCATACAATCTGAACAGCAGAAGTTTGAACGAGGAGGAACCGGCATGAAAATCAGTTATGCACAGCAGGAGCGGGGCCGCAGGAGCGCCCGCGACGAAAGGCCGGGCGGAACCCCCGCCCGCAGACGGAAAAGCCATACCGGGGCGCGGCTGGTGGTGTCCGTGGCGCTGTTTCTGGGCCTGTTCGGGGCCAAAAGCCTGATGCCGGAGGCGGTGGCCCCGGCCATGGCCTATCTGGAAAGCACCCTGACCCGCAGTGCAGACCTGCGGGAGACGGTGGCCCAGGTGGGGGAGGCCCTGGCCGGGCAGGAGGAATTTTCCGCCGTCTTTCAAAGCCTGCTGTGGCCGGTGGAGACAACGCCGGTCACGCTGGCGCAGACCGAGCATTTACGGGAGGAACTGCGCTGGCTGGGCAGCGGCGGAGATTCGCTGTCCCATTACCTCCCCTGGACGGGGGCGAGCCATGTCTGAGCGGGGGGAGCTGTGCCTGGGCCGGGTGCGGATGACCGCCCCCTTTTTGCTGGCGGTGGCGCTGCTGTGCTTTTTCGGGCAGGAGTGGCTGCTGGTGAGCTTTGGCGGCGGGGCGCTGGTGCATGAGCTGGGGCATTTGGGGGTGGCGCTGCTGTGCGGCGGACGGATGGAGTATCTGCGGCTGTCCCTTTCCGGCGGGGAGCTGCGGCTGTCCGGCTCCCCGAATCCCGCCCACGCCGCCATGATCCTGGCTGCAGGCCCGCTGGCGAACCTGCTACAGGCGGGGCTGTGCGCCCGGCTGGGCTGGCCGCTGCTGGCCGGGGCGGGGCTGATTCTGGGGTTGCTGAACCTGCTGCCGGTGCTGCCCCTGGACGGGGGACAGCTGATGCGGCTGCTGTTGACGGGGCTGCTGGGCGTGGAAGATGGGACAAGGCTTTCGGGTCGGTTGTCCTTGAGCTGCGCTCTGGCGCTACTGGCCGGGGGGCTGTGGCTGATGCTGGAACAGAGCGGCACACCGGCGCTGGCGCTGTTCGCCCTGTGGCTGGTGATCGCCCAGCGGGAATTTGGCTTTGCGGAAAGTAGGGCTTGCCATTTTCCCTTCTTCCGGGTAAAATAGGGGCAGCTTGAACGAATGAGGGGAAATCAGATGAACCCGAAACTGGAACGAATTTTGCCCCGGGTGCAGAAGCCGGCCCGGTACACCGGCGGAGAGTATCACGCCGTGGTCAAGGATAAGGCACAGGTGAACCTGCGCTTTGCCTTTTGCTTTCCGGACACCTACGAGATCGGGATGTCCAACCTGGGGATGCGGATTTTATACGGTATTATGAACGAGATGGAGGGGGTCTGGTGCGAGCGCGTCTTTGCCCCCTGGATCGACATGGAGGAGGAGATGCGAAAGGCGGATATCCCCCTGTACGGTCTGGAATCCGGCGACCCCATCACCCATTTTGACTTTGTCGGCTTCTCCCTGGGGTACGAGATGGCCTACACCAACCTGCTGAATATGCTGGATCTGGCGCATATCCCGGTTCTGGCGGCGGAGCGGGGGGAGGAATTCCCCATCGTGGTGGCGGGGGGCACCTGCGCCTTTAACGGGGAGCCGCTGGCGGATTTTGTGGATATCTTCTCCCTGGGCGAGGGGGAGGAGGTCACAGTGGAGATGCTGGAGCTGTACCGGAAGGGGAGAGCGCTGGGCTGGAGCAAGCAGGAGTATCTGCGGCAGGCCGCCCAAATCCCCGGCCTGTATGTTCCCTCCCTGTACGACGTGACCTATCATGAGGACGGAACCGTGGCCTCCATCACCCCGCGTGAGGGGGCCCCGGCGCAGGTCACAAAGCGGATTGTGCAGAACTTGGACAAGGCCTATTACCCCACCCGCACCATCATTCCCTCCACAGAGATCGTGCATGACCGGGTGATGCTGGAGGTCTTTCGGGGCTGTATCCGGGGCTGTCGGTTCTGTCAGGCGGGCTATACCTATCGCCCGGTGCGGACAAAAAGCGTAGAGACGCTGGTGGAGCAGGGAATTCGCTCCGCCCAGGATTCCGGGTACGAGGAAATCACCTTGTCCAGCCTGTCCACCAGCGATTACCGCCCCCTGAACGACCTGTGCGATGGGCTGTTGGACTACTGCGAGCCCCGCAGCATCAGCCTGAATCTGCCCTCCCTCCGGGCGGACAACTTCTCTATGGAGCTGATGGAGCGGATTCAGCGGGTGCGGAAATCGGGCCTGACCTTTGCACCAGAGGCGGGAACCCAGCGCCTCCGGGACGCCATCAACAAGGACGTGACGGAGGAGGACGTGCTGAACACCGCACGCAAGGCGTTCTCCGGCGGGTACTCCACGGTGAAGCTGTACTTTATGCTGGGACTGCCCACGGAGACGGACGAGGACGTGCTGGGCATTGCAGATTTGGCCTACAAGGTCTATCAGACCTGGCGGGAGGTCACGCCCAACCGCTCCCGGGGCGTGAAAATCACCGTGTCCACCTCCTTCTTTGTCCCCAAGCCCCATACGCCCTTCCAGTGGGAGCAGCAGATTTCCATGGAGGAATATCAGCGCCGGGTGAAGCTGCTGCGGGAGCATATGCGGAACCGGTCTATCGTGTACAACTGGCACGACGCGGATATGTCCTATATGGAGGCGGTGCTGGCCCGGGGCGACCGGCGGCTGGGAAAGGTGATTTACGATGCCTGGAAGAAGGGCGCACACTTCGACTCCTGGGACGAGTGCTATGATTATGACAGATGGATGGAGACGTTCCGGGACTGCGGCATCGACCCGGACTTTTACACCAGCCGCCCCCGGGCCCGGGACGAGCTGCTGCCCTGGGCCATGATTTCCGACGGCGTGCGGGAGGACTTCCTCTGGAAGGAGCGGGAGGCCTGCTACCGCTCTGTGGTGTCCCCCAACTGCCGGAAGCAATGCACGGGCTGCGGGGCCAACTGCCTGCTGGAAAAGGGGAGGAAATGCGATGAGTGACCAACGGCTTTTATTCCGCAAGGAGGGACGGGCCATTTATATCAGCCATCTGGATTTGATGCGAACCTTTCAGCGGGCCTTTTTGCGGGCGGGCATCTCCATCCGCCATGTGGGGAAGTTCAATCCCCACCCCTTTATCTCCGTGGCGGTGCCCCTGTCCCTGGGCTTTTCCTCCCAGTGTGAGCTGCTGGACTTCGGCCTGGAGGGGGGCTGCACGCTGGAGGAGGTTCCGGCGCGTCTGAATCCGGCGCTGCCGGAGGGCCTGACCATTTTGGGGGCCTATGAAGCCAGCCGTCCCACCAAGGAGATCGGAAAGCTGATCTGGCGGCTGGAGCTGCTCTATGACAGCGGCGTTCCTCAGGGCGCGGAGGAGCAGCTGACCGCCCTGTTCTCCCGCCCGGCGCTGGTGATGCAGAAAAAGAGCAAAAAGGCCAAAAGCGGCTTTACCACCGTGGATTTGATCCCCCTGATGGGGGCATATCGCATGGAGCGCTCCGAGGAAGCGCTGACCCTGACCATCGCCCTGGCGGGGCAGAATCCCGGCCTGAATCCGACCCTGTTGGGGGAGGCCATCGGGCAGGAATGTCCGGGGCTGAAGCCGGATTTTCTGCGGGCCTGTCGGGTGGATATTCTGGATCAGAGCGGCGAGCGCTTTGAGGGAGCGCAGCGGGACGCGCTGACGGCAGGGCTTGCCGGGACGGAATGATCCCGGGGAACAGATTAAATCGAAAACTGTCATTCAGCACCTTCACATTCTTGTGAAAGTGCTGAATTTTTTGCTCCTGTGGAGAAAAGGTCGTCGCTTTTCACAGTTGATTTCGCGGCAAAAATGGATATAATGTAAAGCAGATGGAGATTGAAAACGTTTCCACACAACGTTTCGGCCACGAGGCCACTCCGTCAATAAAAGTAAAAATATGATATGACAGGAGGTTTTTCTATGAAACTCAGAAGCTTAAAGGATGTAGAGGCATTCAAGCAGGCCATCGGTAAATGCTCCAACTCTGTTTGGCTGGAGTCAGTCCATGGAGATAAATATGACCTGAAGTCTGCCATGTCGCAGTACATTGGGATCGCAGCCCTGCTTCAGGATCAGAACGAGGAGCTGGAGCTGTTTG
Organism: Oscillospiraceae bacterium; assembly: GCA_021203345.1. Lineage (GTDB taxonomy): Bacteria > Bacillota > Clostridia > Oscillospirales > Oscillospiraceae > JAJQBJ01. The sequence continues at coordinate 7,648 of JAJQBJ010000114.1, forward strand.
CCAACGGAACCCAGGATCAGTATATCCTGATGGAGTTCCTGGACGGACTGAGCGCCTGAGGGCGCAAAACGCCGAATCCGCCCCACCCGGGGCGTGAAAATACAGAGCGGCGATGCCGCAGATAAGGCCGGGAGGTCAACTCCCGGCGGTGATGCAGATAACAGGATGCAAAGAGCGGAGGACTGCATATGCGGGCCTCCGCTTCTTTCTGCCAGAGCAAGAAATGAAGGCAAAAAATCCCCCGGTACAGTTTTGAAGTGCCCCCTGTCAAGTAGACAGTGAAAAAACAAAAAAGTCTTTCCA
>JAJQBJ010000085.1 GCA_021203345.1 Oscillospiraceae bacterium
AGCACATGAACAGCCTGAAAGCACAGGCGGAGGAGATCGTGCTGACGGAGCTGGTATACAGCTAAACCCCTTTGAGCAGGAGCCAACCCAATACGAGCAGATGACCCTCATCTTCCCCACGGAAGCGGAACAAATCGCACAGATCGACCATGAAGCGGAGAGCGAAACGCCCTCCGCTTTCTCTTTGCCCCAGGAGGACATTGACCATGTGCTTCGGCTGGGCGGCAGAACGGAACAGACCCGGATGGAAGTGGCGGCGCTGTTTATGACCGGCAAGTCTCCCATAGAGATCGCAAACTTCCTGAGCCGGGAATACCGTGGCGGTCTGGGTCTGCTCACCGACAGCGGCAGAATGTCCGCATGGTTCGGGGAGCAGGGTATTTGGCTGGCCAGTGGCGACCATGCACGGGATGCGGCACCAGGAATGTATATCCCCTGGCTGAATGCCGCCGAGCGTATCGGGGAGCTGATGGAGGCTGGTCAGTTCGCCACCAACGTGGAGCTTGCCGAGAGTCAGGATTATTACCGCACCCAACTGGCGCAGTCCCTGTGGTATCTGCGGCAAGATTTCTCGGAAATAGCTAAGGGAATGTCGCTGATGCCCTCACTGGACAGCTACCGTGGCGTCGGCTTCCCTCAGGAGACGGAACGGCTGGCAAAGGCGCTGGCTGACCCGGAGACCCTAGCAGCTATCACGCAGGACATGGAGGCATTTGCACAGGTCTATGAGCAGGAACGGGGTATTCTCCGCTTCCATCATCTCAATATCCCAGCCATGCTGAACGGGCTGCATGACCTGGCTGCTCCGTGGAAGGAATACGCTTCGGATATGGCGGCGGTGCCGGGTGCAGGGCAGTTCATCACCGAGGATGAGCTGGACGAGGCTATTTCCTATGGCAGTCTGATGGCTGGCGGAAAGGGTCGGATCTACGCTTTCTTCTCTGAACCGTACACTACCAAAGAGCAGGCGGATTTTCTCAAAAAAGAATATGGTATTGGCGGTCACAGTGGGGCGTTCTCCAATAAGCGTCACAGTGATGAAAGTCATGATGGTAAGGGTATTAAACTGCAAAAGGACGGATGTGCGACTGTCACGCTGTCTTGGAACGCTGTCGCCAAGCGGGTTGATGCGCTGATAAAGGCTGACCACTATCTAACGGCGGAGGAACAGGCACAAATTCAGAAGGAAAAGGAGTCTGCCGAACCTGTGCCAAAAGAGACTGAGGAAGAACCCCAGCTTTCTGGTTTAGATCTAGCCAAATCTCTCATTGAGGATTACTGCATCACTGAGTTTGGAGATACAGAGGTTGACTTTGGAGATTTGACCAGCGTCGGCCTTGCGTTCACCACTGTCGGGGACGAGGATATTCCAATTCAGGTTAATGCAGATCTCGTGAACTACCGAATCGAGCGATACCTCGGTGACTATCGTCTGGAACCCAGGCAATACGGTTCCTTGCAGGAGATGATAGAGCAGGAGCTTTCTTTTCTGGACTTTGATTCACTGACCGATGTAACAGATGATGAAATTGAAGCCTATCACCAGAACCATGATGCAGAGCTGAAAACTCCTCCTTTGCCCCTTGTAGATACGGAAGAACAAGAGGAAACAGCAACCGTTGTTCCAGAGGCTGATAGCGAGGCCGTTAGTCCCAAAGTTCGTTTTCATGTGATCGAGGTGGACTGGTATCCGGGCCAAGTGGCTTATTCCATTTGGGATGACCAGACAGGCAGTTACTATGAGGACACAGACGGTCTAACCATAGACTTTGTCAGCCGCTGGCAGGCAGAGAAATATCGGGAGGAGTTGGAGGCAAATCGCCGTCAGAAAGTATCTGTGCCTCCTTTTGCAGAGCAGGCCGAACAGTTTGAAACGGAGCAGCAGGACTATCGAAATCAGGTGCTGTCCGGCTTGACCCCAGACCAACAGCGCATTGTGGCGGCGATGGAGGTCGCTGGATTTCCATTCCGTCCCACAGAGGCCAATCCCATCTGTTTTGGGGTTTTGAAAGATGACCACATTATCTTTAACAGTTGGGAATACGCATATGACTTTATTAACAGCGCCGAGTTGAAGGATACCCCTGGCATACGGGAACAGGTGCAGACAGTACTTCACCCGGAGGAGGCTTTCCCCTATGCCGTAGGCGAAACCGTCTATCTGGAGGACGGCAAACCCTTTATCATCGACAGCATCGGAACATCGGATGTTCATCTGCTTGACCCGTCGCTTCGGTTCCCTGTCCTCCGAGCAGAAAGCCGAGAAAACTTTCTGCGGGTCATGGAGCGCTATCCCCAGAAGCAGCAGGCGGAACCGACACCCAGGGAACACCCAACCGTGACCGAGGAGCCAGTGGCTTTTTATCCTGGCGAACAGAACGGCCTGCCCTTCGATGTGGAGTTCAGGACGCTCCACTTCGGTGAACCTGAACAGGATACGCCTGCACAGGAGCCTGCCCCAGCGCAGGAAACGGCGGCTGAACCTGTGGTCGAACCGGAGCTAACTCCGGAGGAGGCCATAGACAGAAACCCCATCTCCGTCCAGATCGGCGGCGAATGGCACACTTTCCCCAGCCGGGAAGCCGCCGAGGAAGCGCTGTACGCTGACTATAAAGAGCAGACCCACCGGAACGCTCAGAACTTCCACATCACAGACGATGCACTGGGTGAGGGCGGACCCAAGGCCAAGTACCAGGCCAATGTTGCGGCTATCCGACTGTTGCAGCACCTGGAAGCCGAGGGTTTGCAGGCCAGCCCGGAACAGCAGGAAGTATTGTCCCGCTATGTGGGCTGGGGTTCGCTGGCCGACGCTTTTGACCCCAACAAGCCCGCCTGGGCGCAGGAATATCAGGAGCTGAAAAGCCTGCTCACTGAGGACGAGTATGCCGCCGCCCGTGCTTCTACTCTGAACGCACACTATACAAGCCCCACTGTTATCAAGGCCATCTATGAAGCCGTCGGCAACATGGGTTTCCAGACTGGCAATATCCTGGAGCCATCAATGGGTGTCGGTAACTTTTTTGGGTTGCTCCCTGACAGCATGGCAGGCAGTAAGCTCTACGGCGTGGAGTTGGACAGCATTACGGGCCGCATTGCCCGACAGCTCTATCCCCATGCTGACATCAAGGTAGCCGGGTTTGAGACCACAGACCGGCGCGATTTTTACGACCTCGCCGTGGGCAACGTGCCGTTTGGCGATTACAAGGTCAACGACAGGCCCTACAACAAGCTGGGATTCAGTATCCACAACTATTTCTTTGCCAAGGCGCTCGACCAGGTGCGTCCCGGCGGCGTGGTGGCCTTTGTCACCTCCCGCTATACCATGGATGCCAAGTCCCCGGAGGTGCGCAAGTATCTGGCGCAGCGGGCGGAGCTGCTGGGTGCTATTCGGTTGCCGAACAACGCATTTAGAGCCAACGCCGGAACGGATGTTGTCTCGGATATTATATTCTTCCAGAAACGGGATACCCCCATCGACATTGACCCTGACTGGGTACACTTAGGCCAGACCCCGGATGGATTTGCCATCAACAGCTATTTTGTTGACCACCCGGAAATGGTGCTGGGTGAGCTGACTTCTCAAAGCACCCAATACGGACGGGAGGAATGTACCGTTGCACCCATCCCCGGCGCTGACCTGACGGAGCAACTCCACGAAGCTGTTTCACACATTCAGGGCAACTATCATGCGGTGGAGCTTTCCCCGGAGGACAGTCTGACACCAGGCACCGATACCATCCCCGCCGACCCCAACGTGAAGAACTTCTCTTTTTCATCGGTGAATGGCGAGGTGTATTTTCGGGAGGATTCTATCATGCGCCATGTGGCGCTCAGCGACACGGCTCGACAGCGGGCGCTTGGCATGATTAGCCTGCGCCAGACAGTGAACGAGCTGATCGAGTATCAGTTGGAGGACTATCCGGACGAGACAATCAAGGCAAAACAGCACGAGTTGGAGCTGGCCTACGATACCTTTACAGCGAAGTATGGCCTGCTGAACTCCCGCCCCAATGCGAGGGTGTTCGGGGACGATTCTTCCTACTACCTGCTCTGTTCTCTGGAGGACGTAGACGAGGACGGCAAGCTCATCGGCAAGGCGGATATGTTCACGAAACGCACCATCCGGCCTGACCGGAGCGTGACCAGCGTGGACACGCCGGTGGAGGCGCTGGCCGTTTCCATTGGGGAGCATGGCAGGGTTGACCTGCCCTTCATGTCGGAGTTGCTTGGAATGCCGGGCGAGTTTGACCGTATCATCGAGGAGCTGTCTGGCGTTATCTTCCTTGATCCATTGGAGGCGGATGCAGAGGATAAAACAAAGGGCTGGCACACCGCCGACGATTATCTGTCCGGCAACGTCCGGGCGAAACTCCAGGCGGCACGGCTGGCTGTAAAGTCTGACCCCAGCTATCAAGTCAATGTGACTGCGCTGGAAAAGGCACAGCCCAAAGACTTGGACGCCTCGGAGATCGACGTGCGGTTGGGTGCCACCTGGGTGGACAGGGAATATATCCAGCAGTTCATGTATGAAATCTCTGAGACGCCCTTTTATATGCGCCGGAATATCGAGGTTAAATTCTCGCCCCTGACGGCGGAGTGGCAGATCACGGGCAAAACCGTACCAAACCGCCACGATGTAGCGGCCTATGTGACCTATGGAACAGACAGGGCAAACGCCTATCGTATCCTGGAGGAGACGCTGAACCTGAAGGACATCCGTATCTATGACACGGTGGAGGATGCCGATGGCAAGCAGAAGCGTGTCCTGAACAAGAAAGAGACCACCCTGGCCCAGCAAAAACAGCAGGCCATCAAGGACGCCTTTCAGGATTGGGTGTGGAAAGACCCGAAACGCCGAGAGGCGCTCTGTCAGCAGTACAACGAGCTATTTAATTCCACCAGGCCCCGTGAGTATGATGGTTCTCATATCCGCTTTGTTGGTATGAACCCTGAAATAACGTTACGGGAACACCAGAAAAACGCCATTGCACACGTTCTCTACGGCGGCAACACCCTGTTGGCGCACGAAGTGGGGGCAGGCAAGACGTTCGAGATGGCTGCGGCGGCGATGGAGAGTAAACGATTGGGGCTATGCCAGAAGTCCCTCTTTGTGGTTCCCAACCACCTGACTACCCAGTGGGCCAATGAGTTCCTGCGGCTCTATCCCAGCGCAAAGATTCTGGTGGCTACCCGGAAGGACTTCGAGACCGCACGGCGGAAGAAGTTCTGCGCCAGAATTGCTACCGGCGACTACGACGCTGTTATCATCGGCCACAGCCAGTTTGAAAAAATCCCGGTGTCCGCAGAGCGTCAGGAGCGTCTGTTGCAGGAGCAGATCGACGACATCGAGAACGCGATTGCAGAATTGAAATATAGCCGTGGGGAGAATTTTACCATCAAGCAGATGGAGAAGACCCGGCGATCCCTTCAGGCCAGGCTGGACAAGCTGACCAGCACGGAACGGAAGGACGATGTGGTGACGTTTGAACAGTTGGGCGTTGACAGGCTCTTTGTGGACGAGTCACAGGCGTACAAAAACCTTTTCTTGTACACGAAAATGCGGAATGTGGCCGGACTTTCCATTTCCGAGGCGCAGCGCAGTTCGGATATGTTTATGAAGTGCCGCTATATGGACGAAATCACCGGTGGACGCGGTGTTATCTTTGCCAGCGGTACGCCGGTCAGCAACTCCATGACGGAGCTTTACACCGTTATGCGCTATCTCCAGTACAGTACGCTCCAGCAGAAAGGATTGACCCATTTCGACGCATGGGCGTCAACATTTGGTGAAACCCAGACGGCCATCGAGCTTGCGCCAGAAGGCACTGGGTATCGAGCGAGAACGAGGTTCGCCCGCTTTTTCAATCTGCCTGAATTGATGGCCATGCTAAAGGAAGTTGCGGACATCAAGACCAGCGACCAGCTTGATCTGCCTGTGCCGGAGGCTCACTTTGAGACGGTGGTGGTGCAGCCCTCGGAGATTCAGCAAGAGATGGTGGCGGCGCTGTCGGAACGGGCGTCCAAAGTGCATGCCGGACTGGTAGATGCCTCAGAGGATAATATGCTCTGCATCACGTCGGACGGGCGTAAAATCGGCCTCGACCAGCGTCTTATGAACCCGTTACTCCCGGATGACCCCAACAGCAAGCTGAATGCCTGCGTGAACAATGTGTTCCGTATCTGGCAGGAAGGGACGCCGGGCCGACTGACCCAGCTCCTGTTCTGCGATATGTCTACCCCCAAAAGCGATGGCAGCTTCAACGTCTATGACGATATTCGTAAAAAGCTGGAGGCAATGGGTGTTCCCCATGAGGAGATTGCCTTTATCCACGACGCCGACACGGAAGCGAAAAAGAAGGAGCTGTTTGCAAAGGTGCGCTCCGGCCAGGTGCGGGTGCTGCTGGGTTCCACGCAGAAAATGGGCGCAGGCACCAATGTCCAGGACAGGCTGGTGGCCGTTCATCACCTGGATGTGGGCTGGCGGCCTGCCGACATGACCCAGCGCAACGGGCGTATCATCCGCCAGGGTAATAAAAATAAGGAAGTCCATGTATACAGCTATGTTACCGAGGGAACCTTCGATGCCTACCTCTACCAGACCCTTGAGAACAAGCAGAAGTTTATTTCGCAGATCATGACAAGCAAGTCGCCGGTTCGCTCCTGCGACGATGTGGACGAGCAGGCTCTCTCCTATGCGGAGATTAAGGCGCTGTGCGCCGGTTCTCCGCTCATCAAGGAGAAGATGGACTTGGACATCGACGTGGCCAGGCTGAAAGTGCTGAAAGCGGACTTCCGCAGTAAGCAATACCGGCTGGAAGACCAGCTCCTGAAATACTTCCCCGGGGAGATCGAACAGCAGCACAGCAATATCGAGGGCTTCCGGCAGGACATCGCCACAGTTATGGCACACCCGCACCCCAAAGACGGCTTCGCCGGTATGACCGTGGCCGGGAGAACCTATACGGAAAAGGCGGACGCTGGCGAGGCCATCCTCGCTGTCTGCAAAACCGCCAATGCCGTGGAGGGCTATCCGCTGGGCAGTTATCGGGGGTTCCAGATGGAGCTGTCCTTTGACAGCTTCAACAAGGAGTTCATGATCGCCCTGAAAGGCAGTATGACCCATCGTGTACCCATTGGCACTGATGCCAGGGGCAACCTGATCCGGCTGGACAATGCGCTGGTCAACATCCCCGCAAGGCTGGAGCAGGCGCAGACCCGGCTGGAAACGCTGGAACAGCAACGGGAGGCGGCGCAGGCAGAGGTGGGTAAGCCCTTCCCCCAGGAGGCGGAGCTGGCAGAGAAATCCGCACGACTGGCCGAACTGGATGCCGCCCTCAATATGGAGGGCGGTAGCACTCCTGCACAGGATACCGGGGAACGCCCCTCTGTGCTGGCTGACCTGAAACAGAAGTCCAGTCAGGTGCCGCCGCCCCGCCGGGATACCACCCAGCACACCGAGGAGGTGCTGTGATGGCAGAAAGCGAAAACCGGGACGTGATGCTGCACTTTCGGGTCAGCCCGTCCGAGCTGGAGATCATCCGCAAAAAGATGGAGGCCGGCGGCGTTCGCAGTATGAGCGCCTATCTCCGCAAAATGGCGCTGAACGGCTATTGTCTCAGCATGGATTATGACTATCCCCGGCAGATCAGCGTCCTTCTCCGCAAATGCTCGAATAACCTTAATCAGTACTCGAAAAAGGCCAATGCCACCGGCAGCATTTACGCCGCTGACATTCAGGACTTACAGGAGCGGCTGGATGAGATTTGGGCGACCCAAAAGGAATCCCTGCGGGTTCTTGCTTCTCTCACATAAACCAGACCGCCAAGGCATGGGGAGCAATCCCCATGCCGATACATAGCCGTGATGACATCCTTGCTCTATCTGACGGCTCTGGTAAAATAGGATTAGGAAATAACAGGGGGTGTAAATATGTTTTTGTTAAAG
>JAJQBJ010000034.1 GCA_021203345.1 Oscillospiraceae bacterium
TCAGCGTGCATTTGGGGCGAATACTATTATTATGCCGGCGGCGCTGCTTTTCCGCCCTTCCTTCCCCATGCGAGATAATAGATTGGCAGTGCAACAATGGTCACAGCGGCGGCTGCGTAGTACATAACAGGATATCCTGCCGCACCCGCTATCGCGCCAAGTATGGTTGGCCCCATGCCCATGCCGCCATCGCAGAACACCCAGAAGGTAGAAACTGCGTAGGAGCGGCGCTCCGGGCTGGCCTGGCGGCACGCGATGGAGTTGCAGCAGGAATTCAACGTGCCATAGCCCAGGCCGCACCCGATTGCACAGAGGACGATTGTTGCCATACAGGGCTTCCAGGCAATCAGAAATAAGCCGATTGCCTGTGCCACAATGCCGGGATAAATGATGACGTTATCTCCATATTTATCCTGTATTTTACCTGCCATCGGGCGGGTGCAAAGCAACACCACCGCATACATGAGAAAGAAATAGGAAAATTCGGAGGTCAGATTCGTCTCAACGGAATACAGGCGATAAAAAGACATGACCGCTACATAACCAAAGGCGAACAGGAACATACAAAACGAGATGGGGACGGCTCTGACCTCAAAGATTCGATTCAGGCCGGTGGCGCTCGTTTCCTTTCGTTCCGTTTTCTGTGCGCCGGGGTCGATCTCCTTTAAATCCATGGCTAAGATGAACAGGAGCATCAATACGGAGAAAATCATGGTCATGATAAAGCAGCCTGTCGGCCCAAAGGTGTCATATACATAGGCTCCAGCGTAGGGGCCGCTGGCTATGGCCAGGGTTGGCACCAGCATAAAGGATCCGGAGGCCTCCCCGTAGCGGCTTTTCGGCAAAATTGACATTCCAATCGTCAAAATGATGTTGGCGGCGCCGCCGTATCCCAAACCATGGATAAACCGAACAAGAAGTAATATTGCCACGTTATCCACGACGAAGTAACACCCACAGGCGGCCAGGTGAAGCAGCATGAAGGTGACGGCAAAGCGCCGCCAACCCCATCGCTGTGCTCCGCTGCCGGCGTATAGCCTGGAAAAGATTCCGCCAATCGTATAAATGCCCGTAACCATTCCGGCAATCATCGTCGAGGCTCCAAAGGCGGTTGTATATTCCGACATCGTTGACATCAGCATATACATGATGTTCGATACAAAAAACAGCGCCAAAAAGATACAGCAGAAATTTTTCGTTATGATTCTCTCTTTCATAAATATATCATCCTCTTGTTGTTGAAGTGCTATATATAATACAGTTCATATAAATTATAACATTCCAACCGGGAGAATGTAAGTTTTAATTGAGAAAGGATAAACCTCTTTTGGAGGGGCAATTTATCCGCCGCCTGGCACTCATTATCATTATGCTGTGACGGCTTGGCCAAGTTCAGAATAGATTTCAAGAGCTTCACCGCGTTGTTCAAGCAAAACATCGTTCAAATGTCTGCCATTTATCAACAAAAACCCGCCCGTCCGGGATTCCGGACGGGCGGGTAACGATTGCCGATATGAACTTGTTCTTAGAAAATCACACCCAACAGGTTGAAGGTAACGATCAAGCCGGAGAACACGATGGAGACGGTAGAGCAGAGCTTAATCAGGATGTTCAGGGAAGGACCGGAGGTATCCTTGAAGGGGTCGCCCACGGTGTCGCCTACGACAGCGGCCTTGTGGCAGTCAGAGCCCTTGCCGCCGTGATGACCGGCCTCGATGTACTTCTTGGCATTGTCCCAGGCGCCGCCGGCATTGGACATGAACACGGCCATGGCGAAGCCGCAGACGGACACGCCGCCCAGCAGGCCCACAACGCCCTCAGCGCCGAGAATCAGGCCGGTGACGATGGGAACGATGATCGCCAGAAGTGCGGGCGCGATCATCTCATGCAGTGCGCCCTTGGTGCAAAGACCCACGCAGGTGGCATAGTCAGGATCGGCCTCATAGGTCATGATGCCGGGGATTTCCTTGAACTGACGGCGAACCTCAACCACGATGGACTGGGCCGCAGTCTGCACAGCGCTCATGGTGAACGCGGAGAATACCATGGTCAGCATAGCGCCCACGAACAGGCCCACCAGCACAGGCGGATTGGTCAGGGTCAGATCCATGGTGTCCCGACCCAGGTTCGCCAGCTTGTCATTGGCAATCTGGACATAGGAAACCAGCAGAGCCAGAGAGGTCAGGGAAGCGGAGCCGATGGCAAAGCCCTTGCCGGTGGCGGCAGTGGTGTTGCCCAGGGAATCCAGCGCGTCGGTGCGGTCACGAACCTCCTCAGGCAGACCGGCCATTTCGGCGATACCGCCGGCGTTGTCGGCCACGGGGCCGTAAGCGTCGGTAGCCAGGGTGATGCCCAGGGTGGACAGCATACCCACGGCGGCAATGCCGATGCCGTACAGGCCGCTGTTGAACGTGATGCCGCCGCCAGCCGCGAAGAAGGCGATGATAACCGCCGCAGCCACGATCAGGATGGAGGCCATGGTGGACTTCATGCCCAGGGACAGACCGCCGATGATGATGGTGGCGGAGCCGGTTTCAGACGCATCGGCCAGCTTCTGCGTGGGCTTGTAGGTGTCGGAGGTGTAATACTCGGTGAAATAGCCGATGGCGCAGCCGCCCACCAGGCCGCAGAGGATCGCCACATAGACGCCCAGGTTGTTCACCGTCAGCAGCACCAGCGGAATGGCGCAGATGGCGGACAGAACAGCGGCGGTGTAGGTGCCGGTACGAAGGGAGCGCAGCAGAGAGGACTGGGTCGCGTCCTCCTTGGTCTTGACCAGGAAGGAGCCGATGATGGAGCAGATAATGCCCACCACAGCCAGCAGCATGGGCAGCAGCATACCCTTGAAGCCGTAGCCTGCCATGGCGCTCAGAGAGAAGGTCGCCAGAATGGAGCCGACATAGGACTCGTACAGGTCAGCGCCCATACCGGCCACGTCGCCCACGTTGTCGCCCACGTTGTCCGCGATGGTGGCGGGGTTCCGGGGGTCGTCCTCGGGGATACCGGCCTCCACCTTGCCCACCAGGTCAGCGCCCACGTCGGCGGCCTTGGTGTAGATGCCGCCGCCCACACGGGCAAACAGCGCCATGAAGGAGGCACCCATGCCGTTCATGACCATGATGTTGCCCAGGGAGGTGGCGTCCGTGATGCCAAATCCGTAGTACAGCACGGTGAACCACAGGGAAATGTCGAAAATGCCCAGGCCCACCACGGTAAAGCCCATGACGGAACCGGAGGAGAATGCCACCCGGAGGCCCTTATTCAGGCTTTCGGAGGCGGCATAAGCAGTGCGGGCGTTGGCGGAGGTGGCAATTTTCATGCCGATAAAGCCCGCCAGCATGGACCAGATACCACCTGTCACAAAAGCGAAGGGGGTAAAGATGCTCAACATTCCGGCCAGAGCCAGGATGAGCAGAATGACAAAGACGACTACAAATACCTTTGCCACGGTTGTGTACTGATGCTTCAGATATGCGTTTGCGCCCTCCCGAATCGAGGCGGCGATCTTCTGCATCTTCTCGGTGCCCTCGGAGTGCTTCATGACGTTGCTCCGCTGGAAAAGCGCGAAGAGCAAAGCAATGGCAGCACCCAGGAAACCAATCCACATGTAATTAGCCAATTGATTCCAACTCCTTTTTGCGTTGTGTTTTGTACTTTCCTAGTTTATCATAACGAATTTTTTTTGCAAGCCATGATAAAAAATTGGAAACGGTTTCGAGCAAATTTTTTTTAAATTTGCGGTAAGAAGGAAGGGGCCTCCCCCGAAAACGGGGGAGGCGCTCACGGTCATAGAGAAAAATCTGCACGCGGCAAAGCCTGTTAGCTTCTGCCCCAGGCCCTCCGGCTGAACAAAATCAGAATCGGGAACAGCTCCAGCCGCCCGGCCAGCATATCGAAGCACAGCACCAGCTTGCTCAGCGGAGACAGGAAGCTGAAGTTGCAGGTGGGGCCCAGCGCTCCAAGGCCGGGGCCGATGTTGTTCAGGGTGGCGGCCACGGCGGTAAAGGAGGTTTCAAAATCCAGATTTTCCAAAAAAATCAAAAACAGGGAGATGATAAAAATCAGCACGTAGGTCACAAGATACAGCAGCGCCCCCCGAATCACCGGGTCCTCCAGCTTTTTCCCGTCCATGCAGACAATGCGAACCGCCCGGGGCTTTGCCAAGGTTTGTACCTCCCGCACGGCGACCTTGCAATAGATCACCAGCCGGGAAACCTTGGAGCCGCCGCCGGTGGAACCGGCGCAGGCTCCCAGCAGCATCAGGAAAATCAGGATGCCCCGGGAGAGCATGGGCCACAGGGCGAAGTCCGTGGTGGCGTAGCCCGTGGTGGTGATGATGGAGGCCACCTGAAACAGCACCTCCCGCACGGAGTTGAACTGTCCGGAGGCGACAAGGCTCAGGGAGATGGATAGCGTGGCTAACGCGACAATGGCGTAGTACCACCGTACCTCCTCCATTTTCAGCGCACCGCGCCATTCCCGGCACAGCAGCAGGAAATACAGGCCGAAGTTGGTGCCGGCCAGCAGCATAAAGATGATGACCACCCATTGCAGATAGGGGGAATAGGATGCCATGCTGCTGTTCAGCGGGGCGAAGCCGCCGGTGCCCATGGTGCCGAAGGTGATACAGAAGTTCTCAAACACCGGCATTTTTCCAATCGCCAGGAAGATGAACTCCAGCACCGTCAGCCCCAGATAAATCCCGTACAGGCTCTGGGCGGAGAGCCGCAGCCGGGGCACCAGCTTGCTGACCACCGGGCCGGGGCTTTCCGCCTGCATCAGGGAAAAGCTGGAGCCTTCGCTGGCGGTGGGCAGGATGGTCAGAATAAAGACCAGAATCCCCATGCCCCCGATCCAATGGGAGAAGGAGCGCCAGAGCAGCATACTGTGGCTCAGGGCCTCCACATCCGACAGGATGGAGGCGCCGGTGGTGGTAAAGCCGGAGACGCTTTCAAAAAAGGCGTTCAGAAAGGAGGGAATCTCCCCGCTGATGGTGAAGGGCAACGCCCCCACAGCGGACATGACCAGCCAGCACAGGGCCACCGTCACATACCCGTCCCGGACGGTGAACACGCTGAATCGGGCCTTTAATCGGGTCAGCGCCAGCCCGATTCCCCCAAAAATCACCGCGCACAGGAGGAAGGAACCAGCCGCCAGATATTCCCCGTAAATCAGCCCCACGATAACCGGTAGCAGCATAAAGGCTGCGGTAAAGGCCAGGACATAGCCCAGCACATAGAGAATACTTTTCAGATTCATCGCTTACTCCAGAATCTTTTGAATGTGGTCGATGCCCCGCTGGGTGGTGACGAGGATCACCAAGTCGCCGGGGAGCATCTCGTCGTGACCGGAGGGAATGATAACCGTTCCGTCCCGAATGATGGAGGCCACCAGAATCCCCTTTCGCATCATGGGGCGCAGCTCCATCAGGGGGCGGCCGGTGACGGCGCTTTTCCCCTTGATACGGAAGGACAGGGCCTCTACCCGGTTGTCCACCAGCATATGAACGGCGTCCACCTCGCTGTCATGGGAGTTCCGCAGCGCCCGGGCGTAGTGCAGAATCGTGTCCGCCGTCAGATGCTTGGGGGAGACGACGCTGCCCACGGGAATCTCGCTGAGGACGCTGTTGAAGTTGGTGTTGTTGACCTTGGTGATGCGCTTGGCGGAGCTGACCCGGTTGGCGAACAGGGAGAGCATGATGTTCTCCTCGTCAAAATCAGTCAGGGCGATAAAGGCGTCGGTGCTTTCCAGCCCCTCCTCCAGCAACAGCTGCTCATTGGAGGCGTTGCCGCAGATGATATTGGCCCTGGGCAGCAGCTCGGAAAGCTCCTCACACCGCTGCCGGTGCTGCTCGATGATGGTCACATGGATGCGGGCCTGAATCAGCTTTTTCGCCAGATAATAGGCGATGGTTCCGCCGCCGACGATCATCACGTTTTTGATGGGGCGGGAGCGGATGCCAATTTGTTGCAGGGTGCTGTTCAGATGCTCTGTCGCCACCAGCAGGTGAATCCGGTCCCCGGAGTGAAGCACCGTGCGTCCGTCGGGGATCGTAACACCCTGCTTTGTCTCCACGATGGACACCAGAAGGGGATTGGCAATGCCGTTGTTGATGGTGTTCAAATCCTGCCCGTCCCAGGGGGAGCCCTGGGGAATGACCAGCGAGGGCATATAGACCCGGCCCTTGGCGAAGATGTTCAGCTCCAGCGCAGAGGGGCAGCGGGTCAGGTGATAGATGTAATTGGCGGCGGTCAGCTCCGGATTGATGGACAGGGACAGTCCCATCTCGTCCTTTAAAAAGTCGATCTCCTCGTAATACTCCGGACTGCGTACCCGGGCCACCGTGCGGCAGTTGCCCGCTTTTCTGGCAATCAGGCAGCAGAGCATGTTGACCTCGTCCCGGTTGGTGACGGCGATCAGCATATCGCAATGCTCTACCCCCGCGTCCAGCAGGGTGCGGTAGCTACTGCCGTTGCCCCGGAATACGCTGACATCCAGCGCCGCCAGGTGGGACAGGGCCTCCTCGTCGGTATCCACCACGGAAACGCTGTGGTTTTCGTTGCTGAGGGCCTGGGCCAGAGATACGCCCACCTTGCCGCAGCCCACAATAATAATGTCCATATGCAGAATCCCTCCTCAGGGTTTGCGGTTGAAATTGGATTTATTATACTTGAAATAGACCGCGTTTGCAAGCGGGAAATCGGGGGAGAGGATATCTGGTACTCTTAGGTGCCAAATCGCCCATCGGAAAACACCCCAAAAATGATATAGTCCCCTTAGACTAGACACTCGAAAAAGCAAAAATTCGAGGTTACACTAAGGGGGCTTTTCTATGTCCAAGCGAATCTATCGAAAGTATAGCGCAGAATTAAAACTGAAAGTAGCAGAAGAATATTTGTCCGGTAAAGGGAGCTTGTGAGACTTAGCAAGGTAATACCAAATCGGCGATAAAAGTCGGCTCAGAGAATGGGTCATGTGCTATAATGGTCATAAAGAATTTAAGCGGTCCAGTGCTGCGAAAGGTCAAGTGTCCCCCATGTCAAGGACATTATTCTAAAGCAGGACAGTTAAGCCTCTTCTGCTACTTACCCATCTTTGTTGTAACAGATCAGCGGATAGACGGCAGAGATACAGTAGTTGTAGTATTCGTTGGGAGAGCGCTTGGCAAGCTGCCATTGTCCCCGGTCGTTGTTTTAGTAATCCATCCAATCGTCAATGAGCGCTTTCACCTCCTGAAAGGATCCTACGGCAGATATTTTGGATTCAATCTCATCCTGTGTCTAAATTGTGCGTTGCTCTCCATATTCCCCGCTGTTCGTACTACAAGTGGTTAAAACGGGAGAAAACCAGCAAAAAGTTATTAAACGAGCAGATTATAGAGCGGATTAAGGCACTTTATGTGGAACAGAATGGAATACTTGGCTACCGGCAGATGACGATTGCTATTAACCGAACCCACTATAACCGCTTTTAACAAGAAGCGGATTCGCAGGCTGATGCAGGCGTTGCAGCTGCAATCGGTATGCTGGAAAAGGCGATACAACTATACACCCTCTACCCCGGAGGTGACGGCAGAAAATATCCTGAACCGAAAATTTCATGCAGACAAGCCAAACGAGAAATGGTTGACGGATGTGACAGAGTTCAAGTGGTATGAGAGGGCCTATGGTGCACAAGCTATACCTGAGCGCCATTTTGGATCTGTACGACAGACGGATCGTGGCATACAAGATTAGAACCAGCAACAATAACCAGCTGGTATTTGATACTTTTGATGCAGCTGTCAAGAT
>JAJQBJ010000064.1 GCA_021203345.1 Oscillospiraceae bacterium
CATGGAAAGACTTTTTTGTTTTTTCACTGTCTACTTGACAGGGGGCACTTCACAAAGCTGCCGGGGGCAGGTTTTCGCAGGCAGTTGGCGAGTTGTAATAGCGAGTATGTTCCGCGCAGTTGCCTATTGCTTTGCAAGCTACGCAAATAGACGAGATATGCGTAGCTACTAGTTGAAGTGCTGAAACCTTTGAAAATCATCTGCCTGCGTGAAAACCAGAGCCAGAATAGAGCAATATTTAAATTATTGTCCTTACTGGAGGCCATGTCGCCCAAACAGGGCCATTATTATGATGACCTTATCTGGGCAATGTTGAGAGAAACAACCACAACGGTTGACAGCAATAGCCGTGTACAGAGAAAACTATGTGTGGCATCGCATTTATAGGGATATGATGAAAATACCCTTGACAAACCGCATCTAAGGACAAAGTGAAGGGCGCTATCCCGGAGGCACTCTGTGTGCAGCTTCTGCACCGGTACGAGGATGAACGCCTAGAAAAGCTGGAGCAGAAGGCAGACCTTACTGTCAAAATCGAGGCGATGGAACAGGCCGAGAGCGGCGCTGACGAATGGATCAGCATAATTCAGGATTATTCCCATCTGGAGACGCTTGACCGTCCCACATTGCTGCGGCTCATCAACCGTATCGAGGTTGGCGAACGCAAGATGGTAAACGGCCAGAATGAACGTGAAATCAAGATTTATTACGACTTTGTCGGGTTTGTAGAAGTGTGAGAAACATCAACGGCAACCTTACTGGAGAACATCGTTCTTTATGTAAGGTTGTTGTTGCATTTGGTTCGAATATGCGGCTCCTCTCCGCACTTGCTTCGCTCGCACAGTCGTCGCCTCCCTGTGTCTTTTTGCCGGTACAGAAGGTGAATTGCCCGCAAGGGCAAGAGAAGCCACCCTGGGGTGCGCCCGGCTAAAAAGACGCTTTTCGCTTTATTTTGTCGCTTCGCAACAAAGCTCCTGCGGAGGGCTTCCTGAACTTTTCGTCTGGTTTCCTTTTTGTAGATAGACTTTTTTGACAGACTGAACCCCTCCCGGCGGATACCGCCGGGAGGGGTTATTTCAGATACGTTTAAATTTTTACTGGGCCGTTCTCGTGGGTATATTCCAGAGAACCGTCCGGCATTTCCCGCACCTCCAGGTTGCACTGGACGTTCTGGCTGGGGTCGGGATGGCCCTTCCACAGGGCGAACAGCTGGGGCAGGAACTCCGGCCACCGGGCGGCCTCATATTCCTCGTGGTCTGTGGAGGCGGGGGGAACGATCTCCACATTCGGGTCCTTCTCCAGCATTTCCAGCACGAACTGGGGCGGCATGGAGCATTTGCTGTTGGTGACGGAGGCGGAATAGTGGACACAGCCGCCCTCCGCATCCTCCCAGATGTGAACGGTGGAGTCCACCCACTCCCCCTTGGCGTTGTAAATCCCCTCACAGAGGACGTGGCTGAGATGGGTGGTAAAGGGATAATAGCTCAGGGGCTGCCGGTGAATCTCCACGCCGCTGCCGCCGAACACCGGGTTCCCCCGGCCCACGGCCTCGCTGATGCAGTGGACGGATTGGAGGAAGCCCACCCGCCACGGCTCCCTGACCCAGTTGAAGCGCTTGTGGGAGCCGGGGGCCCAAAGATAATAGGTCTTGTCCATATTGGCCCAGTGCCAATCCAGCATCTCCGCCGTCACGCCGGGGAGAAAGTGCTGGCTCTGGCCGGACAGCACCACGCCCCGGTCTTTCATGGCCTGGGTCAGCTCCAGCGGAGGCAGACCGGGGCTCTTCAGCGGTTCGTAGGGCAAGGTGTCCACCTGAATATTTTCCTGAAAGGGCAGATAGGTCTGCCCCGCCGTTGCAAGATATTCCGTCATCGTTGTACGCTCCTTTTTGTTTACATCTCGTCGGTATGGGAGAGCCGTTCCACCAGTGCGGGCAGCTCCGTCACGGTTTGGGCGGTCAGGGTGGCGGTTTTCCACTCTGCCGGAGTGCCGAAGCCGTAGGCGCAGGCGATGGACGGGAGGCCGTGAGCCGTCCCCACCTCCAGGTCGGAGGCCCGATCCCCGATGACGCAATACGGCCCCGGGAATTGCTTTGCAATGTGGGAGAAAATCTCCGTCTTGGGGGCAAAGCCGTAGTCCTGACAGCAGTAAAACCCGTCAAAGTATCGCTCCAGGCCAAAGGCCCGTCGGTGGACCTCCATGTAGGGCTGCTTGCAGTTGGACAGGAACACCAGCTGAAAGCCCCGGCCCTTTAGCTCGTCCAGAGCCTCCAGCGCGCCGGGATAGAGAACGGCGTGACCGTCCTCCACCTCAGCCACCATGCTGGCCCCGATGCGGGCGGAAACCTGCTTCTTGACCGCCTGGGGGAGCTGGGGCATGAAGGTGTTCCACATCACCGGGGAGCTCATCCCCAGGTAGACCGAAACCTCCTCGTCGGAATAGTACCGCGCCGGGGCGTAGCCGTTCTCCACCAGCCATTGATACCCCCCGCGAAAGGCCCTGCCGTACAGAGCCTTTGTGTCGTGCAGGGTTCCGTCCCAGTCAAAAATCAGCGTGTGCAGCATTGCTTACAGCTGGGCCATGAGGTTGACCATCTCGATGGCGGACAGGGCGCAGTCATAGCCCTTGTTCCCGGCCTTGGAGCCGGAGCGCTCGATGGCCTGCTCCAGATTCTCCGTGGCGATCACGCCGAACAGCACCGGGATACCCGTTTGCAGTCCCACCTGGGCGATGCCCTTGGTGGTTTCGTTGATGACCAGCTCATAGTGGGAGGTGGAGCCGCGAATCACCGCGCCCACGCAGATCACCGCGTCGTATTTGCCGCTTTTGGCCATTTTTTCGGCCACCACGGGAATCTCAAAGGCCCCCGGCACCCAGCAGGCGTCGATGTTCCTGTCCTCTACGCCGTGGCGCACCAGACCGTCCACTGCGCCGTCCAGCAGCTTTTGTACCACAAAGCTGTTGAACCGGGAGGCGATAATGCCCACCCGCATCCCCTGGGGGGCGACGACTTTTCCTTCATACAGATTGATGCTCATAATTGGTTCCTCCTAATTGTATTCCAGCGGTATCCCGCTTGTCAATGGTTGATTTACTCCGCAAAGGTAATGCTCTTATAGATATGGCCCATTTTTTCCTGTTTGGTTCTCAGGTAAAAGGCGTCGTATTTGCCGGGCTGAATCTCGATGGGTACCCGCTCCTTGATGCGGAAGTCGAAGCCCTCCAGCCCGTAGATTTTGCTGGGGTTGTTGGTCAGCAGGCGGATGGACTTCACGCCCAAATCCTTCAAAATCTGTGCGCCAGACCAATATTCCCGCAGGTCGGGGGCAAAGCCCAGCTCCACATTGGCCTCCACTGTGTCCCGGCCCTGCTCCTGCAGCTCGTAGGCCTTTAGCTTGTTAATCAGGCCGATGCCCCGGCCCTCCTGCCGCATATACAGGATGATGCCCCGGCCCTCCTTCTGCACCAGCTCCATGGCGGTTTTCAGCTGTGCGCCGCAGTCACAGCGGGCGGAGCCGAACACGTCCCCGGTCAGGCATTCGGAGTGAACCCGGCACAGCACGTCCTCGCCGTCCCCGATGTTCCCGCACACCAGCGCCACATGATGCTCCCCGGTGATGTCGTTGACATAGCCGTAGATTTGGAAGTCCCCGACGTTGGTGGGCAGCTTGGCGCAGGCCTCCCGCTGCATATGGTTCTCATGGCGGCGCAGATAGTCCTGCAGGTTCCGGATGGTGATAAAGCAGAGGTCAAACCGCCGGGCCATCTCCTGCAGCTCCGGGGTACGCATCATGGTGCCGTCCTCCCGCATGATCTCACAGCACAGGCCGCACTGCTCCAGCCCGGCCAGCCGGCACAGATCCACCGTGGCCTCCGTGTGGCCGTTCCGCACCAGCACGCCGCCATGACGGGCCACCAGCGGGAACACATGGCCCGGCCGGCGCAGGTCTGTGGGCCGGGTGTCCGGGTTCACACAGGCCCGGCAGGTGTAGGCCCGCTCTGCGGCGGAAATGCCCGTGGTGGTGTTCACATGGTCGATGGAGACGGTGAACGCGGTGCAGTGGTTGTCCGTGTTCTCCGTCACCATTTGCGGCAGGTTCAGCCGATGCGCCAGCTCGTCGGACATGGGAGTACAAATCAGCCCCCGGGCGTGGGTCGCCATAAAGTTCACGTTTTCCGTGGTGGCGAACTGGGCGGCGCAAATCAAATCGCCCTCGTTCTCCCGGTCCGGGTCGTCCGTACACATAATCAGTTTTCCGGCCCGCAGCGCCTCCAGCGCCTCCTCAATCGTATTGTATCGAAATTCCATTGTCACCGTTCCCTTTCCTTTGAAATCACAGCCGGTCAAAATCCGTACTCCTGCAAAAGCTCCAGGGTGATGCCGCCGGAGCTGTCGCTCTGTGGCTCCTGCACCAATCCCATCAGCTTTTTCACATACTTCCCGATGATGTCGTTTTCCAGATTCACCATGTCCCCCGGCCGCTTGGACAGCAGAATCGTGTCCTGGGCGGTGGTGGGAATGATGGATACCTGGAAGTCCTGGCTGCTGACCGCAGCCACCGTCAGGCTGATGCCGTCAATGGCGATGGAGCCTTTCTCCACGATTAGCCCCAAAATCTCCCGTGGGGCCTGAATCCGCACCCAGACCGCGTTTCCCTCCCGGCGCTGTTGGGTGATTGTACCGGTTCCGTCGATATGTCCGGAGACGATATGCCCGCCGAACCGGCCATTTGCGGCCATGGCCCGCTCCAAATCCACCGGGTCGCCGGGGCGCAGACTGCCCAGATTGCTCCTTCGCAGCGTCTCCGGCATGACATCGGCGGAAAAACCGTCCGGGGCCAGCTCCGTCACGGTCAGGCAAACCCCGTTGACCGCGATGCTGTCCCCCAGCCGGGTTCCCTCCAGAACCGTTTTGGCCCTGAGCTGAATCTGTCCCACGGTGGAGCCCAGCTTTAACGCCTTCAGGGTTCCGACCTCCTCAACGATTCCAGTAAACACCGTTCATTCCTCCTGTCAGCTCATACTCCAGCAGCACGTCCTCCCCCAGCCGGGTGGGCTGTAGGTCGCTCAACACAGCGCCCTGTGCCGGAAGCTCCACGCCGATCCCCTCCACGGGGGTTTTGGCCTCCGCCCCGCCAAAGAGCTTTGGCGCGAGATAGGCGCAGACGTGGTTCACGATTCCTGCCCGCAGCGCCGCCTCGTGCAGGGTGCCGCCGCCCTCCAGCAGCACGGAGTCCAGCCCCGCCTGACCCAGCCGCTCCATCAGCGCCCGCAGCTCCACCTGTGTTCCGGCGCTGTCCGGTATCTGCCACACCTCAGCGCCCAGCGCCTCCAGCGCTGCCCGCTTCTGCGGCTCCGCCTGGGCACAGACGATGACGGTGGGATAGTCCTCCGCCGTCCGGCAGATGCGGCTGTCCAGGGGGATACGGAGCCTGCTGTCACAGATGACCCGCGTGGGCTGGTGCGCCCCCTCAATGCGGCAGTTCAGCATGGGGTCGTCCGCCAGCACCGTGCCGATGCCCGCCAGAATCGCCGCATAGCGTCCTCGCAGGCCGTGAACGTGGCGGCGGGCTGTCTCGCCGGTGATCCACTGGGAGGCCCCGGTGCGGGTGGCGATTTTTCCGTCCAGCGTCATGGCGTATTTCATCACCACATAGGGCCGTCCGGTGGTGATGTAGTGGAAAAACACCGGGTTCAGCCTGTCGCACTCCTCCCGCAGAAAGTCCTCCTCCACTTGGAGGCCCTGCTCCCGCAGGAGCCTGGCGCCCTTCCCCGCCACCTTGGGGTTCGGGTCCCGGGAGCCGATCACCACCCGGGCCAGCTTTTTCTCCAGAATGATTTCCGTGCAGGGCGGCGTTTTTCCATAGTGGCAGCACGGCTCCAGTGTGACATAAATCGTGGCCCCGGCGGGGTCCTCCGTGCAGGCCGCCAGCGCGTTCCGCTCCGCGTGGAGCTGTCCGCACCGGGGGTGCCAGCCCTCTCCGATGATTTTTCCGTCCTTTACCACCACGGCCCCCACCATGGGGTTGGGGCTGGTCCAGCCCATCCCCTTCCAGGCCAGCGCAATGGCCCGGCGCATATAGTCCTGATCGGTCAAAGTCGTTCCCTCCTTTTGCCCTCAGAGCAAAAAACGCCCTGGGGAATTGGCTCCCCAGAGCGTTGGATCGTCTTTTCGGCTGCGGCGCACCCGCCGCAAACAAAAAGCCCCGGAATGATACCATTCCAGAGCAAAGACAGAAACCCGATCCTTCTTCCATCCAGACTCTCGCACGCCCCGAAAGGCATACGCGCTTGCGCGACTGTCGGCTTCGGAATTTCACCGAATCATGCGGGCCATTGCTGGCCGCTCGCGGGCTATACCGCCGGTGGGGACTTTCACCCCGCCCTGAAGATCATTTACTTGTTGTTTCTATTTTACCGTCTCTTTTCCGTTTGTCAAGGCTTTTTTCATAACCTGGCACTGTTTTTCAAAAATCTTGCATACTTTTACAAAAATTACTTGCAATTTAACAGCATATCATGTATGATGTAACCAGTTCTAAGGAACGGAAACCCGTCATAGGGAAAAATTGGAGGCGACTTTATGAAAAAGTACATTGCGGAATTTATCGGCACCTGTGTACTGGTCACGGTGGGCTGTGGAACCGCCATGCTGGTGGGCTGTGACGCGGCCAGCGGCTGCGGCTACATCCTGACAGCTCTGGCCTTCGGCCTGACCATCGTTGCCATGGCCTATTCCATCGGCAACATCTCCGGCTGTCACATCAATCCGGCGGTTTCTCTGGCGGTGCTGATCAACGGCGGCCTGTCCGTCAAGGACTTTGTGGGCTACGTCATCGCGCAGGTTCTGGGCGCGCTGGGCGGCTCCTGCATCCTGGCCGCGATCTTCGGTCTGGGCGGCGTAACGGATATGACCGGCGGCTTCGGCTCCAACGGTCTGGCCGGCGTCAACGGCAGCGCCATTGCGGGCCTGCTGGTGGAGATCGTCCTGACCTTCATCTTTGTGATGGCGATTCTGGGCGTTACCTCTGCCAAGGCGAACCACGGCTCCTTCGGCGGTCTGGTCATCGGCCTGTCGCTGGTTCTGGTTCATATTCTGGGCATTGGCCTGACCGGCACCTCGGTCAACCCCGCCCGGAGCATTGGCCCCGCCATCGCTGCTGCGATTACGGGCAACACCACCCCGCTGGCCCAGCTTTGGGTGTTCATCGTCGGCCCGCTGGTGGGCGGCGCTCTGGCCGCTGTGGTCTATAAGGCGCTGGAGAGCGACAAGAACTGATACACAATCAAAACTTTTCATACAAACAGCCCCGCCGAAAGGCGGGGCTGTTTGCGTTCTGAGGTTTTAGCTTAATACAGGAACATGGCTGCAATGCAGGCCACCAATGCGCCCGCCATGGGAGCCAGCACGGAGGTGACGAACACATACCAATAGCCGTCCTTCAGGGAGATGTGCATCCAGTTCAGCTGAGCCACCATGCCGCCTGCGTTGGGCAGGGTATTCATACCGGTAACGGCGGCGGGAGCCAGACGGTGCAGCGCGGCGGCGCTGGCACCCTGATTCACCAGCGGCGCGGTGAAATACTGGAAGAAGGTCTGCACGGCGGCGGTGCCGCTGCCCATGATACCGGCCAGAATGTTCAGGCCCAGGAATTCGGTGATGTAGGGGTTCATATTGAAGTTCAGCACCCAGTTCTTGATGGCGTCGAAGCCGATGCAGGACTGGAGAACCGTGGAAAAGCCGATGATAGCGGCGGCCATAACGGTGGCGCTGACGCCGTTCCCCACGCCCTTGCCGATGGTTTCCTTCAAAGTCCCGCCGATCTGCTTGTGGCAGAGCAGCACCAGCAGCACGCTGCCGATGAACATGGACAGCACGGCCACGGCGTTGGCGTCCATCGAGGTGACGTTGGACAGAACCAGCACCAGGGCCACGACCACTACAAAGGGAATCACAGCAATGACGAAGGGAGGCAGATCCTCCCGGGTGGGGACGATTTTCACCGGCTTGGCGGTGTCTACCACGGTGCCTTCCTTCACGGCGGTCTTTTTGGCGGCGCGAACCATATAGGTATAGCCGATTACGGTGGAAACCACAAAGGCGATGATACCCAGAATAGGGGCGGAGCCGAGGGACACGGTTTCCGCAGCGATCTCGCCGTTATCCATGGCCTCCTGAATCAGGGAGGCGGGGATGGTGTTGGTGACGTTGATGGCGTAGGGCAGCATGGCGGAGTTGGTAGCGCCGATGAAGATAATACCGGGAATCATCCGGTAGGCGTAGCCCGCCCGCTTCATCATCACCGTGGCGATGGGGGCAATGACGAACAGCACCACAAAGCCGGAGATGCCGACATACACAAAGATGGTGCTGATGACCGTGATGGAGAGAATGACGTATTTCACGCCCAGCTTTTCCGTGATAACGTTCGCCAGCGATTCGGCCACGCCGGAGGCGGCCATCAGCTCCCCGAATACCGCGCCGATGACCAGCACAAAGATTTGGCTGGAGATAAAGCCGGTATACCCGGAGGCATAGCTGGACAGCGCATCCCACCAGTTCATCCAGCTGGTGAGAATGATGATAAAGGAGACTAGGATCGTGGAGGTAAACACGTCCAGTCCCTTCCAGACGACGATGATAAAGACCACCGCCGCGACCAACAGGCCGATAACAGATATTGTTGATGCCATAATTGTTTCCTTCTTTCTCTTTTGGTGTTAGGTTTTCTCGCCCACGATGCGGATGGGCTGCAGCGGTTTGCGGTAGGGATTCTGTCCGTTCCAGAACACCCGATCCAGGAAGTCGATGCATTTGGTGATGTTCTCGTCCCCCTTGATGACCTGAGAGCCGTGGGGCTCGCCCTCAAACAGCACCAGCTCGGCCCGGCCCTCGCCGCAGACCGCCCGAATTTTCTCGTACATATAGACGGACTGGTGATAGTCGATTACCAGGTCGTTGGTGCCGTGTTCCAGCAGCATGGGAGGGCAGTTCTCGTCCACATAGGCAATGGGGCTGGCGGTTTGGGTGCGTTCCGGGTACAGCAGGGGCAGATAGCCCAGCAGCGCCCCGAACATGGAGGTGGTGCCCTCCCCGTCGTTGGGCATCATGCCCTTCCCCGCGCCGGTGGCGGAGCGCTTTTCCGCAATGTCGGTGCCGAACTGCTCGGCGCTCATTAGCTCGCTGGTGGTGTACCAGGCGATGGCGGCCTGAATCCTGGTGGAGGCGGGCACGCCCACCGAAAGGTCGTCGCAGTCGGGCCGATCTCCGGTGACAGCCAGAAGCTGGGTCACATTTCCCCCGGCGGAGTTGCCCCACAGGGCGAACCGGTCAGGGTCCAGATTCAGACGCTCTGCATTGGCCCGGAGATAGCGGATGGCCGCCTTTCCGTCGATCAGCTGGGCGGGCCACAGGGCCTCGGTATACAGCCGATACTCCACCGTGGCTACGGCATAGCCCTGGGAGATGGGCTTTGCCATAGAGGTGATGTAAAAGGAACGCTTGTGACCGGCGGCAAACGCGCCGCCGTGGAACAGGATGACCACAGGGTAAGGGCCGTCCCCGTCCTGAGGATACCAGACGTCCAGAATTTGATTGGGCGACTGATCCGCATAGGGCAGGTCAATCTCAACCCGGCGGAATTGGGTCACGTCGATCTCCGGCTCAGAGGCCAGAAACGCGTCCCGGTTCAGGGTGATGCTCATGGATGGGTTCTCCTTTGTCGGTTGATTTATCGCTTTAAAAGTGCAATGCGAAAGGGGGATAAAATTTGCCCTGTGCGCGGCGGGGAGCAGAGCCGCCCCGACAATCGGCACAGCGCAAAACAGGAAATTTAAGGTTATTATCTATTATACCGCAGATGCAGGGGGTTTTGCAAGAACTCTGGCAGAATTTTCACGAAAATCAATCAATTTTGCATTGTCCGGTTTTCCCTATGAGAAACCGGACAACATGGCTTGATTCCAATCTCTTAAGTGGTTGCCACCTGTGATAGGTTATTTATCTCGCAGTGGGCTTTTTCAACCCCATTTCTTTTTGACGGGGCAAAAAGAAACGGTGTCGACCCGCCAAAGAAAAACCCCTGTTTCCCTTGCCGCAGGAAAAATGCGGCAAGGGAACGTAACGTGACATCAGACTTACTTCGTAACCAGACCCGCAGGCAATGTAGGTCAGCTTCATTCTGTGGTGACCCCGCTTGCAAACGTGGCTACTCCGTTTTTATCTGTTATGTTTTGTGTAAAGTTAGAAGGATGCCCACTTCAAAAAACTAACATCATTTTGCGTAAATCTGATTTTCATCTGTTACGCAAAATCCCCGGCAACTATACGCTGCCGGGGAGAAAGAATTCCGGTATCAAATTACGCCTCGGCCACATCGGCCTCCAGCTGCCGGGAGATAAAGTCCTGCACACCGTCCACGGTCAGCTCCAGAGAAACGGCCAGCTCGCCGAACAGCAGGCGCTCCGCCTGACGGAGGATGCCCCGGTCGGTGGCATAGGCATTTTTGGAGGAACGCGCCCGGCGGCGCTGAATATGGTACATGGTCTTAGTCAGCTGCGCCAGACGAAGCTGGTCGCCGGAGGAGAGAATGTCCGCCGCCCGCAGCTTCTCGTCATTCATGGAGTCGAAGTGCAGCTCCGTCAGCTCCGGGAGCTGGTCGATCAAATTCAACGCCTGCTGCCGGGTCATCACCGGGCGGAGGGGATTCTGTTCCGTGTCCACGGGAATATATATGGTCGAGTTCTTATCATAAAGGGGAGCCAGAACGTAATACTCCCTCTGTGGGCGATTCATCTTCTTCACACCCATAATCCTGCAAACGCCTGCGCTTTCATGCACTACCAATTCATTTTCAGCCCACATAAGATCCTCCTTCGTTCTTTTGCCCCTTCGCGCCGGAAGCCCCCTTCCGGCAAATGGGTAGATTTGTTCTCATTCTATTCATATTATACACCTTTTTCGGCCAAAACATAAGAAAAAATTGCAAGCATTTTAGACAAAATTTGAACATTCGCTTTGAGCAAACTCCACAAAAAGGAAACAGAGAGAGAAAAGCCATTTGCATTTAAAAGTTGTAAAATGCTATAATTGACATACAAATAGGGCGGTTTTGCATATAAAATATACAAGAATATGCCCTGACAAAAAGACGGAGGTATTGAAAATGAAACGTATCCAAGCCGCCTGCCTGGAGCAGACAATTCGCTTTGAACTAAAGGACGGCGTCGAGCCGGAAACCGCGCGGGCGATGGCCCTTCAGGAGATGGAGGGGTATCTGGAGGGCCTGCGGCAGAAGCGCACGGCCTTTCGGGTGGTCGGCCAAACGGTAGGCGAGGACGGGGTGCCTGTCCTGCGTATCAAGCGGCAATACAATCAGTACAAGATCGGGGATTATCTGGACTAAGCTGCAAAAGGGGCTGCCTCACCGCTGGGTGAGACAGCCCTGTTTTTTGAATGAACGCCCTCTGCGGGGCTAGTTACGCGTCCTCGGTGGTTTCGTTCCCCATTTGCTTCTCGATGGTCTGGGCCAGACAACCGGTGCCATAGTTGAGCATCCGGTTCACCCGGCTGATGGTGGCGCTGCTGGCGTTGGTGGCCTCCATAATTTCGGTATAGACCTTGTCCTGGCACAGCAGCCTGGCAACGTCAAATCGCTGCTCCATGGCGCGCAGCTCTGTCACCGCGCACAGGTCGTCAAAGAAGCGGCAGCACTCCTCCACGGTTTGCAGGCTTGCAATGGCCTCGTACAGGGCAATGCTCCGCTCTTTTCTGGTTTGTTTTGGCATGGTCAGTTCCCCTTTCCCGGGTATGTTTTGTTTTATCTTATCACTTTGAAGCAAAAAAGTAAACGACAAATTTTATGGATTCACGGAAATCAATTTTCAAAGCTCCCTGCCTGAAAATTGATACTCCCGAACGGTTTTCAAAAAGCAACGTTCTCCGAAAGTTCATAAACATTTTAGAATTGGCGCGTTGTCTTGGCCCGGAATGTGTGTTATACTAGGGCTTGGTTACAATCTGATACTATTTTGGAAGTGATTCCATGAAAAAAAAGAAAACCGCCGCCCCTGGCCGCGCCAAAAGGGGGAGAAAGCGGGGGAAGGCCCTGCCGACGCCGCCCCGGCGCAAGCTGGACGTGGTGGAGGCCGACCCCAGCTGGGGCCTGACCAGCCTGCAGGTCAAGGAGCGGATCAAGGCCGGTTACCAGAATACAGAGGTGGAGTCCAGCTCCCGCACCGTGAAGGAGATCATCCTCTCCAATGTGTTCACCTATTTTAATATGATCTTCTTTATCCTGGCGATCGCCATTATCGCGGTGGGGGCCTGGTACAACCTGACCTTTATGGGCGTGGTGGTAGCCAACATCTGCATCGGCATCGTGCAGGAGCTTCGCAGCAAGAAAAAGCTGGACGAGCTGAACCTGCTGAACAACCCCAAGGGGCGGGTCATGCGGGACAAGGAGGAACGAACTATTTCCGTCCACCAGACCGTCCGGGACGATATCGCCATCTTCTCCGCCGGCGACCAGATTTACGCCGACGCGGTGGTGGTGGAGGGGAGCTGCGTAGTCAACGAGTCCCTTCTGACCGGCGAGGCCGACGAGGTGGAAAAGGACGAGGGGGACGAGCTGTTATCCGGCTCCTACCTGATTTCCGGGTACTGCAAGGCCCGGCTGACCGCCGTCGGCCCGGATTCCTATATGTCCAAGCTGACCCTCCAGGCCAAGAAGCAGAAGCAGCAGCCCCAGTCCGAAATGATGCGCTCCCTGAATTATCTGGTCATGGGGATCGGCATTATCATCATTCCGCTGGGTCTTCTGATGGCCTATAAGGAGATTCACATTCTGAACAGCCCCATCCGCACCGGCGTCGTCAACACCGTGGCCTCTCTGGTGGGCATGATTCCGGAGGGGCTGTACCTGCTGACCTCTCTGGCATTGGTGGCCGGCGTGCTGCGTCTGGCCCAGAAAAAAACCCTGGTTCACGAGATGGGCTGTATCGAGACGCTGGCCCGGGTGGACACCCTCTGCGTGGACAAGACCGGCACCATTACGGAGCCGAAAATGGTGGTGGAGGACTTAGTCGTGCTGGACGAGGAACTTGCCACCGAGGAGGAGCTTCGCACCGTCATGGCGGACTATGTGTTCGCCATGCAGAACGACAACGAAACCATGGCCGCCCTGAAACGGTACTTCACCAATCAGGTCACCCACAAGGCCACCCAGACCATGCCCTTTTCCTCCTCCCGGAAGTATGGCGGGGCTACCTTCGTGCGGAACGGCACCTATCTGGTGGGCGCGCCGGAAAACATTCTCGGCGCGGAATACGCCGCCTATCAGGATACCGTCGAGGAATACTCCGAAAAGGGCTGCCGGGTGCTGCTGTTGGCGGGCTATGACGGCAAGCTGGACGACGACCCCCTGGTGGGAGAAATCACGCCGCTGGGCCTGATTCTGCTGACCAACAAGATTCGCCCCGAGGCCCCGGAAACCTTCCGGTATTTCCGGGAGCAGGGCGTGACCGTCAAGGTCATTTCCGGGGACAACCCCATCACTGTGGCTGAGGTGGCCCGCCGGGCGGAGATCCCCAATGCGGAAAAATGCGTGGACGCCCGGACGCTCCAGAACGACGAGGAAATCGCAGAGGCCGCAGAGCAGTATACCGTCTTTGGCCGGGTGACGCCGGAGCAGAAGCGGAAGCTGGTGCGGGCCATGCACAGCGCGGGCCACACGGTAGCCATGACCGGCGACGGCGTGAACGACGTGCTGGCGCTGAAGGAGGCGGACTGCTCCGTGGCGATGGCCTCCGGAAGTCAGGTGGCCTGCCAGGTCAGCCATATCGTCCTGCTGGACTCCGATTTCTCCGCCATGCCCTCTGTGGTGGCGGAGGGCCGCCGGGTCATCAACAATATCGAGCGCTCTGCCGCCCTGTATCTGGTGAAGAACATCTTCTCCCTGTGTCTGGCGGTGATTTCGCTGATTTTCACCTTCACCTATCCCTTCTCCGTGTCCCAGATGTCGCTGATCTCCACGTTCACCATCGGCCTTCCCTCCTTCGTGCTGGCGATGGAGCCGAACCACAGTCTGGTGAAGGGCCGGTTCCTGTCCAACGTGGTATACCGGGCGCTGCCCTCCGCGTTCAGTGATTTGCTCCTGACCGTGGGAATCGTCATGTTCTACTCCGTTTTTGGCCTGTCCAAGGACGAGCTGGGCACCATCTGCACCATCGTTGTGGGCGTGGTGGGCCTGCTGATGATTCATCGAACCTGCCAGCCCTATAACACGCTGCGAAAGGTTCTGTTGGCTTCGTGCGTGGTGCTGTTCTTCCTGGGCGCTACGGTGATGCACGAGGTATTCACCGTCACCTGGGGCCTGAGCGCCGGGGCCTGGCTGGTGATGGCGGTGTTCCTGCTGCTGTCCTTCGAGATTTCGCTGTCCGCCAATGTGATGGTGGAGGCGGTCAACGCCTGGGTGCAGCGGCTGCGCCATCTGGTGCGCCGCCTGATGGGGAAGGAGCCGCCGGAGGATAAGCCCCAGCCCAAACGATTGCGCTAACGCTTTCGCCCATTCCCCAGTGAGAATGAAGCATGGGCAAGGCAACGATGCAGTAAGTAGCGGCGCAACTGGGTTCGCACGAAACAGAACAAAATGAGCGAACAAGCGACCGCGTTTGCAAGCGGGGCTACCCCAAATAAAATCTGCTTGCGTAACTTGCGGGCCTGGTTACGAAGTAATTTGAAAGCACATTACAGACCCGTGACCCGTTCTCACCGGGGCATGGGAGAGGCGTTTTTCTTTGAAGCGCGGGCCGAATGGCCAATACCGCTTTCGCGCAAATGCAGGGCGCGATGGCCGCAAGGCCATGCGAGTCGCAGGCGGGTCGACACCGTTTCTTTTTGCCCCGTCAAAAAGAAATGGGGTTGAAAAACCCACTGCGAGATAAGAAGCCAATCAGGAGTGGCAGTTACTTTTAATCTGTTTTTAAACGAAAGCACGGCGACACAAAATTGATTCCCGTGCTTGTTTACCCCCCTGTCGGAGACAACCTGACAGGGGGATTTTTTGCCCTGATGGTAAATCAACAGCCTATCGGTTGTGACCGACATCAGGATTACTGTTTCAATTTTTGGTGAAATGGGCTATAATGAGCGTGAGGTATTGTGTGAGATTGTGGGAATCCACAACGCGGATTCCCAATGGAAGGAGGATTCCTGTGGCGGATAAGTTTACACCGGAGCAACAAAACCTTGTCTCCTATAGTCTGATGGGGCCGGAAAGCGGCGGGCCCTGTATGGTGGACTCCAATCAGGGCCGCATCACCCGGATTCGCCCCTATTTTTACGACAAGGCGTACACCGACGCCCATTGTCACCCCTGGACCATCGAGGCGCGGGGGCAGACCTTTACGCCCCCGGACCATGTGACCATCACGCCCCTGGGTCTGGGGTACAAAAGCCGGGTGTACTCCCCCAATCGGGTGAAGTACCCCCTGAAGCGGGTGGACTGGGACCCCAAGGGGGAGCGGAACCCCCAAAACCGGGGCAAGTCCAAATACGTCCGAATCTCCTGGGACGAGGCGGCGCAGATTTGCGCCGACGAGCTGAAACGGATGCGGGACACCTACGGCCCCGAGGCGGTGCTGTGCGAAAGCGATATGCACGGCGAGGGCAAGCGGGTGGCCCCCAGCCACGGCTGTCCCAACCGTCTGCTGGCCCTGATGGGCGGCTATACCCTCCAGATGCGGAACATGGACTCCTGGGAGGGATGGTACTGGGGGCCAAGCACGTCTGGGGCATGGAGCCGGTGGGCGAGATGGCTCCCACCGCCAACCTGTACCCGGATATCGCAAAGAACACCGATTTGCTCCTGTTTTGGGGCTGTGACCCGGAGACAACGCCGCTGGGCGTGGTGTCGCATATGCCCTCCCGGCTGTGCTACTGGTTTACCGATCTGGGCATTGAGTCCGTGTATGTCTGTCCCGATCTGAACTACGGCGCGGCGGTTCACGCGGACAAATGGATTCCCATTCTGCCCAACACCGATGCGGCGCTCCAGCTGGCCATTGCCTATATCTGGCTGACGGAGGAGAGCTGCGACAAGGAATACATCGCCACCCACACCTATGGCTTTGACAAGTTCGTGGCCTATGTGATGGGCGAGGAGGACGGCGTCCCCAAAACGCCCCGTTGGGCCAGTGAAAAATGCGGGGTCAAGCCCTGGACGATCAAGGCCCTGGCCCGGCACTGGGCGAAAAAGACCACCTCCATCCTCCACGGCAACGGCGGCTGTTACATCCGCGGGCCTTACGCCACGGAGCCGGCCCGGCTGGAGGTCATGCTTCTGGGGATGCAGGGGCTGGGCCGCCCCGGTGTTCATCAGGGCAAGATGATTGAGTGGAATATGTGGGTGCGGGACTATCCCGTTCCCTTCCACGGGGAATTTGTCCCCAAGGTGCCGCAGATTTGCGACTGCCTCCGGGCGGTGGACGGCGATTTGCCCGACGACATTGATATGCGCCGCTATGATTTGAACGACTACCAGAAGGAAAAGGCCCCGGAGCTGGTGGAGCTGTTCCAAAAGCTCCCCGCGCCGAAACAGTTCATCCCCCGATGTATCGTGCATCGGGCCATTGTGGAGGGTCATGCAGAGTGGTACGGCCTGCACTGTTTTTCGTCCAGTCAGCAGCCGGACAAGAACGGCAACCGCAAGCCCACCAATATTTATCAGTTTGATAAAATCATCTATCCCCGGCCGGGGTGCAGCCAGGTGCATATGATTTGGACGGACTCACCCTGCAACGTCACCTGCTGGAACAACGGCAATCTGTTCACCGAGGCATACCGGGACCCCTCCATCGAGACGGTGGTGGCCCAGCACCCCTGGCTGGAGAACGACTGCTATTTCGCAGATCTGATTCTGCCCGTGTCCACCAAGCACGAGATGAGCGACCTGTGCAACGATCTGTCCTCCGGCGTGTTCCAGTCCGTGTATATCACGGAGCCGTGCTGTCCCCCGGTGGGGGAGTCCATGACGGACTTCGACGTGTGCGTAAAGATTTGCGAGAAGCTGGGGCCGGAGTATGTCCGGGCCTACACCGGAAACGGTCTGACGGAGGAGGACCGGGTGCGGTTCTTCTACGCCGCCTCCGGGTGCCAGGATTATATGGACTGGGATGAGTTCTACCGGCGCAAAATCTTTGTGGTGCCCTGCAAGGAGAACGCCCAGGAGATTCCCGCCGGGCTGAACGGCTTTTGGAAAGACCCGAAGGGGAACCCCCTGTCCACGCCTACGGGCCTGCTGGAATACTCCTCCACGGATATCGAGCGGTATATGCCCGACGACCCGGAGCGCCCGCCGGTGCCACACTGGATCGAAAAGAGCGAGAGCCACGACGAGCGGCTGTCCTCTGACCGGGCGAAGAAATACCCCCTGCTGTGTATGAGCAACCACGGCCGGTGGCGGATGCACGCCCAGTGCGACGATATCATCTGGAACCGGGAAGTGGAGACGATGAAGATTCGCGCCTGGGACGGCTATCAGTACGAGCCGATGTGGATCAACCCCGTCACCGCCAAAGAACGGGGGATTCGCCATCACGACATCGTGAAGATTTTCAACGAGCGGGGCATCGTCCTGTGCGCCGCCTATGTGACAGAGCGGCTGATTCCCGGCGTGGTGTATGTGGACCACGGCGCACGGCTTGACCCGATTATCCCCGGCTGGCTGGATCGGGGCGGCTGTATCAACTGCATCACCCCCACCTCCATGACCTCCAAAAATTCCACGGGCATGGCCGTTTCCGGCTTCCTGGTGGAGTGCCAGAAGGTGACGGACGAGGAATATCAGGAGTGGTCAACGAAATACGCCGACGCCTGGAACCGCAAGACCGACCCCAACGCGGGAGTCTGCCTGGCGGGATGGCTGGTGGACGAGGACATGGACGAGGACCCCACCGACGGCGTGCGCTGCCTGAAGGACAAGCGCGGCGTCTGGCTCGGCTCCCGTCAGCCCCATGTGGTGGGGAAGGAGGCGTAGAGAATGGGCAAAAAGGTATTTGTCATTGACGTGGCCCGGTGTTCCGGCTGCCATAACTGTCAGCTCTCCTGCAAGGACGAGCATTGTGAAAACGACTGGCGGCCCTATGCGGCTCCCCAGCCCCCCACGGGACAGTTCTGGTGCAAGGTCACAGACCACCCCCGGGGACAAATCCCCAAGGTGAAGATTCATTATCTTCCGGTGCTGTGCAATCACTGTGACAACGCCCCCTGTATGCAGACAGCCCGGGACGGGGCGATTTACCGCCGCCCGGACGGGCTGGTGGTCATCGACCCCGCCAAGGCCCAGGGCCAGCGGGAGCTGGTGGACGCCTGTCCCTATGGAGCGATTTTCTGGAATGAGGAGCTGGCGCTGCCCCAGAAGTGTACCGGCTGCGCCCATCTGCTGGATCACGGCTCCAAGGTGCCCCGGTGCGTGGAGGCCTGTCCCACGGAGGCCCTGAAATTCGGGGACGAGGAGGAGCTGGCGGAGCTGTTGCAGGACGCCGTTGTGCTGCATCCGGAGTACGGCACCGCCCCCCGGGTGTATTATCGGAATATCCCCGGCTGCTTTTTGGGCGGTCTGGTCTATGACCCGAAGGAGGAAGAAGTGCTGATTGGCGCGAAGGTGACGCTGACACTGGAGGACGGCACTGTGCAGGAGACGGTCACGGACGATTTTGGCGACTTCTGGTTCAGGGAGCTGCCGGAGTGCGCCGCCTCCGTCACCATCGAGGCCCCCGGCTATTGCACCAGAACCTTTGACGGGCTGGATACCCGGAGCTGTCCCAACTTGGGGGATATCCCCATGGAGCGGGGCTAAACCCATATCATAAACGCAACAGGGAGCGCTCAACCGAAATTGGTTGAGCGCTCCCTGTTATTGTACTATGTGGAGTTTTGCTGCTCCATCAAGAATAGAAGTCCTGCGTGAAATAGATTCCATATGTGCTGCTTGCGGAATATCCTCCGCCTACGCCCAGGTAGGTAAAATGGAATTTTTATAAACTCAATAAATCGGATGCACGGAAAATTACTCCCCTCCCCATCCTTTTTGTTGTGTCCCGGTTCGGAATGTGCTATAATACCGTTAAATGTGGGAGTATCTGCTTTTCCTTCTACGATATACACATGCGTAATCCGGGCCGCAGGCTCATAGACTGAACCGGGGCCGGAGTGTCGCGTATGCTCCCCTTCCTGATTTTGCATTTTTCGCCCTCTGGGGCTGATTCTCTTTGAAGGAGCTTTTTCATGAAAATTGTTGTTTTAGCGGGCGGACTCAGCACCGAACGCAACATTTCCCTCGCCAGCGGCACCAAGGTCTGCGCCGCCCTCCGCAACCGGGGACATCAGGCCGTGCTGGTGGATTTATATTTGGGAACGGAGCAGATCGACGTTCCGGCGGAGCAGCTGTTCGACAACCTGCCGCCGCTGAAGCCGGTGCAGTTCACCGGGGTTGCCCCTGACCTGGAGACGGTGCGGGCCAGCCGAAAATGGCAGGATAAATCCGTCTTTGGCCCCGGCGTGCTGGCGCTCTGCCGCCAGGCGGACGCAGTGTTTCTGGCCCTCCACGGCGAATGTGGCGAGGACGGGCGGATTCAGGCCGCCTTTGACCTGTTGGGTATCCCCTACACCGGCTCCGGCTATCGCGGCTCCGCCATCGCCATGGACAAGCGGCTGACTAAGGAGCTGATGCAGGTTCACGGCATCCGCACCCCAGCCTGGAAAACCTTCCGGGGAACGGTGGCGGATATCCCCGCCATCGCCGCGGAGGTTCGGGTCCCCTGCGTGGTCAAAATCCCCCGGGGCGGTTCCTCCCTGGGCGTGGTTATCGTGAAAGCCCGGGAGGAGCTGGAACCGGCGCTGCAAACCTGCCTGTCCATGGACTCCACCATTCTGGTGGAGCAGTACATCGAGGGCCGGGAGCTTACCTGCGGCGTATTGGGGGAGCAGGGCCTCCCCTCTGTGGAGATCGCCACCGCAGACTACAGCTATACCAACAAGTACAGCGGGCAGACGGTGGAAATCTGCCCCGGCCGGGTCACGCCCGAAATTGAGGCGGAAATGCGGAATACCGCGCTGGCGGTTCACAAAATGCTGGGGCTGTCCACCTATTCCCGGTGTGATTTTATGGTGACGGACGGGGGAGAGGTCTATTGCCTGGAGTGCAACACCCTCCCCGGCATGACGGACACCAGCCTGTTGCCCCAGGAGGCCGCCGCCGTGGGCATCAGCTATGAGGAGCTGTGCGAGCGCATCGTTCTGGATGCGCTGAACCGGGACAGCGTTCTGTAATTCTGTTTCACAGCGCTGCAATATGTGCCGCACAGGGCGGCGGAATGGAGGATTTTGATGGAACCGATCACTGTCAGAGAATTGTTACAGGCCGTAAACGGGACCCTGTTGGGCGAATTTGACCATTTGGAGCTGTGCGTGACCAACGTACAGCGAGACAGCCGCAAGATCCAGCCGGGAGACGTGTTTCTCCCTCTGATGGGGGAGCGCACCGACGGACACCGGTTCATCGAGCAGGCGCTGAACGCCGGCGCGTCCGGTACCCTGACCATGCGGACGCCGGAGGTCCTTCTCCCCGGTAAGTTTTACATTCAGGTGGAGGACACGCTGAAGGCGCTGGGCGATTTGGCCCGGTGGTATCGCGGGCGGTTCCACATTCCCTTTATCGGCATCACCGGCTCCGCAGGGAAAACCACCACCAAGGATATGATCGCCTCCGTGCTGGGCGAGCGGTTCCGGGTGCTGAAAACCCGGGAGAATTACAACAACGACATCGGGATGCCGGAGACGATTCTGGGCGTCACCGGCGCCTATGATATGGCGGTCATCGAAATGGGGATGAACCATTTCGGGGAGATCGACTATCTGACCCGCATCGCCAGGCCGGACGTGGCGATCATCATCAACGTGGGCTTTTCCCACATCGAGAATCTGGGCAGCCAGGCGGGCATTTTAAAGGCCAAGTGCGAGATCTTCAAGGGCATGGATCCCCGCACGGGCATTGCCCTGCTGAACGGGGACGACGCAATGCTGAACTCCGTTTCCCGGTATCCCGTGCCGGTGGTCTGGTGCGGCGAGAGTCCGAAATGTACTGCCCGGTGCCTGTCCATCCGTCCGGAGGGGGACGGTATGGTGATGGAGGCGGACATTCAGGGAGAGGCAATGACCTTCCACATTCCCGCCGCAGGACATCATATGCTCTATTCCGTGCTGATGGCCGCCGTTTTGGGCAAGCGCTACGGTATGACCGCCCAGGAGATTCAGCGGGGCGTGTCCCACTTTGTCCCCTCCGGAAAGCGGATGCTGCGGATGCGCCGCAGGAACAACATCACGCTGATTGACGACAGCTATAACGCCAATCCCACCGCCGTGGACGCGGTGCTGCACATTCTGTCCGAACGCCCGGAGAAAAAGAAAATCGCCGTGCTGGGGGATATGTTCGAGCTGGGCGACCAGGGGCCGGCCCTGCACTTTGGCTGTGGGCGCACCGCCCGGGCCGCCAACATCGACGTGCTGATTGCCGTTGGCCCCCTGTCAGAAAAAACGGCGGAGGGCGCTCTGGGCGGGAACACCAAGGTCTTTTGGTACGCTACCCGGGAGGAGGCGGAGGACGCACTGGCCCGGGAGCTGACCCCGGACAGCGTGGCCCTGTTCAAGGCCAGCCATGGGATGCACTTCGCCTATCTGGTGGATTACGCAAAGTCTATCACAGAGGATTGCCGCTGAAACGCAAAAGAAACGCTCCCGGAATCAGTTTAGCTGATTCCGGGAGCAAATAACGATATTTATTGCTCAAACAGCCCGGCCAGAGCCGCGTCAAAGGGCGGCCTCAGCACGCCCTTTTCGGTGATGATGCCCGACAGGAGGTCGTGGGGCGTCACGTCAAAGGCCGGGTTCCACACCTGCACCCCGGCGGGGCCGGTCTGTACGCCCTGGAAGGACAATACCTCCTCCGGGCTGCGCTGCTCGATGACAATGCCGCTCCCATCCGGCAGAGATACATCCACCGTGGAGGAGGGCAGCGCTGTGTAAAAGGGAATGTTGTGGTGCTTTGCCAGCACAGCCACGGAATAGGTTCCGATTTTGTTGGCAAAGTCCCCGTTGGCGGCCATTCGGTCACAGCCCACCACCACGCAGTCCACCTTTCCCTGGGCCATCAGCGCCCCGGCCATATTGTCGGTAATCAGCGTGGCGGGAATCCCGTCCGCTGTCAGCTCATAGGCGGTGAGCCTTGCCCCCTGGAGCAGCGGGCGCGTCTCGTCGCAGTAGACCATCTCCACCTTTCCCTGGGCAAAGGCGGCGCGTACCACGCCCAGGGCGGTTCCATAGCCGCCGGTGGCCAGCGCACCCGCGTTGCAGTGGGTGAGGATACGGGCGTGGTCTGGAATCAGCGCCGCGCCGTACTCCCCCATGGCCCGGCACATGGCGGCGTCCTCCTGATGGATGGCGACGGCCGCCCGGCACAGTCGTTCGGAACCGGCCCCGGCCTGCCACAGAGGGCGCATCCGCTCCAGCGCCCAGAACAGATTGACTGCGGTGGGGCGGCTGTCCGCCAACACCCGCTCCGCCTGAGCCATGTGTTCCGCATAGTCCGGTTTTCCTTCAAATTCCATGGCTGCCAGCGCCATTGCATAGGCGGCGGCGCAGCCGATGGCCGGCGCGCCCCGCACCACCATGGTACGAATGGCCTCCGCCACCGGGCGGTAATCCCGATAGGAGCGCCAGACCTCCTCCGTTGGCAGGCGGGTCTGGTCCAGTAAATACAGCGTGTTCTGCGAAAAGCGTATGGCTTCCATGTCAAGACCTTCTTTCTCAGGCATTGTACCACAGAATGTTTCAGGAGTAAACCATGATCGATATTTCCGTGACCAATCTGGTCAAATCGTTTGAGATCGGCAACAACATATTGGACGGTCTGACCTTTCAGATCGACCAGGGGGAACGGGTGGGCCTCCTAGGGAAAAACGGCGCAGGCAAAACCACCCTGTTCAAAATCCTCACCGGGGAATACGGCTATGACGAGGGTACGGTCGCCATTGCCAACGGCAAGCGCATCGGCCTGATTTCCCAAATTCCGGTGTACCCGGCGGGCTACACCGTGGAGGACGTGCTGCTGGATGCGTTCCGGTCTGTCCGAAAACTGGAGCAGGAGCTGGAGGCGCTGACCGAGGAGATGGTGGCCCACCCGGAGGACAGAGACGTGCTGCGCCGGTATGACCGGGCCTCCGCCGCCTACGAAGTCGCCGGGGGCTACGGCATCACCACCCAGGTCAACAAGGTCGCCAACGGTCTGGGCATTTCGGCCCAGCAGCGGCAGCAGATGTTCGACCAGCTCTCCGGCGGGGAAAAGACCCGGGTGAATCTGACCCGCCTGATTTTGGAGGACACGGATATCCTGCTGCTGGACGAGCCCACCAACCATCTGGACCTCCACGCAACCGAGTGGCTGGAGACCTATCTGGCTGGGTTCAAGGGAACCGTGCTGGCCATTTCCCATGACCGGTATTTTCTGGATCAGGTGGTCAGCCGGGTCATCGAGCTGTCCGAGGGCAAGGCGGAGTTCTATTCCGGGAACTACACCTTTTATGTGCTGGAAAAGGAGCGCCGGTATCAGGAGCGCCTGAAGCAATATGAAAAGGAACAGGCCAAAATCGCTCAGCTCACCGAGGCGGCGGACAAAATGCACCTTTGGGCCTTTATGGGCAACGACAAGCTGCACAAACGGGCCTTTTCCATGGAAAAACGCATCGAGCGCCTGCGCCAGACCGAGCGCCCGGTGAAAGACCGGCAGATGGAGGCCCAGTTCCACACCAAGGAATTCCACGGAGACGAGGTATTCACCGTCCACAACCTGAGCAAATGCTACGGGGAGCGGACGCTGTTCTCCGGGCTGGAGCTGCTGGTGCGGGGCGGGGAGCGCATTGCCCTGATTGGGGACAACGGCGCGGGAAAAACCACTCTGTTAAAGATTTTGCTGAAGCAGGAGACGCCGGATACTGGCCGGGTGCGCTTTGGCCCCCAGGTGAAGCGGGCCTATCTGCCCCAAATCGTCCGCTTTGACCACCCGGAGCGCAGTCTGGTGGACACCATGATTTGGGAACTGGACTGCTCCCCCCAATCCGCCCGGAACCGGCTGGCCTCCTTCCAGTTCACCGGGGAGGACGTGTTCAAGCCCGTGTCCACCCTGTCCGGCGGGGAGCTGTCCCGCCTTCGCCTGTGTATGCTGATGGACGACCAGATCAATCTGCTGATTCTGGACGAGCCAACCAACCATCTGGACGTGTCCAGCCGGGAGTGGATCGAGGGGGCGGTAGAGGGCTATGACGGAACCCTGCTGTTCGTCAGCCATGACCGCTATTTCATCGAACGGTTCGCCACCCGAATCTGGGAGCTGGAAAACGGAGAACTGACGGACTTTTCGGGCAGCTTTAAGCAGTATCGGGCCATGAAAGCCCGGCAGCAGGAGGCCCGGCAAAAGGAAAAGACCGCCGCCCCTAAGGAGAAAAAGCAGCGGCAGGAGAAGCCGAAGCACACCGGCGGAATAAAAAATCTGGAAAAGCAGCTGACGGCGCTGGAGCGCACCATCGCCAAACAGGAGGAACAAATCGCCGGGCTGGACGCGGAAATCGAGGTCAACGCCTGCGACTATGTGAAGCTGGGGGATCTGATGGAAACAAAGGCCGCCGCCGAGGAGGCCCTTTCCGCCTTGTATGAACAGTGGGAGGCCCTTTCCACCCGGTTGGAGGAGGAACGGTCATGAGCGCCGGGAAACGGGTTCGCAGCCGCTCCGCCGGGAAG
This sequence comes from Oscillospiraceae bacterium, assembly GCA_021203345.1. GTDB lineage: Bacteria > Bacillota > Clostridia > Oscillospirales > Oscillospiraceae > JAJQBJ01. The sequence goes on from JAJQBJ010000064.1 coordinate 24,848, forward strand.
GGAGGCCGTATGATTGCGCTGATTGCCGCCATTTTGTGCGCCGCGCTGGGCGCGGGGCTGTACCAGTGGCGGGGACGGCCCATGCTGTTCGCCACCATCGTCTGCGCCGCCGGGACGGTCTGGCTTTTGCTGTGGGCGGCGACGGGGAGCCGCCCCCTGCACCGGGCGCTGATTGCGCTGGTGCTGCTGGCAGTGGCTTGCTTCGGCGTGCTGGAGGGCCTTGTGATCGCCAACAGCCGCAGCCAGGTTAAGGACGAGCCGGAATCCATGGTGATTCTGGGGGCCATGGTGTGGGCAAACGGCCCCTCCCCCATCCTGCGGGCCAGACTGAATACCGCGCTGGCCTACTGGGAGGAGCATCCCGACGTGATCATTGTCGTCTCCGGCGCCCAGGGCTCGGACGAGCCGGAGAGCGAGGCCCAGGCCATGTACGACTATCTGACGAACCGGGGCGTACCCGCCGACCAGATTCTGTTGGAGGAACAGGCCACCAATACGATGGAAAATCTGGAATACTCCGCCGCTCTGCTGGAGGAACAGGGGTATTCCACGGACAATCTGCTGGTTGTGTCCAGCGGATTCCACCTGAATCGGGTGAAACTGCTGGCCGGGCGGCTGGGGCTGGAGATCTCCACCCTGTCTGCGCCTGCCCCGGACTGGCGCTCCCGTATCTATTACTATGCAAGGGAAACCATGGCCCTGGTGAAGTCCTGGGCCTTTGACCGATGATAAAGGAGCTGACACTATGACGTTGGAGGAACATCTGACGCCCCTGACCCTGAAATACAGCGAAATCACCGCCCGGCTGAACCAGCCGGAAACCTATCAGAATCCCGCTCTGGTGGCGGAGCTGAACCGGGAGCAGGCTGAGCTTCGTCCGGTGGTGGAAACCTATGAAAAGCTCCGGGCAGCTCAGGCTGTCCGGGCCGAGGCGGAGAGCCTGCTCCACGAGGAAAACGAGGAGCTTCGGACGCTGGCCCAGGAGGAATACCGGGACAGCAAGGCGGAGGCGGAGGCGCTGGAGCAGGAGCTTCGTATTCTGCTGCTGCCCCGGGACCCCAACGACCGTAAGAGCGTGGTGGTGGAAATTCGCGCCGGGGTGGGCGGCGAGGAGGCCGCCCTGTTCGCCCATTCGCTGTACCGGATGTATTCCATGTACGGAGATCGGCAGGGCTGGACCCAGGATGTCACCAGCCTGAACGAGACGGAGCTGGGCGGCGTGAAGGAGATCTCCTTCCTGCTGGAGGGGGAGGACGTGTATGGCCGCATGAAGTTTGAATCCGGGGTTCACCGGGTTCAGCGGGTGCCGGAGACAAAGTCCGGCGGGCGGGTACACACCTCCACCGTTACCGTGGCGGTTCTCCCGGAGATGGAGGAGGTGGACGTGCAGCTGAATCCCGACGATGTGGAGATGCAGGTGTTCCGTTCCTCCGGGGCCGGGGGCCAGCATATCAACAAGACCTCCTCCGCCGTGCGGCTGATTCACAAGCCCACGGGCATGGTGGTGGAGTGCCAGCAGGAGCGCAGTCAATTTGAAAACCGGGCCAAGGCCATGCGGGTGCTGGCCTCCAAGCTCTATGAGGCAGAGCAGCAGCGGGTACAGTCGGCCTACACCGCCGAGCGGCGCAGTCAGGTCGGCTCCGGGATGCGGAACGAGCGTATCCGCACCTATAATTTCCCCCAGGGCCGGGTGACGGATCACCGCATTGGCCTGACCCTGTACAAAATCAATTCCATCATGGACGGCGGTCTGGACGAGCTGCTGGACGCCCTGCGGGCGGCGGACAACGCGGAACGCCTGAAGGAGCAGGTTCACTTTTAATCCGACTTCATCCGAAAAGAGGATACCCATTTTGAATACAGAAAAACTGACCACGGCGGATATCCGGCGGGGCGCAGAGATCATCCGCGCCGGGGGCCTGTTGGCATTGCCGACGGAGACGGTATACGGCCTGGGGGCCGACGGCCTGAACCCGGAGGCGGTGCGGCAGATTTTCCTTGCCAAGGGCAGGCCCCAGAACAATCCGCTGATTCTGCACATCCCCGACGCGGGATGGCTGGAGCGGTACTGCTATGACATTCCTGCGGCGGCGTACACGCTGGCCGCCGCCTTTTGGCCCGGGCCGCTGACCATGATTTTAAAGGCCCGGGACTGCGTTCCCCGGGTGACCACCGGCGGGCTGGACACCGTGGGGATGCGCTGCCCTCAGCACCCCGCCACGCGGGCCGTCATTCAGACGGCGGGGGTTCCTATCTCCGCGCCCTCGGCTAACACCTCTGGCCGTCCCAGCTGCACCACCGCCCAGGACGTTTGGGAGGATATGAACGGCAAAATTCAGGGCATTATGGACGGCGGCCCCTGCGCAGTGGGGGTGGAATCCACCATCCTCGACCTGACCGTTGACCCGCCCTGTCTGCTGCGCCCCGGCGGTCTGCCGCTGGAGGAAATCGAGGCAGTGCTGGGCGTTTCCGTCCCTATTGACCGGGCGGTGACTGCCCAGATGAAGCCCGGAGAGCGCCCCCGCGCCCCCGGTATGGCCTATCGCCATTATGCGCCCCAGGCCCCGGTGACGGTGGTGGAGGGGGAGCCTGCTCTGGCTGCGGCCTATATCCGCCGCCGATGCGGGGAGCATACCGGGGTGATTTGCTTTGACGAGTTTGCAGACCTTTTCTCCGGGCTGGAGGTGCAGCGTCTGGGCGGCGTGGCGGACAAGGACACCCAGGCCCGGCGGGTGTTCGACGCGCTGCGGTATTTTGACAGCACCGATGTCACCGAGATTTTCGCCCAATGCCCCGACCCGTCCGGGCTGGGGCTGGCCATCGGCAACCGCATCAAAAAGGCCGCCGGGTTCCACACGATTACCATTTCCGGGGAGAGAGATATGAAGCTAATTGGCATCACCGGCCCCACGGGAGCCGGAAAAACCACCGCCCTGCGGGAGCTGACCGCGTTGGGGGCGGAGATCATCGACGCAGACGCGGTCTATCACGAGCTGCTTTCCAGCAGTCGGGAACTGAACAGCGCGTTAAAGGCCCGGTTCCCCTCCGCGTACCGGGGGGAGACGCTGGATCGAAAGGCGCTGGGGAATATCGTATTCCACGACGAATCCGCGCTGGCGGATTTGGACGGAATCATCCTCCGCTATGTCAACGCGGAGACGGACCGCCGCATTGAGGCGGCCCGGGAGTCGGGTTTGCCCGGCGTGGGCATCGACGCCATCAATCTGATTGGCAGCGGTATTGACGAACGCTGCGACGCTACCGTGGCGATTGTGGCCCCGGATGAGCTGCGGGTCAGTCGTATCATGGCCCGGGACGGCATCAGCGAGGAATACGCCCGGAGCCGTATCAACGCCCAAAAGCCCTGTTCCTTCTACGCGGCCCACTGTGGCTTTGTGTTGGAGAACGACGGGGACGAGGCGGCGTTCGCACAGCAGGCGCGGGAACTGTTTACCGCGCTGCTGAAATAGGGTTACATCACAGCAAAAGGAGAAAGAAACAGGCATGGAACAACCAAAGACTTTGGCAGAGCAGAAGCGGGAGGCGCTGTTCTACCGGAAGAAAAACGGCTATGACCGCATCTCCCCGGAGGAGCGGCAGGCCATGACCGCCTATTGCGCGGGCTACAAGCGCTTTTTGGACGAGGGCAAAACCGAGCGGGACGCGGTGAGCGCCGCCATTTCGCTGGCGGAGGATCGCGGCTTCCGGCCCTATGTGCGGGGCATGGCGCTGCACCCCGGCGATAAGGTCTATTACAACAACCGGGGCAAGTCCCTGATGCTGGCGGTGATCGGACAGCAAAATCTGTCCACCGGCGCACACATCGGCGCGGCGCATATCGACTCCCCACGGCTGGATTTGAAGCCCAGCCCGCTGTACGAGGAGGACGATCTGGCCTTTTTCAAGACCCATTATTACGGCGGCCTCCGCAAATATCAGTGGGTGACGACCCCGCTGGAGCTTCGGGGCGTGGTGGCCCTGACGGACGGGCGCACCGTTCCCATCCGCATCGGGCATGACCCGGACGACCTGCAGCTTTTGGTGACTGACCTGCTGCCCCATCTGGGAGAAGAGCAGTCCAAGGCCACCCTGGACAAGGCGTTTCCGGGGGAGATTTTGAATATCCTGATTGGCAGCGAGCCCTTCCCGGACAGCCAGGGCAGCGACAGGGTCAAGCTGATGGTGATGGATTTGCTGCACGAAAAATACGGCTTCACCGAGGAGGACTTTATCTCCGCCGAGCTTTCCGCCGTTCCCGCGTACCCCGCCAGGGACGTGGGGCTGGATCGCTCGATGGTGGGCGGCTACGGCCAGGACGACCGGGTTTGCGGCTATGCGGCCCTGACCGGACTGCTGGAGGCTGAGCGCTACCCCAAAACCGCCGTGGTCATGCTGGTGGACAAGGAGGAAATCGGCTCCACCGGCGTTTCCGGCATGAAGTCCCAGGCCTTTGACACCTTTATGGCGGATTTATGCGCCGCCCAGGGCGTCGAGCTGCGGGTGTGCTATGAACACTCCATCTGCCTGTCTGCGGATGTGACCGCCGCCTATGACCCCAACTATGCCTCGGCCTACGAAAAGCGGAACAGCGCCCTGGTGAATTACGGCGTGGGCTTTTCCAAGTACACCGGCGCCGGCGGCAAGTACGACTGCAACGACGCCTCAGCGGAGCTGGTGGCCTACTTCCGCCGCCTGATGGACGAGAACGGCGTTCTGTGGCAGATGGCGGAGCTGGGCAAGGTGGACGGCGGAGGCGGCGGCACCGTGGCCTGCTATATGGGCGACCGAAATATCGCCACCATGGACGCAGGCGTGCCGGTGCTGTGTATGCATGCCCCCTTTGAGGTCACCGGAAAGCTGGATTGCTATATGAGCTTCCGGAGTATGAAGGCCCTTTTTGAGGCGGAATAATAAATGATGAAAGCTCCCCCATGAGGACAGTGATATAGTCCCCTTAGAGTAGACACTCGAAAAAGCAAAAATTCGAGACTAC
>JAJQBJ010000072.1 GCA_021203345.1 Oscillospiraceae bacterium
AGGTGCTCACCTTTTTGGGGCCCTTTTGCTCACATTTTTATTTGACAAACACACCGCTGCGCTCCCTCAGGAAATGAAACGGACATTGTTAACCAATATCCTTCTCCATAATTTTAGTATATCAACTTTTCAGAAAACATGCAAGCGCTTTCTTTCTGAATTGTGACCAACGTTTTCCTGTCACATTTACCATGTTTTGAGTATAATTACCATGGGAACGGTTTCAAACCCCGTTTAGCCGTTTTTTCGCAGGCTTTGGAACAAAGTCGGTGCATAAGCTGCCAGCGGAGCAGTGTCTCCAGCCCCGCCGCGATCAGCAGGCTGTTGATACAGCCCTGAATTCCCCACCGGCCCGTCAAAAGAATGGTCAGAAAAAGCTGTACGGCTCCGCACAGAATCCCCACCGCCGAGGACTCCCGCTGCCCGCCCAGACCGTTTAACGAGGTGCCAAGAATCGCGTCCCAGCAGTTGAGCAGCACCACGAGGGACAGCAGGCCGATTCCGTCCCCCGCCCGCTGATCCTGGAACAGAACCGCACACAGGGGGCCGCCCCAAAGGTTCAGGCAAAGCAAAATGGGCAGCAAAATGGCGGACACCAGCTTCAAGATATGCAGGATTTGTCTGCGGCAGTCCGCCGCCCCCTCCTGCACGCTGCGCCGGGACAGGTTCGGAAGCAGCAGCGTACACAGCGCCCCCACAAAGCAGGTGGGCATCATCAGCAGCGGCATAGTCATTCCAAACAGAACCCCGTATTCCTCGGTGGCGCCCTCCACGGACAGGCCCGCGTGAACCAGCCGGTTCGGAATCACCACAGCGTTGGCTGCGGACAGGACAGACCCCAGCACGGAGGCCAGACTGATGGGAACGGCTATCGTCAGCAACCGGCGGTTCAGTCCGGGGAGCCGTCCTGCGTTCAGGGGGAGCTGCCGCCCGGTCAGCCGCCGCTGCGCTCGGTGAAGGGCCACGGCGGAGTAAAGCTCCCCGCCCAGACTTCCCAAAATAATCAGCGCCGCCTGTTCCTCCTCGACGGCCTGAGGGAACAGGGCCAGAAGCGCCAGCGCCCCCAGGGCCTGTATCAGCTGTTCCCCCAGCTCGATGACCGCCGGGGTGCGAATCTCTCCCATGGCGTAGAAATATTGCTTGTGCAGCGCCTCCACCCCGGACAGAAGCAGACAGGGCAGGGTCGCCGTCAGCCCCAGCATGGTTCGGGCGTCCCCCAGCAGCCGGACGGAGATCGCGTCGCCCAGCAGAACAATCGGAACCGACAGAAGAAGCCAGCCCCCGGCGAACAGCTTCAGAGCGGCGTACAGCACCGCCTCGGGCTTTCCCGGGCCGTGCCCGCCGCTGAGCTGCCCCGCTGCGGAGGCCACGGCGACAGCCGGCCCGGAGATCGCGGCAGCCCGCAGCACGCCGTATGCGGGGAGGATCAGCATATAAACCCCCATCACCTCGGCCCCGGCCAGCCGGGAGATTCCGATGCGGCAGCCAAAGCCCATCAGCTGGGACAGCAGATTCACAGCGGTCAGGAGCAGGGTGGAGCTTATCATGGATTTTTGTTCCTTCAATGTCCGCACCTCCCAAATGGAATGTATTCACCCCGCTCAAAAATCATGTTGCAATTTGTGAACGGAGATACTACAATATAGGAAGTTTAAATTTTGACTGCAAAGCGAGGATGAAACATGAAGGACAAGACTGCCGCCCGCTGGCCCAGAGCCGCCGCCGGTATTGTGATGATGATTTTTATTGGAAGTATGTACACCTGGTCGTATTTTAAGGTCGCGCTGGGGGAGGTCTTTCCCACCTGGACAGAGAAGGAGATCACGCTGAACTTCACGCTGATGATGTGCCTGTTCTGTATCGGCGGTGTGGCCGCCGGGCGATTAAGCAGCCATGTCTCCCAGACGATACAGATTCGGCTGGCGGGGATTTTGATGGGCGTCGGATTTTTGGGGGTGTCCTTTCTGCCCCGGAATTCACCCGGTGCGGCCCTGATTCTGCTCTATGTTTTCTATGCCGGGCTGAACGGCTTGGGCACAGGCATTGCATTCAACGCCACCATGGCCGCGGTGCAGCCCTGGTTTTTAGACCGAACCGGCCTGGTTTCCGGGGCGCTTTTGATGAGCCTTTGCTTCGGTACGCTGCTGCTGGGCAACGGCGCGGCGGCGCTGATTAACGCGATTGGCTTGTTCCCCACCTTCCGTTTGCTGGGTATCGCTGATTTGGTGGTTATCCTGGCCGTGTCGCCCCTGATTCGGCAGCCCGGCCCCCAGGACAGGGTTCCCGCCCCGGCGCAGGCCGAAGCTGCCAGCGCCGTCAGGGACTACACCACCCCGGAAATGCTTCGCCGTCCCACCTTCTGGCTCTATTTCTGCTGGAATGTGTGCATCTCCGCCGGGGGAATGTTGGTTATCAACTCTGCATCCTCCATCTCCGTGTATTACGGGGCGGCGGCCACCATCGGACTGCTGGTTTCCGTATTCAACGGCGGCGGGCGGCTGCTGTCCGGCTGGCTGATGGACAGACTGGGCTGGAAGCCGGTGTTATATCTGGTGAACGGCGTGATGCTGGTCGCCGGGATGATGATGGTGGCCGGGGACAGGTCCGGGTTCCATTTCCCCGTGTTCTGCGGTATGATGTTGCTGGGGTGCTGCTACGGCTCCGGCATTTCCATTGCGTCCTCCCTGATTCGTCGGCTGTACGGGAACCGGCATTATGCCTCCAATTTTTCCATGTGCAATTTGTGTACCTTCCCTGCGGCTGTCATCGGCCCCCTGATCTCCGCTGCCTTGCAGGATGCGTCCGCAGGCTATACCTCCACGTTCCTGATGGTGGCGGTCATCAGCTGCGTGGCGCTGGTGATAAATCTTTTCATCCGCAAGCCGTAAGCAACCGTCAATCTGCCTGAGGGCGGGCTGTGTTTTTGCCGAAGGAAAAGCGATTTTGCAAAAAATATGTAAAATCTTGAATTTCCCATTGACAAGCGGTTCCCGGTTGCGGTAAAATAAGTGTCAATCACAAAAGCGACGACGGAGACAGTAGATTCCAGAGATCCCTTTTCAGCGAGCCGGAGAGAGTGTAAGTCCGGTATGGGGGCTGGCTTTGAATATCACTCCCGAGCTGCAGGCCGAACGAGCTTTTCCAGTAGGCCCTGACGGTTTCTCCCCGTTACCGGAGGCGCGTATGATGGTATGCAGTAACAGGTGGTACAACGAGTGCTTTACGCACCCGCCCTTTTACATAGGGGCGGGTGCTTTTTGATTGTTTATTGCGATACTGGTCATCCTATTAAGATTTAACAAGGAGGCAATCAGATGAAGAACATGATTGAGATCCGCTGGCATGGCCGCGGCGGTCAGGGCGCGAAATCCGCATCCCAGCTTTTGGCCGACTCCGCTTTTTTCGCCGGCAAGTATGTCCAATCCTTCCCGGAATACGGGCCTGAGCGGGGCGGCGCTCCCATCACCGCCTATAACCGGATTTCCGACACCCGCTGCAACGTTCACTCCAACATTTATTACCCCGATTATGTGGTGGTCGTGGACGAGACGCTGCTCCACACCGTCGATGTGGCCGCCGGACTGAAAAAGGAAGGGGCCATCGTCATCAACAGCGACAAGGATCCGGAGGAGCTGCGTCCTCTGCTCCACGGCTATCAGGGCCGTGTCTGCACCATCGACGCCAAGGCCCTGTCCCTGAAGCATCTGGGCCGTTACTTCCCCAACAGCCCCATGCTGGCCGCCGTGGTGGAGGTAAGCCACTGTGTTGACCCGGAGCAATTCTTAAAGGACATGGAGACTTCCTATCGCCATAAATTTGCAACCAAGCCCCAGGTGGTTCAGGGCAATCTGGACTGTCTGGCGGAATCTATGAAGGAGGTGCGCGGATAATGAAAGAGCTGAAAACAGCCAAAATCAACCCTACCCAGGCCTGGCAGGAGTACCCCGCCGGTTTGGAGATCAACGAGCCGGGCACCTCGATCCTGAACAAGACCGGCGAATGGCGCACCAAGATTCCCTATTGGGATCAGACCAAGTGCAAGCAGTGCCTGCTGTGTACCCCGTACTGTCCCGATTCCTCCATCCCCGTGGTGGACGGAAAGCGGCAGGACTTCGACTATGACCACTGCAAGGGCTGTGGCATCTGCTATTCCGTCTGCCCCTTCAAGGCGATTCGTTGGGAGGAGGTTTAAACCATGAGTATCAAAGACAGAATGTCCGGAAACGAGGCCATCGCCACCGCCATGCGCCAAATCAACCCGGACGTGTTTGCAATGTTCCCCATCACCCCGTCCACGGAGATTCCGCAGTATTTTGCCCAGTATGTGGCGGACGGCCAGGCCGATACGGAGTTTATCACCGTGGAGTCGGAGCACTCCTCCCTCTCCGCCTGCATGGGCGCAGAGGCCGCCGGCTGCCGGGCTGTGACCGCTACCTCCTCCGCCGGTCTGTCCTACATGAACGAGATTCTGTATGTTGTGGCCTCCGCCCGGCTTCCTGTGGTCATGGCTGTGGCGACCCGGGCGCTGACCGGCCCCATCAATATCAACCACGACTATTCCGACTCCATGGCGGAGCGGGATTCCGGCTTTATTCAAATCTACTCCGAGAACAACCAGGAGGCCTATGACAATTACCTCCAGGCCCACCGCATCGGGGAGCATCCCGATGTGCGCCTGCCGGTGATGATTTGCGAGGAAGGCTTTATCACCTCCCACGCGCTGGAGAACATCCTGCTGGAGGAGGACGACGCGGTCAAGAAATTCGTGGGCGAGTACCACCCGGAGAATTACCTGCTGAACCGGGAGGCTCCTTTGGCGGTAGGCCCCTACGGGGTTTCCTCCTATTACATGGAGGCCCGCGTCGCACAGGCCGAGGCCATGAAAGCCGCCAAGCGGGTCATTCTGGAGGTTGCAGAGGACTTTGAGCGCACCTTTGGCCGCCACTACTCCTTCTTTGAGGAATACCGGATGGGGGATGCGGAGATTGCGCTGGTTCTGATGGGTTCCTCCGCAGGTACGGCCCGGGAGTCCGTGGATGAGCTGCGGGAGCAGGGCGTCAAGTGCGGCCTGATTAAGGTTCGCGTGTTCCGTCCCTTCCCCGCCGAGGAGCTGGCCGCCGCGCTGCAAAATTGCAAGGCCGTGGCCGTTCTGGACAAGAGCGAGGGCTTCAGCGCCAACGGTGGCCCCCTGTATGCGGAGACTGCCGCAGGCTGCGTCAATATGGACAAGCGGCCCAAGCTGGTTGATATCGTGTACGGCCTGGGTGGTCGTGACTTTACGGTGGAGCAGGGAATCCGGGTTCTCCGCCGTCTGGAAAAGATCGCGGCGACCGGCGAGACTGGCCCCGTCTATACGCACATGGGCCAGCGTGATTTGAGAGAAGAGGTGCAGTAACCATGGCTTATAATCTGAAACAGGAAATGAACAAGGCGGAGCGCTTCTCCCCCGGCCAGACGCTCTGCGCGGGCTGCGGGGCGGGCATCACCTGCCGCGCCATGCTGCGGGCCTTGGATCCCGGCGACAAGGCCGTGGTCTGCAACGCCACCTCCTGCCTGGAGGTGTCCACCTTCCAGTTCCCCTACACCGCATGGCATGACTCCTATATTCACTCCGCCTTTGAGAACACCTCCGCCGTGGCGACCGGCGTAGAGGCTGCCTACCGGATGATGAAGAAGAAGGGCAAAATCGACGAAACCTACAAGATTCTGGCCATCGGCGGCGACGGCGGAACCTATGACATCGGTTTCCAGTCTTTGTCCGGCGCGATGGAGCGGGGTACGGATTTCACCTACTTCTGCTATGACAACGAGGCCTATATGAATACCGGTATTCAGCGTTCCTCCGCAACGCCCAAGTTTGCCAACAGCACCACCACCCCGCCCGGCACGGAGTCCACCGGCAAGCAGCAGGGACAGAAGCTGCTGACGGACATCTGCGTGGCCCATGGGATCCCCTATGCCGCACAGACCACCTACCTGGGCAACATGAAGGACTTCCACGAGAAGGCCCATAAGGCCATCTACACCGAAGGGCCGGCCTTCGTAAACGTGCTGTCCCCCTGTCCGAGAGGCTGGCAGTATTCCACGGAGCTGCTGCCCACCATCTGCAAGCTGGCGGTTGACACCTGCTTCTGGCCGCTGTATGAAGTGGTGGATGGAGAGTATCACCTGACCTATATGCCCAAGCAGAAGATTCCCGTGGTGGAGTTTATGAAGCTGCAGGGCCGGTTTAAGCACTGCTTCCAGCCGGGCAACGAGTGGACGCTGGAGGCCGCCCAGCAATGGGTGGATGAACGCTGGGAGAAGCTGCTCGCCAAGTGCAAGTAAAAAATTCGACCCAAATGTAAATAAACCGCTCACGGTTTGTAATTTGATAGTTTGACAGATAGACTCAGGGCGCGCCGCATTGCGGCACGCCCTGTATGCTTTCAGTAATCAACAAATTTTGCTCCAAAGGCCGGCTGTTATGCCGGATTTTTCTGCGTTTTCGCCTGAAAATACGCCTGAGCGGCCTGCATGAACAGAACTCCCGCCTGAGAGAGTGCGGTTCCCCGGCGATAGCCGACGCCGACCCGGTAATGCAGGGCCGGGTCCTCATAGGGATAAATATGCAGCTGGGGGTCATCCTTCAGGGTGGTTCGGGCAAACTGCACCGGATAAACCATGGCGCACCGCCCGTCCCGGCACATCAACTGAGGCATGGAGCCGCCGTTGGGCAGGGGAGAGGCCTTCCCGTAGGGAAATTTGTCCCGCTGCCATTCAAGGCCCTGGACAAAGAGGAACGGCAGCTCATTCAATGCTTCATAGCCCCGGCCCTGTTGCAGCGCGGAATCTACCTCCTGCCACTGTGTACCGAAGGTTTCGCGCAGCAGAGACTCCGCCACGACAATACAGACCGGGTCCCGGAACAGCTCCACAAATTCCACGTCCTCCGCAAAGGGGAGGTTGCCCACCAGCAGGTCGGCCTCCGGCGGAGGGGATTTCAGCTCCCCGGAGCTGGAGGCAGGCTGTATGACCGTGACCTGGCACTCCGGCATAAGGGCCTGAAACTCCGCAATCACTTTGGATAAAAAGGGCGGCGTATCGGCCAGACCGGTGGAAATCACCAGCTGCTCCGCCGAAGGGGTGCGGAGCCGTTCCACCTGGGCCTCCAGCTGCGCCATTTCCTCCAGCACTCGCTGGGCGGAGTGAAAGACCAGCTGCCCCGTCGGGGTGAGGGTGATTGGGGTGGTGCGGTTCAGCAGCGGGAGCTGAAAATGCTTTTCGATCCGCCGGATCTGGTCGCTGACCGCCTGCTGCGAGGTGAATCTTTTTCGCGCGGCGCCGGAAATGCTGCCCGCCTGCACCACGTCCACAAAATAAGCCAGATTGCTGAGATTCATCACGTTTCCCTGCCCTTTCCAGTGAATTTGCCGTTCAGACTGTGTTCAGATTCAGTATAGCATACTTTTCAGGGAAAAACAGCAGTTTCCACAAGATTTCTTTTGTGACAGGACAAGAAATCTCCTGTTTGACAGAGGGCGTAACCTGCGCTACAATCAAAACATCAAAAGAAAGTGAAGTGCCCCCTGTCAAGTAGACAGTGAAAAAACAAAAAAGTCTTTCCAT
>JAJQBJ010000109.1 GCA_021203345.1 Oscillospiraceae bacterium
CATGGAAAGACTTTTTTGTTTTTTCACTGTCTACTTGACAGGGGGCACTTCAGTTGCCCGGAACATAGCAGAATCGTTCAGCGGGATTTGTTCTTCCCTGACTGTGCTTTTATTATAATCCGGAAATCCCGGCGTATCATGGCTTTTTTGAGAACATATTGCAAACGAAACGTGAACATCCATGTTTTGGAAGGTTATGGCCTCACTGGGATTCCTGTCCGGCTCCGGGCCTATTGGCTTTTTCCAGCTCCCGTTTCACCCGTACCAGAACCACCGCAACGGCGATAAAGGTAACGGTGTCCGCCGCAGGCATAAAGAACGGCAGGGCGTACAGACCCCCAATCATAGGCAGCAGCAGGGCGAACCCCACGCCAAAGACAAACTCGCGGGCTACGGACAGCACAGAGGATTCCTTTGGCTTCCCAAGGGATTGCAGGAAGATGAAGCTGCCCTTGTTGAGACAGGCCAGCGGCAGCAAGCAAAGCTGTCCCCGGATAAACCAAACCGCAAACTGCGTGTAATAGACGCTTTCATTTTCTGACCCGAATATCAGCATCAGCTGATGCGGGAACAGCAGGAAAATGACGGACGCGATAAGGCCCAAAAGGGCCTCGGAGATCATCAGCCGCTTCATCAGCCCCAGCACACGGTCGTTGCGCCCCGCCCCGACGTTATAGCCGGCAATCGGGATACAGCCGGCGGCAAGCCCGGCGGAGATGGAAATGACAATCTGGAAAAACTTTGATACGATTCCGGCGATGGCGGGGGGAATCTGTGCGTACTCCGCCAGGCCGAATACCGCGTCCAGCGCACCGTATTTGACCGCCATGTTGATGGTGGCAGCCATGGATAGTACGATGGAAAACTGGGAGAGAAAGCTGGCAAAGCCGAGGGTCAGAATCCGCTGCACCAGCCGCCCCCGAAAGGCAAAGCACCCCCGATGCAGCGGCGTGGCCTTCATTCTGGGCAGATAGGCCGCCGCCATGACTGCCGACAGGATCTGTCCGCCAATGGTAGCGACGGCGGCCCCCATCATGCCCCATTTCAGCACATAGATGCAGATAGGGTCAAAGAGGATGTTGAATACCGCGCCCGCCACCAGCGTCGCCATGGCAAAGCGGGGACTGCCGTCGGAGCGGATAATCGGGTTCATGGCCTGCCCGAACATATAAAAGGGAATCCCCAGCGTAATCCAGAAAAAATACTCCCTGGAGAGCCGAAAGGTCTCCTCGTTGACATCCGCGCCGAACAGCCGCAGAATCGGCGTTTGCAGGATGAGATAAATTGCCGTGAGGACAAGGCTGACCACAACGACGGAGACAACCGCGTTCCCGACGCCATTGGCGGCGTCGCCCCGTTTTTTGCTGCCAAGGCTGATGCTGACGAACGTACAGCATCCATCCCCAATCATGACTGCGATGGAGATCGCCACCACCGTCATGGGAAACACCACCGTATTGGCCGCATTGCCGTAGGAGCCGAGGTAAGCGGCATTTGCAATGAAAATTTGATCGACGATGTTATAAAGCGCCGCCACCACCATGGAGATTACGCAGGGAAAGGCGTATTTTCGCATGAGCTTTCCCAGGCTCTCCGTTTCCAGCGTGCGGTCTGAATCGACTGCCACAGAACATTCCACCTTTAATGATGTATTCCAGCCCGGTGTATAAACTCTCTACCCGCGGGATACGAATTGGAATCTATCCATGACCAGTGCCTCTATTGTATGCTTATCTTTTGGAAGATTCAATACCGATTTTCACAAAAAGCCGCCGGTATCACACCGACGGCTTTTTACAGAGGTAAAGATTAAAATTCCGCATTACCCACGGTACGGGGATGGGGCAGCACGTCCCGGATGTTGGAAACGCCGGTGAGGTACATCACCATGCGCTCAAAGCCCAGGCCGTAGCCCGCGTGCTTGCAGCCGCCGTAGCGCCGCAGGTCGCAGTAATACTTGTAATCATCGGGGTTCATACCCAGCTCCTGGATGCGGGATTCCAGCAGCTCCAGCCGCTCCTCACGCTGGGAGCCGCCCACGATCTCACCCACGCCGGGAACCAGACAATCCGCAGCGGCGACGGTTTTTCCGTCGTCGTTCAGGCGCATATAGAACGACTTGATGTCCTTGGGATAGTCCGTGACGAACACCGGGCCTTTGAACAGCACCTCGGTCAAATAGCGCTCATGCTCGGTTTGGAGATCCAGCCCCCACTCCACCGGGAACTCGAACTTGTGGCCGGACTCCTGGAGTACCTTCACCGCCTCGGTGTAGGTGATGCGGACGAAGTCCGAGGAGGCAACGTTCTCCAACCGGGCCTTCAGCCCCTTGTCCACAAAAGAGTTGAAGAAGGCCATTTCGTCGGGGCAGGTCTGCAACACATAGCAGATGATATATTTGATCATATCCTCGGCGGTGTCCATATAGTCGGTCAGGTCGGCGAAGGCCATTTCCGGCTCCACCATCCAGAATTCGGCGGCGTGGCGCTGGGTGTTGGAGATCTCCGCCCGGAAGGTGGGGCCGAAGGTGTACACATTGCCGAAGGCCATGGCGAAGTTCTCGGCGTTCAGCTGGCCGGAAACGGTCAGGCTGGTGGGCTTTCCAAAGTAATCCTGGGAGAAGTCCACGGCTCCGTCCTCCGTCCGGGGCGGGTTCGCCGGGTCAAGGGTCGTGACCCGGAACATCTCGCCGGCCCCCTCGCAGTCGGAGGCGGTGATGATGGGGGTGTGGACGTAGACAAAGCCCCGCTCATGGAAGAACTGATGAATGGCGAAGGCCGTCTGTGACCGCACCCGGAAGGTGGCGGAAAACAGGTTCGTCCGGGGCCGCAGGTGCTGAATGGTACGCAGATACTCCACGGTATGCCGCTTCTTTTGCAGGGGATAGTCCGGCGTGGAGGGGCCCTCCACCGTGACGGCGGCGGCTTTCAGCTCCAACGGCTGCTTGGCGCCGGGGGTCAGGACGATCTCGCCCTCCACGATCAGGGCGCAGCCCACATTCTGTTTGGTGATGTCCCGGTAGTTGTCCAGACTGTCCAGCTCCAGCACGACCTGGAGGTTTTTGAAGCAGGAGCCGTCGTTCAGCTCCACAAAGCCGAACTTCTTCATGTCCCGGATGGATCTGGCCCAGCCGCAGACGGTGACGCTCTGGCCGCCAAATACCTCCTGGTCGGCGTAAATCTGTGAAATCATCGTTCGTTTCATTGGTGTTCCCTCGCTCTGCAATCAATTTGTGACGGGGATGAAAAAAGACAGCCCCCGTCCTGCTTTAGGACGAATGCTGTCGATCCGCGGTACCACCTAAATTACTTATCAGCGCTGATAAGTCCCTCACATTCGCAAAAGTGCTGCCCCGTTAACGCCGGGATGCGGCGCACCTACTGCCCGGAAACGGGGTTCAGCTTGCGGCTCGCGGGTGTTCGTTCGCACGGCCTCCGCACAGGGCTCCCACCGTCCCCTGCTCGCTTGGGCCTTGTTCCGTGTTACTTTTCCCGGTCATCGCCTTTGTCATGGCAATATTTTAGCGCGGCGAAGGGGGAAAGTCAAGGGGGAGAATGGATTTTTTGCGGCCCGCCGAGACAGCAAAAGGCACTGGGATTTCCATTCCCGATTGGTTATCTATCACGAAGTGGGCTTTTTCAACCCCATTTCTTTTTGACGGGGCAAAAAGAAACGGTGTCGACCCGCCAAAGAAAAACCCCTGTTTCCCGTGGCCCGGGAAGAACGGGCCACGGGTTTGCAATGTGGCAGTAAACTTGACAGCGACGTTCAATGCGGTGGAAAATCACAAATCTTTTGCACAGTTAAAAGTCGTTCTGTCCTCCCACTTCGTTATTCTACCCTTCGCTTAAAGTCTTTTTGTCGATGTTAGTTTTATTGAGGCTCCCCACGTCCACAGATGTGGAACAACGGGTTTCCTTGCTTTTACAGAGGGGGTAAATGACCATCACAATAAAATTCTGCCTATGTTGAATCCCATTTTCCAGTGAAGATAGTGAATGGGAACGTAACGGCACAGCAAGAAATAGTGTAACCTGGTTTGCACAGAACAGAACGGACTAAAAGAACGGTTAGCCACGTTTGCAATCAGGGTCGCACAAGACAAAATTTGCCTACACCACCTGCGGGCCTGGTTACGAGGTAAATCTGAAAGCACGTTACATCCCCTTGCCGCATTCTTCCTGCGGCAAGGGAAATAGGGGTTTTTCTTTGGCGGGTCGACACCGTTTCTTTTTGCCCCGTCAAAAAGAAATGGGGTTGAAAAAGCCCACTTCGTGATAGATAACCAATCAGAAGCGGAATCTTCGTTACAGCTTGTGCGGCTTCCTGCACGGAAATTGATTTCCGTGGCAATTTCCCCCGCGGGCTTGTGTTTTCCGGCGGAAACGGCTATAATAGGAGCGAATTGATACATCATTCCGAAAGGATGGACATACAAATGAAATTAGGAATCGTAGGTCTGCCCAACGTGGGCAAAAGCACGCTGTTCAACGCCATCACCGGCACCGCCAATGCACAGGCGGCCAACTACCCCTTCTGCACCATCGAGCCGAATACCGGCGTGGTAGCCGTGCCGGACGAGCGGCTGGACAAGCTGTGCGAGATTTGGGAGCCGAACAAGCGCACCCCCGCCGTGGTGGAGTTCGTGGATATCGCCGGGCTGGTCAAGGGCGCGTCTCAGGGCGCGGGACTGGGCAACAAGTTTTTGGGCCACATCCGGGAGTGCGACGCCATTGTTCATGTGGTGCGCTGCTTTGACGACGACAACATCATTCATGTGGTGGAGGACGCCACAAAGCCCGTGGCGGTGGACCCGGACGGGGACATCGAATGTATTGACCTGGAGCTGATTCTGGCGGATCTGGAGCTGGCGCAGAACCGGCTGGCTCGTCTGGCCCGGGCCGCCAAGACCGGCAATAAGGCCGCCAAAGCCGAGGCCGCGTGGCTGGAGCCATTGGTAGACCATCTGGGCGAGGGCAAAAGCGCCCGCACCTTTGACTTTGACCCCCAGGACGAGGCCCAGCAGCTGGCGCTGAAGGAGATGGGGCTGCTGTCCGCCAAGCCCATTATCTACGCCTGCAATATGGACGATGACGGCGTGGCCGCCCCGGAGCAAAACGCCTATTACCAAATCGTAAAGGCTCGCGCCGACGCGGAGGGCGCACAGGTCATTCCCATCTGCGCCAAAACCGAGGAGGAGCTGGCGGAGCTGGACGAGGAGGATCGGGCCATGTTCATGGAGGAGCTGGGCCTGCAGGAGTCCGGTCTGGACCGCCTGATTAAAGCCAGCTATGCGCTGCTGGGGCTGATCTCCTTCCTGACCGATGGAAAGAAGGAGTGCCGGGCCTGGACGATTCAAAAGGGGACAAAGGCTCCCCAGGCGGCGGGAAAAATTCACTCGGATTTCGAGCGGGGCTTTATCCGGGCGGAGGTTTGCAGCTTTGATACCCTGATGGAGTGCGGCGGCAAGATGTCCGAGGTAAAGGCCAGAGGGCTTTACCGCTCCGAGGGCAAGGAGTATGTGGTGAAGGACGGGGATATCATCGAGTTCCTGTTCAACGTCTAAAAATTCTCGCCCCAAATGTTCGCATTTGGTTTCGTACAGCTTCTTTTTTAATTGTCTTTTTGATTATTTAAGGCGCGTTGCAAAACTGCAACGCGCCTTGTTTTTATTTTCCGTTTTTCTGCCGCTTGGATGCGCCGATGAACTCCCGGAACAGGGGGTGAGCCTTATTGGGACGGCTCTTGAATTCCGGATGGAACTGCACGCCCACGAACCAGGGGTGATCGGGCAGCTCCACGATCTCCACCAGCCGCTGGTTGGGGGACATACCCGCCAGCACCAGCCCCGCCTCCTGGAGCTGCTCCCGGTACAGGTTGTTGAACTCATAGCGATGGCGGTGACGTTCGTAAATGATCTCCTCGCCATAGGCGGCATAGGTTTTCGTCTCGTGGGAGGTGATTTGACAGGGGTAAGCGCCCAGCCGCATGGTGCCGCCCTTGCTGGCGACATCCCGCTGTTCAGGCATCAGGTCAATGACCGGGTCGGCCCCGTCCTCCACAAATTCGCCGGAATGGGCGCTTTCCAGCCCGGCCACATGGCGGGCGAACTCCACCACGGCCATCTGCATCCCCAGGCAAATGCCAAACATGGGGATTTGGTTCTCTCTGGCCCAGTGGATAGAGGAAATCATGCCCTCAATGCCCCGGTCGCCAAAGCCGCCGGGAACGATCACGCCGCT
The DNA here is from genome assembly GCA_021203345.1 of Oscillospiraceae bacterium. Classification (GTDB taxonomy): domain Bacteria; phylum Bacillota; class Clostridia; order Oscillospirales; family Oscillospiraceae; genus JAJQBJ01. The sequence continues at coordinate 6,243 of JAJQBJ010000109.1, forward strand.
GACCCCGTTCAGGTATTCGCCGGCGTTTTCATCCGTCACCTGCTCGGAGTCTACCCAGCGGATTTTGACCTTCGCATCATTTTCAATGCCGCCGTGGGTCAGTGCCTCCACCACGGAGAGATATGCGTCATGGAGGGCCACATACTTGCCCACCAGAGCGATCTCCACTTCCTCCGTGCAGCTCTTGGCCCGCCGCACCATGGCGGCCCACTCCGTCAGGTCGGGTTCGTCGCAGGTGAGATTCAGGCGCTTGACCACGGCACGGGCCAGTCCTTCGTCCTCCAGCATCAGGGGAACCTCATACAGGATGGGCGCGGTCAGGTTGGAAATGGCGTTCTCCTCCGGAATGTTGCAGAACATGCTGATTTTCCGGCGAATATCCTCGGTGAGAGGCTGATCCGCCCGGCAGACGATCACATCCGGCTGGATGCCGATGCTCAGCAGCTCCTTGGCGGAGTGCTGGGTGGGCTTGCTTTTCAGCTCCCCGGTGCCGGGGATGGACACCACCAGGGACACATGGATGTACATAACATCCTCCCGGGGCAGCTCCCGTCCCACCTGACGGATGGCCTCCAGGAAGGGCTGAGACTCGATATCGCCGACGGTGCCGCCCACCTCGGTGATGCAGACGTCCACATTGCTGGTCTTGCCCATGCGGTAGATGCGATCCTTGATTTCGTTGGTGATGTGGGGAATCACCTGAATGGTGCCGCCCAGATAGTCCCCCCGGCGCTCCCGGTTCAGCACGTTCCAGTATACCTTGCCGGAGGTGACGGAGGAGTTGACGGTCAGGCTCTCGTCCGTGAACCGCTCATAATGGCCCAAATCCAAATCCGTTTCGGCCCCGTCGTCGGTGACGAACACCTCGCCGTGCTGATAGGGGCTCATGGTGCCGGGGTCCACGTTCAGATAGGGGTCCAGCTTTTGGTTCGTGACCTTAAAGCCCCGCTGCTTCAGCAGCCGACCCAGTGAGGCCGCAGTAATTCCCTTGCCCAGGCCGGAAACCACGCCGCCGGTGACAAAAATATATTTGACAGACATGATCAGATCCCTCTCAATCTTGCTCAATTTCAAACAACATCACTCTATTTTACCCGTTTCTGCTTCATCCGTCAAGACCTGTTCTCTCTGTAAAAAAGAACACTCACAACACAGCCCGCCGGTTTCCCGGCGGGCCCGCATTATCGTTATTGAATTGTAGTGGTTAACTCTCTCAGTCCACCAGAGCGCGATAAAGGAAGGTGACGATTTGGGCACGGGTGCAGGGATCATCCGGTGCAAAGGAGGTTTCCGTTTTGCCTTCTGTAATCCCGTTTTCCACGGCCCACAG
>JAJQBJ010000158.1 GCA_021203345.1 Oscillospiraceae bacterium
GAGGTATGCACTTATAGATAATATTTTACACTTCTTTAGTCCTTCAACATAAATATTATCTGGTACATCATTGTGAACATGGTAGTACAGCTTTCCCTCATATTTATCGCATATTGCTTTATCCTTTAATACATTCAATAAATATCCTGCATTCTGGAATACAACCCTATCATAGTTGTTACTCAAAAGAATCTTCCGTATTTTTCGAATAACATACGTCTTCCATAGATACCGGTGCGGGTTGCCATGGTTTTGTTTTTTTATCTTCCATATTAATTGCTGATAGAAGTTATCTATAGTCTCTAACACTCTGACCGGACGAATAAAGATAAATTCGGACTTCTTATATTTTTTTGCCTTTTCTACAGCATCAGCATCATAGCTACCAATGATCGTGAATTCAACATCATTACTTTCTTCATTCTGAATTATCAAGCTTTCTATCAAAGTCAGCACAGCCCCGCCTTTTACAGCCGGTATGGGTAAACCGCAAGGGCTTATTATAAGAACCTTCATAATATCTCCCGCTTATTTCTTAAATCGATTTAATAGTTTGTAGTTAATCCGTATTTGCTATGTATCGATCCAAATACTTTAGCAATTTACCTCGATATGATTTGTATGTGCCGAAATTATATGATTTTGCTTTTTCTATTGCAGCTGGTAGATTTTCCATTTCTTCACACTTAAGAATGTAACCCAGCTTTGCAAACGAATCCGCTATTTGCAACTGGTGGTCATCAACATGTTCTTTGTACTTTTTCAGCCTTGGAACCACAATTATTGCTTTATTATGTTTCAAGCCACTCACTATAGTGCCGACACCACCGTGTGTGATTAACAGTTCACACTCGTCTATCTTTTCATCAAACTTTTGTTTTGTCAGGAACGGTGCATAGTTATACCCAGTTGGCTTGTATGTAGAATTTCCGCTCTGCGCATAAACATCTGCATCTATTATTCCAGCACCAACTAAATTATCTACTTCTATCAGCAAGCGGTTCATTTGAAATTTTTGTGTTCCGACCGCTACAAATATCATCCTGCACACTCCATTCAAAAAATTCCGCCAACATAAACGGCTTGGGGATAAAACTTCAGCATATCCGGCCATTGAACTATAAACAGATCCGCAAATGGATATACCAATTTTCCAGTCAGCGACTTACCTTCAACCCTTGCAAATGATTCAATATAAATCACTTTCTTATGCAGCAGCTTTCCCCAAAGACAAAACGGAAAAGCGGCTAGTGCTCCCGTCGTTATAATAAAATCAGGGTTTTCACGTCTCAGAATTCTAAATGCCCGTATAAAAAGTCTCAAAAACTTAGTAATAAAGAATTTTTCCTTGCGGTTTATTTGATCCACCTCATAAAGTTTGTTTAACTTACTATCCAGGGCTTGCCCACCTTTTTCTGTTACAAAAACCGAATCATAATTCTCTGCAAGTGGTTTCAAACACATCAGCTCTTCCCAGTGTCCGCCAGAGGATGATACAAAACATATCTTTTTCATCATGCGACCCTCCTGACTTGTTCAGGAAAGTCCACAACAAATATGTATTTATTACGTTTTACCCCCCCCCCCAGAGGGAATTCACTATCTTCTCAAGCTCTTCGCAGAACTTCGCGTTGTTACTCTTCATCTCTGCTGGCATTGCAGCAACAATATCATCGTACCTTACTATTGTTTCGCTCAGCTTTTCTATATCATCTACAACCAGAATATTTCCTTGGCTCTCAGCCACAGCTTTGCAGAAGTCCAGCTGATGGTCATTGACGTGCTCGTCAAATTCCTTTCTACGAGGAACAACGATTGGAACTTTCCCAACCTGCAAAGCCATCACGAAACTGGATGGCCCACCGTGTGTAATAACAATCCGTGCCTTCTCTACCAGTGAAATCATCTCTTTATAAGGAAAGAAATCGCTGCACTCACAGGCTTTCGGTTCGTATGTTGAGTATCCATTTTGTATGATGACATCCTCTTTAATATCACTTTTTATCTTAAGTTCATCTATACACTGAACGAGCCTATTGAACTGCTGCTCATGTGTTCCGACAGTCACAAATATCATTTCCGTACCCCGCTCTTAAATAGTTTTCATCGTTTTAGAAAATACTGCCCAAGTTAATCGCCTTGGGATAAACTTTTTTCATTTCTTCCCACTCGACAATAAACTTATCTGTTACCGGGTAGCACAGTTTTCCTGCCATAGTCGATGCATCAATGCGGTCGAAAACCTCTATGTATATTGTTTTAGCACCGAAAAGTTTTCCAACATAAAAGAATGGGATAGCCGGTGCCGCGCCAGATGTGATGATAAGATCGGGACGCTCTTTCGGGATGATTTTGAATGCCCTGACTGAGTTGATGATAAGAGCTTTGATGCTTCGGTTGCTCGGATAATAGCAGGAGTACATCTTTTCTCCTTCAAGCAGACTCCGTGCGTCTTCTTTATCAAACGTGACCCAGAAACGATCCTTGTCCTGCCAAAACGGCTTCAGCATATATAAATGTGTTAAATGCCCTCCACTAGAGCCTACAAGACATACTTTCACAACCTACGCTCCTCTCAACTAACTTCCCATATGTATGCTGTTATTATCACAGTCCTATCTATCTGCTTTCCGCATCCACGGCATTCCGCATCTACCGCATTATGAAACTGTAAACTGGGTTTACCCTACGAAAAAAGTTTCATATTTGCCCTTTCGTACATATCATCCGAGGTGTTTACCCAACAGCAGAAGTTTCTCTTTGATTGCACCTTACTGCAATAATCCCGCATAAATATTAACAGCTTTCACAAGCCCGTGCGTTCTCCACATCTGTACCAACAATAATGCGAGAAGGGAAAAGGTTGTCATAAAATTTCTTCGACTCGAAGAGAAATGCTATATCACCTGGATCCTTCTCTCCCCAGCACCACCTTCACGGTCTTAAACAGTATCTTGATATCCAGGCCAAGACTCCACTGCTTTATGTATTCCGTGTCCATTCTGACCACTTCCTCAAAATCCGTGATGTCGCTGCGTCCGCTCGTCTGTCAGAGTCCGGTAATCCCCGGTTTTACAGTCAGTCTGGCCCGGTGGTGCATGTCATAATGTTTTGTTTCCTCCAATGTCGGCGGTCTGGTTCCCACCAGTGACATATCACCGATAAACACGTTCCAGAACTGCGGGAACTCGTCGATGCTCGTGGAGCGCAGGAAGTGGCCAATGCCATGCCGGGTGCCGTCCGGGCCGCTTCCGATTACCCGTGGATCGTTCTCCATCTTGAACATCTGGCCTTCCATCTCATTCCTGTCCATCAGCTCCGCTTTTCTCTCCTCCGCGTCCATATACATACTCCGGAACTTATACAGCCGGAAAACGCGTCCGTTTTTGCCGACACGTTCCTGTTTAAAAAAAATCGGTCCGGGGTCTGCGGAGTAAATCGCCGGTGCCACAAAAAGAAACAGAATCCCCGTCGCCGCCAGTCCAAACAGACTTCCGATGATGTCGATCAGTCGCTTTAAAAAAGTCTCCCATCCAGTAACCTGACGGGGTGCACCGGTCAGGACGGTTATGCCGCCCATCTCTTCCACCTGGCTCACACCGGGCAGATGATCCAGCACCGTCATCAGTTCCATGTGGATCGTGATCCCCATTCGACTGCATGCGAGAATCAGATCAGACATGACACCATTCTCCCCGGAGGAAGCAAACAAAAGCTCGTCCACGGTGTTCTGCATCAGATAATCGGTCAGCGCAGAAGCATCCGCCACAATCGGAACGCCGCAAATCTCGGACGGAGCACTGTTTTCAGCAGAGTATTTCTCATCAGTCAGGACGAATCCCTTCACCTCAAAATCGGTCATCTGTCCCTCCATCCGCCTCAGGATACGCTCCGTTTCCATGAGATCCGAGACAAGGAGTACCTGACGCAGATTGCGCGACATCTGATGATTGAGACATTTCTTCCATAAAGAACGCACGATCCACATCAGAAACAGAGAAATAACAAACATATATGCAATCGTAATTCTCGACAGAATGTCACCTGTCTGCATAAAAAAAACCAGAATCAACAGTACCGCCATTACGACGACATCATGCCGGAACACAGAGACAATTTCCTTCAAATATCCCCGACGAAGGATTCCATTATAATTCGACTGCAGATATACTACACAGATATGCACAACAACCAGAAGCACACAGATGATTCGATATGCAGAATTTCTCCACATATACCATGAATCATGCCGAATAAAATAAGCAATCCACATGGACACCAGCATACAGATCAGATCAAGCATCATGAAATCTATATGCTTTATGAATTTGCCGTTTTTTTCTGATACATGATCTCTGCCTGCTCCTTTCCTGTATATATATAATCCCGGACATCTCTGTTCTGTATTTCTTCATAAATATCCGTTTTTTTCAACTTTCATAGATGTTTGTGCACTGCGAGAGCAGCGCATAAGTATTTACAGAGTCTGCTCCCCGGGCAGCAGTCATACATGATTCAGACTGTCTCAGAGCAGGCTTCGCCGTTTCGCACTCTTCCGGGCGAATTTCTCGTAAAAAAATATCATCCGGCAAATATCGAACGCGGCTCAGCGACGATTCATATTCATCCGGAATCCTGAAATCCCTGTTTCTGACCGAATTTTTTCAAAAAATAAGACACGAAAGATATTCGGTCAAATGGCGTTATCCCGGGGTGCCTGCCTGTTCAGGCAGGCATCCCGGATCGCTTTCATCCACGATCAGGCGTGAAATTAAGCATACATTCTCTTTCTGGAAATCACCATTCCATCTGCTGCGATTGCAATGACTGCAAAGATCCCCGCCATGAGCGGAGCCTCTCCGGTGGCCGGAGACGTAGTAGTAGAGCTGCTGCTGCTGCTCGAAGACGAGCTGCTGCTGCCTGCTGCGGACGCAGTAGTCGAGTCAACATAAATTGCTACAGGAGACAGGTCACTGAAGGTAACAGTGATCGTTCCGCTGCCAAGGCTGGCGTCTTCCTGATGCCATGCGCCATCAGTATAATGGAACACGATCACAGTGCTGCTGGAATCAACACCGGATACCGCAAAAGTAACGGTGACATCTCCGGACTCATACCCATCAACGCTCACATCAAAAACGTCTTTGAGGACCATGTCGGAAGCAGCGCTGGCACCCACGACACTCTCAAGAGTCGACGACGGATCTGCTGCGAGAGCCTCAGCCGCGGCCTTCTCTTCCTCTGTATCATAGGTACTGGAAATAGTAACTGTGCCAGTCTCAGATGTAGCTGTAATACTTGCTGTGTTGGATGTTGCGCTGGGACTCGGAGCAGCAAACGCCGTAACACTTGCCCCAAGCATCAATACGCCCGCAAGCAATATTGCTACTACCTTTTTCATGTTAGTTTCCCTCCTTTCCCAAAAAATTCAAAAATTTATATAATAAATTTTTGTCATTCTCACTCTGCTTCCGTATAGAAAACAGAAATCAAAAAATCCTGAAGTGCTTCTTCGTCGAGGTAATATTCCTCGTACACTTCACCCTGAACGGTCTCACCGGGCAGGTACAGCACATCATCTGTCAGATATTCATAGGACGACATGGCATTCAGCTCCGCAGCCGACATGTCTGTGACGACCTCATTTCCCAGATAAGGTGAGATGATATCATACAGTTCCTGTCCTCCGGATGCGCGCATGGTCTGAATCATGGCCGCGACATACTCCACCTGCCGCTTCATGCGTCCCTCCACGCTGTTGAATTCAGTTATGTCTCTGTAACGGACGAAGGCTTCCGCCTGTTCGCCTTCCAGATGTACGGTTGTGCCCTCCGTAAAGGATTCATCTATGTATGTATAATCTTCTGACATAGTGACGTCCACACCGCCCATGGCATCATTAATCTCGGAAATCGCGGACACTTCCATCGTGAAATATCCGTCTATCTCCACTCCGTAGAGGATGGAGCTGACCGTTTTCTTCATGGCCCAGCTGCTGCTCGTGCCGCCGATGCTGTAGGCATACTGGAGACAGAGCTGACCATCCAGCGTCTTCAGATAATTCCCGGACCGGTCATATACATCCAGAGCGGTCATAGTATTGCGGTTAATCTGTATGATAGTGGCCTCCTGCGTCTCGTCATTCAGCGACAGCAGCATGATGCAGTCCGCCTGTCCGGCGTCACCCGGCGCGTAGGTATTCTCGATGGGATCCTCCGTATCGATACCGAGGAAAAGGATGTTCGTCAGAGCGGTATTATATGTATATTTCTTTCCGTCCCATTCGACGTAATTGTGAATCGACTGACTCTGTATTTCCGTCTCGGCCGAGACGGACTCTGCTGAGACATCCGACTGTTTCTGGCAGCCCGAAACCAGTGATGCGCAGCATACCGCACCGGCGAGTATCGGCAGCAATAATTTTCTTTTCACGGACTTCGCTTTCCTTCCTGATGGTATACGTATCTCTGTGCCTGACCGTTCTGAAAGGTCTGATCTTCTCTCAACCGCCTACGGATTCAGTCTTTGGATTTCCTCTTTCTCGATTTTTTATGTTCAGCGATGTTCTTGTCAATCGGTATGACGGCAAGAACACCCTCCTCCAGATATCTCTCCACATCCTCTTTGGTGTTGATTCTGTCGTTTGTCAGATAAGGTATGATAAAGATCAGCGCCATGATCACCAGACCGATCAGAGCGCCGACAGCGGCATATTTGATCAATCCCTTGCTGTTCGGCTCCGTTGCGATCTCCGCGTCCTCCACCGTGGTGGGCAGATCGGACTTCATAATTGCCGCGATCTGTTCTGCGGTCACATCCTTCATGGCGTCCGCCACCGCATAGGCAAGCAGCGGATCCTCGTTCGTCGCTGTAAACAGGAGAATCCGGGTATCTGTCTTCGCCTCAACCGTGACCATATCCTGAATATCCTCACGGGTCAGGGTATAACCGTACTCCTCCTCCACTATTTCGATCACCGTGTCATAGATCGGACGGCTCATCGCAATCTCCACAAAATCCGTGCTCAGCGTTGAACCGATCTGGACGTCTGCCAGAGAAGTGATGCTGGTCGTCTCAGACAATACAAAAATCTGAGCCTGTGATTCGTAGACAGGCGCCTGAATATAAACAAATCCGCCTGCAAGAACCGCTCCTGCGATCAGACCCAGCAACAGCATCTTCCATCGGTGAAGCAGAACCGAGAGCAATTCCAACAGATCTATTTCTATTTCGGTTTCGGTTTCATAATTCTGTATATTCTCCATCTTGTATTCTACTTCCCCTTCTGTTTATTCTCCGTCTGTTTCTCACCATAGCCGTAACCATAGCCATAACCATAGCCATAGCCGTATTTACCGTAACCGTAGCCATACCCGTAGCCATACTTCTTGCTCCTGGTATCCACCTGATTCAGGACTATGCCGAGGAGATTGCTGTTCGCCTGCTTCAGCTGATTCCTGATATCCGCCGCTGCCCTTCGACTGACCCTGTCCGCAGCAATAACCAGATTCGATCCGTCGCACTCCCGCGCCACAACCGCCGAATCAACCACCGGCCCCAGCGG
>JAJQBJ010000131.1 GCA_021203345.1 Oscillospiraceae bacterium
CCCTGTACTCCGAGGATCTGGCCACCTTCGACGAGTCCGACTACGACCAGAAGGATTCCGAGGGCTTTATCAACCTGTGGGGTCTGCCCACCACCGTTCAGGCGCTGCGGGAGCAGGGCAAATTGAAGTAAGACTTCTCGCTTTGCAAATCTGCGGAGGGCCGGGGATTTCCTTGGCCCTCTGTTTTCCCGAATCCCATCGAAATAAAACGAGATCGGAAGATAAGCATTTTGATTTTGATAGCTGTTTGTGCCGCCTCTGGCGGCGGAATGGAGGATATTTATGAAGTTATGGGCCGGGCGGTTCCAGAAGGAAACCAACTCCCTTGTCAACGATTTTAACGCTTCCATCGGTTTTGATGCGCGTCTGTACCAGCAGGATATTCGCGGCTCCATCGCCCACGCCACGATGCTGGGGGAGCAGGGCATCATCACCCCGGAGGAATCACAGGATATTATCGAGGGCCTGAAGGCCATCCTGGAGGATATTGAAGCGGGTAAGGTGGAGTTCACGGAGGACAATGAGGACATCCACATGAACATCGAGGCCCTGCTGACCGAGCGCATTGGCGACGACGGCAAGCGCCTGCACACAGCCCGCTCCCGGAACGACCAGGTGGCGGTGGATTTCCGCCTTTACGTCAAGGAGGAAATTCCGAAGATCATCAGTCAGATTCTGGATTTGGAAAAGGTGCTGATTAAAAAGGCGAAGGAAAACACCCAGACGGTGGTTTCCGGCTATACCCATCTCCAGCGGGCGCAGCCCACCACCTTTGCCCACTATATGATGGCCTACGCCAATATGCTGCGCCGGGACGTTACCCGGCTGGAGGACTGTCTGGAGCGCATGGATGAGTGTCCCCTGGGGGCCGGCGCGCTGGCTACCTCCACCTATCCCGTGAACCGGCACCGCACTGCAGAGCTGCTGGGGTTTCGGAAGCCCACAGAGAACTCGCTGGACTCCGTCTCTGACCGGGATTACGCCATTGAGTTCCTGTCCGCCTGCTCCCTGCTGATGATGCACCTGTCCCGCTTCTCGGAGGAGATTATTTTGTGGTGCAGCTGGGAGTTCAAGTATGTGGATTTGGACGACGCCTATTCCACCGGCTCCTCCATCATGCCCCAGAAGAAGAACCCCGACGTGGCCGAGCTGGTGCGGGGCAAAACCGGCCGGGTCTACGGCGATTTGATTACCCTGTTGACCGTGATGAAGGGCCTGCCCCTGGCCTATAACAAGGATATGCAGGAGGACAAGGAGCCGGTATTTGACGCCATCGACACAGTGGAGATGTGCGTGCCCGTATTCACCGCCATGCTGGATTCCCTGACGGTACGCCCCAAGAATATGTCCAAGGCGGCGGCAGGCGGCTTTATCAACGCCACGGACTGCGCCGACTATCTGGCAAAGAAGGGGATGCCCTTCCGGGAGGCCTATATGATCGTGGGCCGTCTGGTGAATATGTGCATCAAGTCCGGGGAAACGCTGGACACCTTGACGCTGCGGGACTTCCGGGCCATTTCCAAGCTGTTCGACGAGGATGTGTATGACGCGCTGGCGCTGAAAACCTGCGTCAACGGCCGGAAGGTCTACGGCGGCCCCGCCGAGGAGGAAGTGCTGCGCCAGATCAGCTATATCCAGCAGTTTGTCGAGGAACATGAGGTGCAGGCATGAGGATTCGCTATTTGGAGGGACAGGATATGTCCCTGGCCGAGGTCAGCAAAATCACCTGCTCCGGTTCCATGCTGATTTGTCAGCTCACCGCCCGGAACAGCGAGGGCAAGCCTGAAATCGTGGTGCGCCCCCTGCCCAGTCAGGAGCTGTGCGAGCAGTTCTATCGGGAGGTCATTTGCAGCGCCGGGCCAAACGATATTATCAATCTGGAGAACACCAACTTTGATACCCGCCTGGGCGAAATGCTGGACGAATTCGACTCGCTGTTTGGGGATGATACGCCATGAAGCCAAAAATTTATATTGACGGGCAATCCGGCACCACCGGCTTGCAGATTTATGACCGCATCGGTTCCCGCACGGACTTGGAGCTGCTGCGTATCGACCCGGACAAGCGCCATGACAACACCGAGCGGGCAAAGCTCCTCAATGCGGCGGACATTGTGTTCCTGTGTTTGCCGGATGCCGGCGCGATCGAGGCCGTATCCCTGATTGAAAATCCAAATGTACGGGTCATCGACGCCTCCACCGCCCACCGCACCGCCGAGGGCTGGGTTTACGGTTATCCGGAGCTTTCCCGGGAGCAGCGCGACGCCATCGCCCACAGTAGCCGGGTAGCCAATCCGGGCTGTCATGCCACGGGCTTTCTGTCCTCCGCCGCGCCGCTGGTCAGACTGGGGCTTTTGCCCCGGGATTATCCCATCACCTGCTATTCCCTGACCGGGTATTCCGGCGGCGGTAAAAAGATGATAGCAGATTATGAATGTCAGAATCCCCCGGAAAAGCTGTCCTCCCCCGGAATTTACGGGCTGAGCCTGAAGCATAAGCACCTGCCGGAAATGCAGAAGATCTCCGGGCTGGATCATCCCCCGGTGTTCCTCCCGGTGGTGGACGATTATTACAAGGGAATGGCTACCACCATTCTGCTGCAAAACCGTCTGCTGCCCGGACAGCCCTCCGCCGCAGACATCTGCGAGGCTTTGCAGACATATTATCAGGACGAGCATTTTGTCTCGGTTCTGCCCTTTGGGAGCAACGAGGGCACCCTGTACGCCAACACCCTGGCCGGTTCCAATCACCTGAAGCTGGTGGTCTGCGGCCATGAGGAGCAGACCAGCATCACTGCCCTGTTTGACAACCTGGGAAAGGGCGCATCCGGCGCGGCAGTGCAGAATATGAATATCATGCTGGGGCTGGACGAAACCATCGGGCTGGAATAAGCCGGGAACCGCCCCGGATACCGGGTGAAATTCAACCGTTTTATGGCCGGAGCGGTGTAAAACGGTTGACTATTCCCCACATTCCGGTTAGAATAACATCATCGAACACAAACGCAAAACGGACCGCACTATGCCGGTCCGTTGGCGATTTTCTCCAACTTTGCTAAAGGAGTGAAACGTATTATGAAAATCATCTCCGGCGGCGTGACCGCCGCGAAAGGGTTTCGGGCCGCCGGCATCCACGCCGGTGTAAAGGCAAATTCTGGGGACAAAAAGGATTTGGCTCTGATTGTCTCCGACGCTGAGTGTACCGCCGCCGCCACCTATACCCTAAACCGGGTGAAGGCCGCGCCGCTGTATGTCACCATGGACCATCTGGAGGACGGCATTGCCCGGGCCATTGTGGTCAATTCCGGAAATGCCAACGCCTGTGCGCCCCTGGCCCACGAAAATGCGGAAAAAATGTGCCAGGCGGCGGCTGACGCGCTGGGCATTTCCGCCGAGGACGTGGTCGTCGGCTCCACCGGCGTAATCGGGCAGACGCTCAACATTGAGGCCATTGAAACGGCTATGCCCGCTCTGGCAGCTGCGCTCAGCGAGGACGGTTCCCAGTCCGCCAACCAGGCCATTATGACCACCGACACCACGGAAAAGACGGTGGCCGTAGAGGTGGAGCTGGAGGGCAAAACCGTCACCATCGGCGGCATTGCCAAGGGCTCCGGCATGATTCATCCCAACATGGGAACGATGCTGTGCTTTGTCACAACGGACTGCTCCATCACGCAGGAGATGCTGACGGACGCGCTGCACGAAATCGTCCCCCGCACCTTTAACCGCATCACCGTGGACGGGGACACCTCCACCAACGATATGTGCGTGGTGCTGGCAAACGGTCAGGCGGGGAATCCCATGATCGAGTGGAAGGACGAGAGCTATAACGCCTTTTATGATGCCCTTTATGAGGTTCTGAAAACCCTGTCCATCCAAATCGCCGCCGACGGCGAGGGCGCCAGCCGCCTGATTACCTGCACCGTTCGGAACGCCCGGAGCGAGGATACGGCGGAGCGCCTGGCCAGAAGCGTGGTAGGCTCCTCCCTGGTGAAGGCCGCTGTCTTTGGGGCCGACGCCAACGTGGGCCGGGTGCTGTGCGCCATGGGCTATTCCAAGGCCCCATTCCGTCCGGAATGGGTCAGCATCGAATTCCGCTCCAAGGCCGGGACCGTGACCGTGTGCCGGAACGGCGAGTGCCTGCGCTTTGACGAGGACAGCGCCAAGGAAATCCTGACCCAGGACGAGGTCATCATCGACATCGACGTGCAGGAGGGCAGCGAACAGGCCACCTGCTGGGGCTGTGACCTGACCTATGACTATGTTCGCATCAACGGCGACTACCGCTCCTGAGGCGGTCTGTCCCGAATCATGTAACAAGTAGCAACAGGAGAAGAAAAGAAATGGCAGATTCTCAGGAACGGGCGCAGGTGCTGGCAGAGGCCCTGCCCTATATCCAAAAATACTACAATAAAACCATCGTAATCAAATACGGCGGCAACGCCATGATCTCCGAGGAGCTTCGCCATGCCGTGATGAGCGACATCATCCTGCTGTCCCTGGTGGGGATTCGTGTAGTGGTGGTGCATGGCGGCGGGCCGGAAATCAACGAGATGCTGGCGAAAATCAATAAAAAGTCCACCTTTGTGGACGGTCTGCGCTACACGGACGAGGAAACGATGGAGATCGTTCAAATGGTTCTGTGCGGCAAGGTAAACAAGAATCTGGTCGCCAGCCTGAACCGCATGGGCGGCAAGGCGCTGGGACTGTGCGGCATGGACGGCGGTCTGTTCCAGGCCAAGGTCAAAGACCCCCGCTATGGTCTGGTGGGCGAAATCGTCAAGGTCGTTCCGGACGCGGTGATCGACGCGCTGGAGGACGGTTATATCCCCGTCATTTCCACCGTGGCCCAGGGCGTGGACGCGGACACCTCCTACAACATCAATGCGGATACCGCCGCGGCGAAGCTGGCCATCGCCCTGAAAGCGGAAAAGCTGATTCTCCTGACGGATATCCGCGGCCTGCTTCGGGACCCCAAGGACGAGTCCACCCTGATTCCGGAGGTCAAAATGAGCCAAGTTCCTCTGCTGGTGAAGGACGGGGTGATTTCCGGGGGCATGATTCCCAAAATCGACTGCTGTGTGGAGGCGGTGCGCTCCGGCGTGAAGCGCAGCCATATCCTGGACGGGCGAATCCCCCACTCCATTTTGATCGAGATGCTTTCGGACGAGGGCATCGGCACGATGCTGTACTAACAGATACGATAACAACGAACAATCGGAAAGAACGTGATTGCAATGACATTTCAAGAATTAAAGGCCCTGGACGAGCAGTATGTAATGCAGACCTATGGCCGTTTTCAGGTCGGCATCGCCTCCGGTAAGGGCGCAACCCTCACCGGCGTAGACGGCGATACCTACATCGACTTTGCCTCCGGTATCGGGGTCAACTCCGTGGGCTATGGCAATCCCAAGTGGATCGCCGCCATCACGGAGCAGGCCCAAAAGCTGGGGCATATCTCCAACCTGTACTACTCCGAGCCGTATGTCCGCCTGGCGGAGCGGCTCTGCACCCGCACCGGAATGGCCTGTGCCTTTTTCGCCAACGGCGGCGGCGAGGCCAACGAGGGCCTGATTAAGCTGGCCCGGAAATACTCCTATGACAAATATGGTCGGGGACGCTCCACCATTATCACTCTGCTCAATTCCTTCCATGGCCGCACCATCACCACCCTGCAGGCCACGGGACAGGAGGTATTTCATCAGTACTTCTTCCCCTTTACTGAGGGCTTCCGCTATGCGGAGGCAAACTCCATCCCTGCCCTGCAGGAGCAGGCAGGAGACGACGTGTGCGCCGTCATGATGGAGCTGGTTCAGGGCGAGGGCGGCGTTATGCCCCTGGATTATGACTATGTGCAGCAGGTAAAGGCGCTGTGCGAAGCCAACGACTGGCTGCTGCTGATTGACGAGGTACAGACCGGCGTGGGCCGTACCGGCTCCATGTTCTGCTTCCAGCAGTACGACATCCAGCCCGACGCCATGACCTTTGCCAAGGGCATTGCCGGCGGTTTGCCCATGGCGGGAATTCTGGCCAGCGAAAAGTGCCGGAAGGTGCTGACCCCCGGCACCCATGCCACCACCTTCGGCGGGAACCCCATCGCTGCCGCCGCCGGTTTGGCGGTGCAGGACATCCTCTCCGACGAGGAGCTGGAGCACGTCAAGGAAAAAGGCGCTTATCTCCGGGCGCAGATTGAGAACCTCGGCTCCCCCGCTGTCTCCGGCACCCGGGGAATGGGTCTGATGGTCGGCATCTGCCTGAACGAGGGCTATGTGAACAGCGAGCTGGCCGGGGAGCTGATTGCAAACGGGTTGCTGGTCCTCACCGCAGGTCAGAATGTGATCCGTCTGCTGCCGCCGCTGACCATCTCCTATGAAGAACTAAATCAGGGCATTGCGATTCTGCGGAAGGTTCTGTGCAAGTGAGGACGGACAAGTGAAAAAAGATTTATTGAAGATGCTGGATCTGTCCCGATCCGACATTGAAAAAATTCTGGATATGGCCGACCAGATGAAATTCAACCAGCGACACAACCTCCCCCACCGGTATCTGGACGGGAAAACCGTAGTGATGATTTTCAAGAAGAACTCCACCCGCACCCGCGTCTCCTTCGAGACGGGCATTTATCAGCTGGGCGGCCATGGGATTTATCTCTCCGGGAAGGAAAGCCAAATTGTCCGGGGCGAAAGCATGGAGGATACCGCCCGCACCCTAGCCCGGTACTGTGATGCGGTGGTGATTCGCACCTATGACCAGCAGGAGGTCGAAACCCTGGCCAGCTTTGCCAAAATCCCCGTCATCAACGGCATGACGGATTTCAGCCACCCCTGTCAGGTTCTGGCCGATTTGATGACCGTCCGGGAGCATTACGCTCTGCTGGAGGGGCTGAACGCCTGCTATATCGGGGACGGAGACAATATGTGCAATTCTCTGATTGTTGGCTGTCTGAAATGCGGCATGAACGTTCGCGTCGCCTGTCCGGAGGGCTATGAGCCGGCCCAGGAGGTTCTGGACTTTGCCGCCGGTGTGAAGGATGCGTCCTTCTCCCTGACCCGGAATCCGCTGGAGGCGGCCAGGGACGCAGACGTGGTGTTCACCGACGTTTGGGTTTCTCAGGGCAAGGAGGACGAAGCCGAGCAGCGTCGGCTCGCTCTGGCGGGCTATCAGGTCAACGAGGCGCTGATGGCCGTCACACACCCGGACTGCATGGTGCAGCATTGCCTCCCCGCACACCGGGGCGAGGAAATCGTCAGCGAGGTCTTTGAGCATCACGCCGACCAGATTTTTGAGGAAACAGAAAACCGCCTTCATGTGCAAAAGGCGGTGCTGTTCCTGCTGATGGGCGGAGATCCGTTTGAGGACTAATCAAACATAGAGAAAGCAATTCCCCGGACAACGTTTGATATAGTCCCCTTAGAGTAGACACTCGAAAAAGCAAAAATTCGAGACTACA
>JAJQBJ010000141.1 GCA_021203345.1 Oscillospiraceae bacterium
GTAGTCTCGAATTTTTGCTTTTTCGAGTGTCTACTCTAAGGGGACTATATCACAGTCATTACGGTGGTTTTATTTGGCGCAGAAGGAGGGATTTGAACCCTCGCGACGGTCACCCGCCCTACGCCCTTAGCAGGGGCGCCTCTTCGGCCACTTGAGTACTTCTGCAGAGGTGGTAGAATGGTTCAAATGATTTGGTTTTAAGAGGGATTGGCGGAGAGAGTGGGATTCGAACCCACGGTCCCTGATGGGATCACCAGTTTTCAAGACTGGCTCCTTAAACCGCTCGGACATCTCTCCACAACTGGATCCTGTCAGATGCGAATATTAGAATATCACAAATTTGCCCGACTGTCAAGCAGAGAATTCAAAAAAAGAGCATATTTTTGCACAGAGAATCCTCACGCCTCCTGGGCGGCATATCCCGCTCTGCAATCGGCACACTGCCCCCGGAATATCACGGTGCAGCACTCCAAATCATTCCCGGCGTTGGCACTGGCGAATAGGTCGCAAACCTTGGAGGCATCGCCATCCAGGTCAATGACCTGACCGCAGGTTCGACATTCCAGATGGCCGTGGGGGGCCGTGTTTGCATCATACCGGTCTACGGTAAAGGGCAGGCGCAAAAGCTGTCCCTCGTCCGTGAGCAGGTTCAGATTGCGATAAACCGTCCCCAGACTCAAACCGGGGCTGGTGGGCTTTAACTGCTGATACACCATTTCCGCAGTAGGGTGGTCGTGTCTGCCCTGGACACAGTGATAGATCATTTCCCGCTGCCTGGAATATCGTCTGCCTGACATAACGAATCCTCCTATTCATAATCATTCTCATTTAGATTATACCACAATTTCGGCAGGATGCAACTGTTATTTTCAGAGCTTCCCTGTCATACCGGTTTGCTCCCGGTGCATAAGCTATAGCAAATGAAAAACCGGGAGGAAACAGCATGGGCTTTTATGATTTGGAGGACAGCGGCAACGGGAAAAGGAACTTCCGCAGTTGGAAGGAAACGGCACGGAGGCTGATTCAGCGCAAGGGCCTGCTGTCGGGGCTGGGCTGCCTGGCGGCTGCGGCGGCCATGTTTCTGGTGGTGCTGTTCCCGGCCTCAGTGGGCGTCTCCGCCACGGAACGGCAGCTGCCCATTTACTGTGTTCAGCGGGATCAGAAGGTTCTTTCCATCAGCTTTGACGCCGCCTGGGGCGCGGACGACACGGACACGCTGATTGAAATTTTGGAGAGGTACGACGTGAAGGCCACGTTTTTCCTGGTGGGGGAGTGGGTGGACACCTATCCGGAGGAGGTAAAGAAGCTGGCCGATGCGGGCCATGAGGTGATGAATCACTCGGACACGCATCCCTATCTGACCCAATGCGATACAGATACCATTGTCAAGGAAATCGTGGACTGCAACGAAAAAATCGCCGCCATTACCGGCGTGACCCCTACGCTGATTCGCTGCCCCTACGGGGACTACGACAACAATGTGATTGAAACCATCCGCTCCCTGGGGATGGAGCCGATACAGTGGTCGGTGGACAGTCTGGATTGGAAGGGTATTTCTGCCGAAGAAATCGTGCAGCGGGTGGTTGGCAGCGTGACCAACGGCAGCCTCGTCTTGTTCCACAACGCGGCGGAACACACGCCGGAGGCTCTGCCCACCATTCTGGAGACGCTGCTGGGGGAGGGGTACACCTTTGTCACCATCTCAGAGCTGCTTCTGGAGGGCGAATACACCATTGACGTGACCGGTCAGCAGCAGAGCGCTTAGACAAAAAAGTAGTTCCGCACGGCGTTTCCCGTGCGGAACCGTTTTATATGCGCTTGCTTTTCCTGGTGACAAGCGGGGGCGCGGAATAGAAGCCGTCGTTTTCGGACGGAAAAGGCTGTCAGACAACCTCCGCCATGACGCTCATATACGCCGGGCGAATGATTTTGCTGCTGGTAATCAGCTCCTCAATGCGGTGAGCGCTCCAACCCACGATTCGCGCCGTGGCGAACAGGGGTGTGAACAGCTCCTGCGGAATCCCCAACAGCTCATAGACAAAGCCGCTGTAAAAGTCCACGTTGGCGCTGACCGCCTTGGTGCGCCCGCTCCCGGCCATGATGACCGCCGGAGCCGTGGCCTCCACATTCTCATACAAATTCAGCAGAGCCTCCTGCCCCTTTTCCTGTGCCAGCCTTTGTGCAAAGATCTTCAAAATCTGCTCCCGCGGGTCGGACAGGGTGTAAATCGCATGACCCATGCCGTAAATCAGGCCACTGTGGTCAAAGCCTTCCCCGGCCACCAGCTTTTCCAGATAGGCCCGCACCTCGTCCTGGTCGTTCCAGTCCCGGACATGAGCCTTGATATCCTCCATCATCTCCATGACCTTGATGTTGGCTCCGCCGTGCTTTGGCCCCTTCAGTGCGGACATGGCGGCGGCGATGGCGGAGTAGGTGTCCGACCCGGCAGAGGTCACCACTCTGGTGGTAAAGGTGGAGTTGTTTCCGCCGCCATGCTCCATGTGGAGCATCAGCGCGATATCCAGCACCTTGGCCTCCAGCGGCGTATATTTCCTGTCCGGGCGCAGCATTTGTAAAAAGTTTTCCGCCGCCGACAGCGCCGCGTCCGGGCGGTGAATATACATACTGGCGTCGTTCTGATAGTGGTTATAGGCGTGGTAGCTGTAAACCGCCAGCATGGGGAACTGGGCGATCAGCTGAATACACTGGCGCAGGCTGTTTGCCACACCGGGCTGGGTGGCCTTGGGGTCAGAGGAGGCCAGCGTCAGGATGCTTCTGGTCATGGAGTTCATGATATCCCCGGAGGGCGTTTCCATGATGACGTTCCGGGTGAAGTCCGTCGGCAGCGTTCGGCTTTCGCTGAGAATCAGCAGAAATTCCTCCAGCTCCTTCTGGGAGGGCATCTGCCCGAACAGCAACAGGTATGCCGTCTTTTCAAAGCCGTAGGGAGCCTCTCCGCTGTCCTGAACCAGTTGGCTGATGGGATAGCCACGATACCACAGCTCCCCCTGACAGGGCGTGCGCCGTCCGTTAACGGTCTTGTATCCGTTCACCTTGGAGATGCGGGTCAGACCCGTTAAAACCCCTGCGCCCTCCGGGTCGCGCAAGCCCCGGTTGACCCCGTATTCCTGAAACAGGGTGCCGGGAATCCGGTCTGTTTTTTCGCACAGCCGGGCCTTTTCCGCAGAGAAGGCCGCCAAATCCCATTCATTCATCCGGTTTATCCTCCTCATCCTGTAAGGTATTGGTGATGATCTCCTCCAAGTCGGACAGCTCCCGCATCAGGCGGATGAAGTTTTCCTCCCCGTACTGAGCAATCACATCCTGATAGAAGCTCTTTAAAATTTTATGCTGCTCCCGCACGACATCCAGGCTGGCCTCGGTCAGCTGGATATAGGTGCCCTTATCCCCGTCGCCGTCGTGCTTCCAAATCACCAGACCCTTGGCTTTCAGCTCCTTGACGATGTTGGAAACCCGGTGTATCGGCAGCTGTAACGTCTCTGCGATGTCCACCAGATAGACCTTTTCGCCCCCTGTGACCTGAATTTTTCCGGCCACAAGCCACATCAGCAGGAAGTCGGCGGCGGACATATTGGGAAACAGCTTTTTCATGCTCTCCCGGTAGCTCTTTCCCCGGGTCAGGAATACGAAGGGGATGCCGGGGGCGGCCTCCGGCCGGGGTATCATGCTCTGTTCCGTGTTTTTTTCAGCCATGGGATTCGTCCTTTCCACAGGGGCAGGGGAGACTATGCTGCACCCCTGACTACTCGTCTGTTTTTAAATCGTTTCATTTTAAACTATTGTAACGTTAAAAAACACCCCTGTCAAGGGGTTTCACACTTTGTTTACATTTCAGCGACATTTGTTCACAGAATTGGTTACAGAATCCGCTCCATGTTTTGACGGATTTTTGTGGAAATCCGCCGATAAGTTTCCAGTTCCTCCTCGGTAAGCCCGGCGAACAGCTCCTGCATCAGCGCACGCCACTGTTCCCGAATCGGAACGCAAACCGCCCGGCCCCGGTCGGTCAGAATAAAGTGGACGTACCGGCGATCCTTCTGATCCTGAATGGATACCAGACACCCCTTTTCACACAGGCTCTCCGCCGTCTGGGAGATATGTCCCCGGTTGGCGTTCAGAAAATCCGCAATTTGTGCCACTGTGTCGTTGCCTGCGCCGCTGTCCAGCAGATAGAGAACCTCCATCTCAATGCGTTTCAGGCCGTACTCCTTCCGCAGGTCGGACAGCTCCCGCTCCATCAGTCGTTTGAACTTGCCGCCGCGCAGGTTGATCTCCGCTGCATCCACCATGACGCAACACCTCCATAGCTTCCTTCAACTGTTTGATTTCAAATGGTTTTGTTATCGAGGATTTTAGCACAGTCAGCCCGGCCTGTCAAGACGCAGATTTGCGAAAACACGGAAAACAATTTCCGTGCAAGAAACCTCGCAAACTGCGAAGCGGTTGCCGCTCCTGATTTGGTATTCATCTCGGAGTGGGCTTTTTCAACCCCATTTCTTTTTGACGGGGCAAAAAGAAACGGTGTCGACCCGCCAAAGAAAAACCCCTGTTTCCCGTGACCCGGAAAGAACGGGCCACGGTTCTGTAACGTTCGTTCATATTTACCTCGTAACCAGGCCCGCAGGTAACGTAGGCTGTCTTTATTTCGTGTAGACCCGCTTGCAAATGAGGTCGCTTGTTCGCTCATTTTGCTCTGTTCCGTGCGAATCTGGTTACGTTACTTCTTGCTGTTCCGTTACGTCCCCATGCCCCATTCTCACCGGGGCATGGGCGATGTGAAGCTATGTTGTTTGTCCGGCACGGTCAAACCCGGAACACCAGACTGGAGTTTTGCCCGCCGAAGCCAAACGCATTGGTCATGGCGGCGCGGACGGGCCGTTCCTCGGCGTGAGTGCCTACAAAGTTCAGGGGGAACTCCGGCTCCTCCAGGTTCAGGCTGGGGGGCAGAACGCCGATTCGGAGGGCCTGAATACAGGCGATGGATTCAGTGATGCCGCCTGCGCCCATCATATGCCCTGTAGCGCCCTTTGTGGAGCTGATCTTGGGGGAGTCCGCCCCGAATACCGTC
The DNA here is from genome assembly GCA_021203345.1 of Oscillospiraceae bacterium. Lineage (GTDB taxonomy): Bacteria > Bacillota > Clostridia > Oscillospirales > Oscillospiraceae > JAJQBJ01. Next base: position 5,090 of record JAJQBJ010000141.1, read on the forward strand.
CGGAGCGCCTCCGCCTCCGCCCGATCTCCCGCCAGGGTTCCGGTGCCGTGGGCGTTGACATAGCCGACCTCAGAGGGGGACAGCCCCGCGACCTGCAACGCCTGTCTCATACAGGCTGCGGCGTGGGTGCCATTCGGTTCCGGATTCGTCACATGGTAGGCGTCGTTGTTGTTGGCCCAGCCGGCCAGCTCCGCATAAATGACCGCGCCTCTGGCTCTGGCGTGGGTTTCCGTTTCCAGCACCAGGGCGCCGCCGCCCTCCCCGATGACAAAGCCGCTGCGCCGGGCGTCGAAGGGGCGACAGACCCCGGCAGGCTCCCCGTTTTTCCGGGAAAGGGTCTGGGCATTGGCCAGAGAATAGATCACCAGCGGGCACAGAATGGACTCTGCACCCACCACCAGAACGGCCTCAGCCGCCCCGGACAGAAGCAAACCCGCCCCGGTGGAGACAGCGTCCCCGCCGGAGGCGCAGGCCGTGGAGACGGTCAGGCTCGGCCCACAGATACCCCAGCGAATGGCGATTTGGGCGGCGGCGATATTCGTCAGAATCCGGGGGACGAAGCGGGGGCCGACATTCTTGTGAACTGCCCGGGTCAGATCCTCCTGGGTGCTGGCAGTGGTGCTGATGCCAGCCATGGCGGTTCCCATGACGATGCCGGTTCGCTCCGAGGCGGCGGGCAGGCCGTTCTGCAGCGCCTCCTGCGCCGCTGCGTAGGCGTATTGGGTGAACGCATCCGTCTGGCGCAGCAGGTCGCGAGGCAAATAGTCCTCGCCCCGGAAATCCCGCACCTGGGCGGCAATGCGTACCGCCAGATCCCGGGGGGCAAACCGGGTGATGGGGCCGATTCCACAGTCTCCGGCAATCAGATTGTCCCAGTAACGCTGTACACCCACGCCGATGGGCGTTACCGCACCCATTCCGGTTACCACCAGCTTTTCCCGCATAATATCCTCCCATCGCCCCTTTACAAAGGGCTGTCGAAATTGTATAATAGCAAATGCAGATTAGTCAGGGCAAAAACAGCGTCCGGCGGATGAAGGATGGCGGGAAAGCCCGCTGTTTATCCAGCCCCGCCGCAGCCTGTTTGATACCCCTGTCATTATATCAGGGCAAATCTGCCCTGTCAACGGAGGCTCCCCCCATGGATCTGAACCAAATACGCAGCTTTCTCGCGGTCACACAGACCCTGAACTTTACCAATGCCGCCAAGCAGAACGGTGTACCCCAGTCCACCGTCAGCCGGCAGATCAACGATTTGGAAAACCAGCTGAATGTCAGGCTGTTTTACCGCACCAAGCGGGATGTGCAGCTGACAGCGGAGGGGCGCACCTTTCTTCCCTACGCGCTGGAGATGATGGAGGCCGCCAAAAAGGGCGCGGAGGCCGTGCGGCAGCTCCACAACGGCGCGGCCGGTCGGCTGTCCATCGCCACCATCGCCACCTCCGGCACCTTCCTGGCGGACTGTCTGCGGGACTTCGGACGGGAATACCCGGAAATCGTGGTGGATATCACCTATGTTTCCAGCGGCGACGCGCTGCAGGACGAGGGGCGCGACCCCTATGATTTTCACTTCCTGCACCGGGATATGCTGCCGGACAGCGAGGAATTTGACAGTCTGCACACCCACAGCGACCAGCTCTGTCTGGTGGCGCCCAAGGGGAAAGCTGTATCCCTGGACAACCTGCAATCCGAGCGGTTCATTCTGGTGACGGAGAACGAAAGCCCCATTTTGTATATGCAGCTGATGGAGTTCTTCCGCTCCCGGCGGTTCTCCCCCCACATTGTCAACGAGTCCGATAATATGCGGGCGGTGCTGCTCAGCGTCAGCGCAGGGCTGGGCGTGACCATTCTCCCGGTCTCCCAGCCGCAGACCTTCCTGACAGACCAGCTGGATATCTACCCGCTGGGCATGGAGATCGCCTATGCCGTGGCGTGGAAACGCTCTCTGCTGAATCCGGCGGCAAAGCTGTTCCTGGAGGTGCTGAAACGCAAGGTGGACGAAGTCGCTCCCTGATTAAGATTCCATGATGCCTAAGTCCCCGCAATGCGTAGCCATGAAGTGCCCCCTGTCAAGTAGACAGTGAAAAAACAAAAAAGTCTTTCCATGA
>JAJQBJ010000118.1 GCA_021203345.1 Oscillospiraceae bacterium
CGCTACTCTTTTTTCCTTTCCCTCATTTGTAAAGTATCATTGTAACACCTACACTTTCCGGCATTTTGCTTTCCGCGCTTCTTGCATCCCTCCAAAATCTCCGATATAATGGAGGGAAACAAACCCCGGCAGGAGGGACGCTATGATCAGCAAACGATTTTCAAGGGATGAAATCATCTCCAAATTCCACGATGGCCAGACCATTATGACGGGCGGCTTTTCCTTCCACGGCTGTCCCGACCTGTTGTTTGACGCGCTGGCGGACAGCGGTGCCAAACATCTGACCAATATCGCCCTGGACGCCAGCGCCGCCCGGCTGATGCACCTCGGCATTTTTGACAAGGTGATCATCGCCCACTCCGGTTCCGTTCCGGAAAATCTGGCGCTGATCGCCTCCGGAAAAATCGAGGTGGAGTTCTGTCCCATGGGCACCATTGCGGAGCGCATCCGGGCCGGCGGCGTGGGGCTGGGCGGTATCCTGGTCAAAACCGGTCTGGGCACCGACGCGCAGAAGGGGAAGGAATTGATCGAATTTCAGGGGGAAACCTATATTCTGGAATCCGCGCTGCGGGCGGATATTTCTCTGGTGCGGGCGGCTACAGCAGACCACTATGGCAATCTAACCTACAAGGGCACCGCCCGGAATTCCAACCCCTCCATCGCCATGGCCGGCGACCTGACCATCGTACAGGCCGACCGCTTTGTGGAGCTGGATGAGATACCCCCGGAGCAAATCGTCACCCCCGGTATCTTTGTGGATATGATTCTTGACATTCAATAAGAGCTTGCCCGTTATTCAACGTGGCAAGCGACAGGGCGCTATCGCCCCCAGCGGGAGATTGTACTTACCGCTGATTAAAAATCGGACCCCGCCGCCTGTAGAGGCGGGGGACATTTCTTGCATAAGTTATATTTGAAAATCACGGCCACATTTCCCATGGAAAGAAAGCGCAGGAATAACAAAGTACCAAAAGCAAACGGTATACGGCTTTCGGCCGCATGTTTTTTGTTGTTGGTGGAAAAGTTTACAAAGGTATGTTATAATAAAACGAAAAGACAAATCGGAATTTTATCACAAGAGTATTGGAGGAAATAATACAAATGAGCAGAAGTACAAAAGTAGAGCTGACAAATATGTGTCTTGTGTATGATAGAAACAGAGTACTGGTTCAGGAAAAGGTTGGAAAAGAATACGCTGGTGGACTAATTTTTCCAGGAGGGCATATTGAGGATAGCGAGTCCATATTGGAGTCTGTGATACGTGAGGTTAGAGAAGAAACAGGACTTATTATTCACTACCCCGAATTATGTGGTGTAAAGGACTGGTTTGAGGAGGACGGAACCAGATACCTTGTCATACTCTATAAATGCAATAATTATGAAGGGGAAATTAGGTCATCAGAAGAAGGAAGGGTATTTTGGTTAGATAGAAGCGAGATTCCAAACGCAAACCTAATTTACAATATGCGTGAACTGATGCAAATCTTTGAAGGTGATTATAGTGAGTTTATTACAAGAGAGGTAAATGGTGAATATGTAAGAGAACTTCTGCGGTGAGTAGATGCCTTTGCGAATGATTATCTTCAATAATAAATTCTAGTTTGTCGAGCAACTTAATTACATATAGTAACCTATCAACCCTCGCACATATACCCCATAACGATGAACACGGCATCGTTATGAGGGGTGTGCATTTTTGCACACGGGTGTGGGTGCATCGTTAAGGAGTTTCAGATGGCTTTGTTACATTGTATCAAATTAGACACGGCAACAGACCCGGAGATGGGAGGCGTTCGCCATGGATAAGCAGCTACAGCTGGAAAACCGCAGATTCATTGCGAAAAAAATCGCCTCCTGGTTCCGGGATGGCCATGTCATCAATTTGGGCGTGGGAATCCCGGTGCTGGTGGCGGATTATATCACGGACAACGTGGTGGTACAGGCGGAAAACGGGCTGTTGGGCTGTGGGGAAACCATCGGCGGACTGGAGCCGGAGGCCCCCTACTTCAATGCAGCGGGGAACTCCGTTTCTCTGGTGCCGGGAGCCAGCGTGTTCGACAGCACCGTTTCCTTCGGCATGATTCGCAGCGGACGCATCCACGCCACGGTGCTGGGCTGCTTTGAGGTGTCCCAATACGGGGATTTGGCTAACATGGCCCGCCCCGGCAGTTATCCCGGCATGGGCGGGGCCATGGATTTGGTTTCCGGTATCCGGAACGTCATCATTGCCACCGACCACTGCACCAAGGACGGAAGACCCAAAATTCTGGAGCGCTGCACCCTGCCCCTGACGGGGGTGGGCGTGGTCAAAACCATTGTGACAGAATTGGCCGTGTTCACCGTCTCCAGAGAAACGGGGCTGACTCTGGTGGAGCATCGGGCCGGGGTTTCCGTGGACGAGATTCGGGAAAAGACCGGCGCACCCTTCCGGGTGGCCGATGATTTGAAGGAGATGTAGCGGCAGCGCTGCACTCCATCACAAAACAGGAAAGAACCGAGGGAAAACGTCATGCTCTGCAACATTCTGGCCGTGGGAGACGTGGTAGGCGAGTCCGGTATGGACTGCCTGAACCATCATCTCCGGGCCATTCAAAAAACCTATGAGGTTAACTTCACCGTGGTAAACGGGGAGAACGCCGCCGGTATCGGCCTGCTCCCCCGCCATGCGGATATGATATTCGACGCCGGGGCGGACGTGATTACCCTGGGGAACCACACCTGGAGCAAGCTCCAAATCACGGACTATCTGGAGGACAACCGGTATATTCTCCGCCCCGCCAATTTTGCCCCCCGATTGCCCGGACGGGGCTGGGGCGTGTACGACGGCCCCCGGGGGCTGCGGATCGGGGTCGTCAGTCTAATGGGCCGGTATGAGCTGAACTCCAACCTGGACAACCCCTTCACCAAGGCCGATGAGATTCTGCGGGAAATGGACGCCTCCCTTGTGCTGGTGGATTTTCACGCAGAAGCGACCAGCGAAAAGCTGGCTATGGGCTATTATCTGGACGGGCGAGTTTCCGCCGTGTGGGGCACCCATACCCATGTTCCCACCGCCGACGCTTCTGTTCTGCCAAAGGGAACCGGCTATTGCACCGACCTGGGCATGACTGGCCCGAAAAACTCCGTGCTGGGCGTTGTCCCGGAGCAGTCCATCAACCTGTTTCTGGGGGGACTGCCCAAGCGCTACCAGACCGCCTCCGGCCCCTGTAAGCTGAACGCCGTGCTGTTCACGCTGGACACAGAAACCGGGCGTTGTGTCCAGGTCAGGCGCATCGACATTTGCGACTGACGATTTCCCCCTAAAAAGTGTGTAATATTTTCTGACCCGTCGGTCTGAATTTTTTCTAATTTGTAACTATACAACTGCATTTTTCGGTGCTATAATGAATCTGTCATGATTAAAATGAAAGGAATGAGTGTACCTTGAAAAAACAAAATCCGTGGATTTCCATTGTCGCCTGTCTGGTGGTTCAGCTCTGCGTCGGCATCCTGTATCTGTGGAGCGCCTTCAAGAGCAACATCGTGGCCGCTTATGGCTGGGAAACCAGCGCGGCGAACATGGTGTCCTCCTACATGATTCTGGCCTTCGTGTTCGGCAACCTGATCGGCGGCCTGATTAACGACAAGAAGGGGCCGAAGCTGACCTGTTTCCTGGGTGTGATCCTGTTCTCCCTGGGTATCTGCCTGTCCGCCTTTGTCTCCTCCATCGCGCTGTTCGACCTGACCTATGCGGTGATGGCCGGCCTTGGCTCCGGCTTTGCCTATGGCGCGTGCATCTCCTGCATCCAGAAGTGGCTGCCCCACAAGCGTGGCCTGGCCTCCGGTCTGGCTTGCGGCGCGTTCGGCCTGTCCACCGTGGTGTTTACCCCCGTTTCCAACATGCTGATGAACGCCAACCGGGACGCCGCCGGCATCGTGAACTTCACCCCCGTATTCCTGACGCTGGCGATTGTGTTCGCCGTGCTGGGTCTGGTCGCCTCCTGCTTTATCTCCCTGCCCGGCAAGGAGTATCTGGACAGCCTGAATCTGCCTCAGGCCGCTGCCGCCGGAAACGTGAATCTGGCGCTGGGTCAGGCCATTCGCAAGCCCGCATTCTGGGCGCTGTTCTTCTCCATCTTCTTTATCAACGGCACCTGGAACCTGTGCGTGCCTCTGATTAAAGATTTGGGCATGGAGCGTGGTCTGACAGAGGCCATTGCCATCACCTGCGTCTCCTTCACCGGCATCACCAATGCGCTGGGTCGTATCATCATGTCTACCCTCAGCGACAAGCTGGGCCGCTCCAACACCATGTACATCCTGTGCGGTCTGACGCTGGTCAGCGCAATTCTGCTGACCTTCATCACCGGCTATGGCTACTTTGCCACCATCGCCCTGATTGCCTTTGCCTATGGCGGCCCCTCTGCCCTGAACGCCGCTCTCTGCACTGATATGTTCGGGCCGAAGAACTCCGGCACCAACTACGGCGTGGCAATGCTGGCGCTGGGCTTCTCCTCCATCTTCTTCAACTGGGTTTCCAGCAACATCCTCCACGCTACCGTGGCGAACGTGACCTCCACCTTCATCATGGGCGCTGTCACCGCTGTGATTCCCGTGTTCCTGAACCTGTACATCAACCGCTATCTGAAATCCCGCAGCTAACAGAAACATCTGTCCTCCCTTTGAATCCCCGCAGAGCGCAACGCTCTGCGGGGATTCCTGTTGTCCGGCGCTTCCGTTTTGGGGCAAAACGCCGAATCCCGTAAAAAAATTTGCTTTTTTGCAGAAAGGGTGTATAATGGTGCATATTGCTTTCCACCCTTTGGTAAAGGAGTCAACTCCCGTGAATGAATCCAAATTTTTTCGTGTATACAAGCGTCTGATTCCCCAGCGCTTTCGACCTCTGGTTCTCCGCTATCAGGAGGCCATCAACTATGTCATCTTCGGCGGATTGACCACGGTGGTCAATCTGGTGATTTACTACCCGCTGAAGCTGGTGATCGACTATCTGATCGCCAACGTGATCGCCTGGGTCGGGTCGGTGATTTTCGCCTTCTTTGTCAACAAGGCCTTTGTCTTTGAGGACTCCCGCTGGGACCCCAAAGCCCTGTTGTTCCAGGGGGCGACCTTCGCTTCGGCCCGGCTGCTGTCATTGGCAATGGAGGAGCTGATTTTGATTGTGTTTGTCTCCGGGCTGGGCATGAGCGCAAACATCATGAAGCTCCTGGCGCAAATCATCGTCATCATTGTCAACTTCGTTGCCAGCAAGTTTATCATCTTCCGCAAGAAACAATAAGCGCAAAAACCGCGTTGCAGAACAAAGCCTGCAACGCGGTTTTTCTATCTAAACAAAACTTAGCCCTTAATGGTTTCGGCAAATGCGGCGTACTTGGCAATTTTCGCGTCCGCCTCCGCCTTGCTGCTGCCGCTGGCCAGGATATAGACCTTGATCTTCGGCTCCGTTCCGGAAGGACGAATGATAAAGGTGGTTCCGTCCTCCAGGTCATAGGCCACCACATTGGAGCCATTCAGCTCCATCTCCTCCACCGTGCCGGTGTCGGTGTGGGTTGCGGTACCGGTCTGGTAGTCCTTCTGCACCAGCACCTTGGTTCCGGCCACCTCCGTCATGGGGGCGGCGTGGAGGTTTGCCATGATTTCAGCCATTTTGCTCATGCCGTCCAGACCGGGCATCACAAGGTTCATGGTCTTTTCGCTGTAGTAGCCGTACTTCTCGTAGCAGTCCATCAGTGCGTCATACAGAGTCTTGCCCTGGGTGGCGTAATAGGCGGCCATCTCCACGGCAATCACAATGGAGGTCACAGCGTCCTTATCCCGGACGTAATCGCCGAACATATAGCCGCAGGACTCCTCAAAGGAGAAAATCACCTTGCCCTCGCCGCTCTGCTCCAGCTTATCCTTTTTCTCGCCCAGGAACTTAAAGCCGGTGAAGGTGCGGGCGCACTTCACGCCGTTGGCCTCCGCCACCTTGGTCGCCATAGCAGAGGAGACGATGGTGGTGTTGCAATAGGCGTTCTCCGGCAGGATACCGGCCCGCTTCCGGGCCTGAATCGCGTAGTCCTCCAGCAGGATACCGGTCTGGTTGCCGGTCAGAACCACATACTCGCCCTCGGAGTTCCGAACCATCAGGCCCACCCGGTCTGCGTCGGGGTCAGAGCCGCAAATCAGGTCGCAGCCATACTTCTTGGCCAGCTCCACCGCCAGATAAAAGTCCTCGGGATTTTCGGGGTTGGGGGAGGCCACCGTGGGGAAGTTCCCGTCAATGACCATCTGCTCCGGGACGCAATAGACCTTCTTCATGCCCAGGCGCTTCAACGCCTCGGGAATCAGCTGATAACCCGTGCCATGGAAGGGGGTAAAGACAATGCCGAAGGTGTCCGCCACCTTTGCCACGGAGTCCCGGTCAATGACCTGATCCATGACCTCCTTCAGGAACAGCTCATCCGTCTCCTTGCCCAGGATAGTCACAAGGCCCTGGGCCTTGGCCTCCTCCAGCGGCATGGAAACCACATCCGCAAAGATGTCCAGCTCCTTCATCTTGGCGGCCACCACATCCGCATGGACGGGGGGCAGCTGTGCGCCATCGCTCCAATAGACCTTATAGCCGTTATACTCCTTGGGGTTGTGAGAAGCCGTGACGTTGATGCCCGCCTGAGCGCCATAATAACGTACCGCAAAGGACACCTCCGGCGTGGGACGCAGGGACTCGAACAGCTTCACCTTGATGCCGTTGGTTGCCAGAATGGAGGCGGCAGTCTCCGCAAACTCCTGGGAGTGGTTGCGGCAATCACAGATGACCACCACGCCCTTTTCACAGGCCTCCGGCCCCTCCGCCTTTACCACCTCGGCAAAGGCCTGGGTCGCGTGACCCACCACATGACGGTTCATCTGGTGCAGACCCACGCACATCGTCCCCCGCAGGCCGGCGGTGCCAAACTCCAGCGGGCCGAAAAAGCGGGACTCAATCTCCTTGGGATCGTTCTGAATGGAATCCAGCTCCGCCTTTTCCTCCGGGGACAGGGCCGGGCTGTTCCGCCATTTCTCATAGGTTTCCATGTATGACATACTGAAAACACCTCCGACAAAAATTTCTTTTTTTGGTCGATTGTAAAATGAAGTTGAACACCTAAAAAATCCATAGCGATTG
>JAJQBJ010000095.1 GCA_021203345.1 Oscillospiraceae bacterium
TCATGGAAAGACTTTTTTGTTTTTTCACTGTCTACTTGACAGGGGGCACTTCAGGTGATGAAGATGCGGGGATTTTTGCTCCACTGTCGGAAGTTATAGGCGGCCACGGCGAGGGCCTGCCGAATCTTGCGCTTCATAGCCGCTCCAGCCTCCTTTTCCCCAGAAGCAGGAACCACCCGGCAAACAGCAGGTACAGCTCCCCCAGCAGGGCCAGAATCCCCCAGTTGCCGCCGACCCAGGTCTCCGAGGGGTTTACCCACTCCGTCGGATAGAACAGATACAGGCCCGTGAAATACCGCTCACAGAGGATAATCAGCACATAGTACAGAATGAAGGGGGACGCATAGGCCATATACCGGCTGCCGGTGGCCGCCGCCATGGTCATGCCCACCAGCGACCAGAACGCGCCAGAGGCGAAATACCGGACGCAAATCCAGGTCAGCTCCGTCAGCCATGGCTCCAGTATCTCCCCGGCTGTCAGGGCCAGTTCCTTCGGCATAATCAACAGGGACATCAGCCCCGCTCCCAGCAGAAGCCCCAGCATCAGCGCCAGACCGCCGGAGAGCATACAGGCCAACAGCTTGCCCGTCAGGTAGCTCCAGCCGGTGGTGCGGGGCAGGTACTCCTTGATGAACCCGCTGCGAATATCGTCCAGATAGGAGGCCGTATAGGGCAGGGCGCTCAGAACCGGCAGGGCCATCGTCATCACATCCGAGGCAATGGCCGATTCAAATACGGTGCGGTGATAGCCGAACTCCATCAGCCCGTCCATGATGAACAGCGCATAGAGGTTCTGAAACGCGCCCAAAAACAGCACCGCCACCGTGCCGAACACGGCAATGGCAAAGGCCGGGCCGGTGAAGGCCTGCACGCAGCAGGACAAAACCGTGCGTCTCCGGGCGGCGCGGCGGCGCTCCGCCGACAACGCATAAATCCCATGCTCCATCGTCTGCCCCCTGTCCTCATTGCACTCGGAAGCCCTTCCGGGTCAGCTCCAGCAGATAGGGCCAGAAGGATTCCGGCACGTCGCAATAGCAGACCGCCCGCTCCAGGCGTACAAAGGACACGATCTGATGCTCAAAATCGATCCAGGCCAGCTTCTTTTCTCCCAGTCCCGGCATACCGGGCTGCTTCTGTTGGACTGCTAACATAGCGATTCCTCCTTTTTTTCTCCGTTGCCTGATGGGAAATCAGACACTCTGTAAATAGAGACGGAGAAAACACCGTTCCGGTTGCACCTCCTGCAAAATTTTCTTATGATTTTCTGTTGCGGACAATCAATAGCCGTCCACTGTGCTGATCAGACTGCCATCCACGGCGTTGACTGCCAGCAGGATGTAGGGCTGCTCATAGGTGTCATCCCAGGAGTATTCCTCACCGGTTCCCGCATCTGTCCCGGTATAATGAAGGTTCATGTTGCCGTAAAAGACCCAGGCAGGCACCAGTTCACCGGTACGCTCTGATCCGGAATCCCGCACACGCATCAGGCACAGCTCTATTTTTGTCACCTCTGCGGTGCGCTGGGTATCCGCAGTAGCAGCGCTGGGGCTGAAATAAATCGGCGCCATTTCCTCAAAGGTTTCCGCGGCCTCCTGAAAGCTCAGAATACCAACATTTTCCGACACCTGCTCCAATATATTTAAAGGGTAATACCAGTTAAAGCTGACGATTCCATCATCGTCGATATAAAGAGTAATTTCTTCCCAATTCCAAACGACCGCATCTCCGGAACTGGAAGAAGCCGAGTGGGAGGCAATCGTTATCCCGTCAACGATGCGAAGGTAGGTGAGCTTATAGCCGTAGGTATCTTCGTTTTCCTCCAAAATGTCGCCGGTAAAGGGGTCTTGAGAATAGCTGCTGCTTTGGATACAGCGGATTCCCGCCAGCGTCACATCCAGGCCGATGGCCTCCATCAGCGCGGAACCAAGGGCCTCTGCTTCCTCCGGCATGGTGCTGATTGCCCCTTCGGGGAAAAAGGTGTCGCTGTCCGAGGCATCCGCATATGCAGTCACGTTTGAGGTGAGCAGATACGCACGGGCAGAAGCCCATAATACGGAGGACGCAGAGGACAGGTTCTCTGCGGCGCTGATTGCCTGAAATGTACTTCCATCTTCTCCGGTCACCGAAACGCTGAGGACTGTCCCCTCTGACGAAAGGTCACTGTCCTCTGTCAGGGTGCTGTCTGTTGGCGTTTTTACCAGCGTGCTTTCCTCCGGCGCGTCGGCAAGCTCCTCCTGGTAACGGGCTATCTGCTCCTCGTACTGTGTGGCTGCGTAGTCCCGCTCCTCCTCCGTCAAATCCGTCCGCTCCTGTAGCTCGGCTATTTTCTGCTGTGTTTCCAAAATCACCTGCTCGATATAATCCTTTGTCCGGTCGGTTCCCTCTGTCACATAGGTATCTCCGTCAGGATAAAAATAATTGTAAATCAAATCCACCTGTTCCTGAGAAATCTGACCGCCATCCACGTAATACATGGCAATGGTATCGCCCTCCGGGATGATAACGGGGACATTCTCCGCAACAATGGCAACGCTTTCTCCCTCTGCATTATAGGTATAAGTCTCCGGTGCGGAAGCCCGAACCTCTGCCAATGTGGTTCCCTCTGCTGGTTCCTCCAAAGCGGCGGAAATCAGAGCATTGGTGCTTTTTTGTGTCACCAGCGATTCCTCCGGCGTTTCCTGACAGGCGGTTAGTGCAAGCCCCAGGGTAAGCGCCACCAGAAGCGACAACATTCGTTTCATCCTGAGCATCTCCCTATTTCTGTTCTTATTATACCATAGAAAATGGCAAAAATGGCGAACTCTGATTCTTAAATTAGTTTGAAGTTCTTAATAATTCCTTGAAGATTTGTTCGATTTTTGTTCGATTCTTTGCTGTTTACGCCGATTACGCCGAACATATCCACTCTTCTGTTTGCGGTTACAAAATGTAACAAATACAGTATATCATACCATACATAGGCTGTCAATCTATGGAACATTTTTTTGCAAAAATTAGATAGAACGTGCGAAAGAAAAACTCTGGGCCAGGTTATCAAAACCTGATTTACATTTTCGTCGAAACATGGTATCATACAAAGGCAATGATACATAAGGAGCGGCAGTATGAGCGATTCGTTTTTTGCATTGATCTCCCGGATGAAGTACATCGACCGTTGGGCGCTGATGCGTAATACGGAGACGGAGAATATCCAGGAACATTCCCATCAGGTGGCGGTGCTGGCCCACGGCCTTGCCGTGATCGAGAACCGATACTTCGGCGGACAGCTGGACGTGGGGACGGTGGCGCTGGCGGCGATTTATCACGACGCGGCGGAGATCATCACCGGCGATATGCCCACCCCCATCAAGTATTACAACGACCAGCTTCGGGATGCCTACCGGGATGTGGAGCATATGGCGGAGCAAAAGCTGCTGTCCATGCTGCCGGAGGAGCTGCGCCCGGACTACGGCGCGTTGCTGTCCCCCGCAGATCCGGACGTTCGCCGGATCGTCAAGGCGGCGGATAAGCTGTCCGCCTACATCAAGTGCGTGGAGGAGCTGAAGGCCGGCAACATGGAATTCCGCAAGGCCAAAGAGCAGACGTGGGAGGGGCTGCGTGCGCTGTCGTTCCCCGCGTTGGACTATTTTATCGAGCAATTTCTGCCCAGCTTTGAGCTGACGCTGGACGAGCTGGACTGATCTTAAAAGAAGAAAGGTGAATGTTATGAGAGTAATTGTTTCTGTCATCGGAAAAGACCAGGTGGGCATTATCGCCAACGTGTGCCAGCTGCTCAGCAGCTACCGGGTCAACGTGCTGGACATCAGCCAGACCATTTTGCAGGACTATTTTACCATGATTATGATTGTGGACGCGGAGAACGCGACGGTTCCCTTCGCGGATCTGGTGGTCGCACTGGAGGCGGAGGGGCAGAAGCTGGGCCTTTCCATCCATGCCCAGCGGGAAGAAATTTTTAACGCGATGCACCGCATCTAAGCGCAGGGAGGTGTCTTAAACAATGCTTTCCAACGCTGAAATCATGCAGACCATCGAGATGATCAGCCAGCAGCATCTGGATATCCGTACCATCACCATGGGAATTTCCCTGCTGTCCTGCTGTGACCCTGACCCGAAAATGGCCTGTCAGAAAATTTATGATAAAATCACCCTGCGGGCGGAAAAGCTGGTGGCCACCGGCGAGGCCATCGAGCGGGAATACGGTATCCCCATCGTGAACAAGCGCATCTCCGTCACGCCCATGGCGCTGGTGGCCGGGGCCAGCGAAACCAACGATTATGTCTGCTTCGCCCAGGCGCTGGACCGGGCGGCCAAAACCACCGGCGTGAACTTCATCGGCGGTTATTCCGCACTGGTGCAGAAGGGCATGACCAACGGCGATAAACGGCTGATTGCCTCCATTCCGGAGGCGCTGGCTACCACGGAGCTGGTCTGCTCCTCGGTCAACGTTGGCTCCACCCGGGCGGGCATCAACATGGACGCGGTCAGGCTCATGGGCCAGGCGGTGAAGGATACGGCAAATCTCACCGCAGCGGCGGACGGCTTTGGCTGTGCCAAGCTGGTGGTTTTCTGCAACGCGGTGGAGGACAATCCGTTTATGGCCGGCGCATTCCACGGCGTTGGCGAGGCGGAAACCGTCATCAACGTGGGCGTGTCCGGGCCGGGCGTGGTGTGTCACGCTTTGGAATCCGTGCGGGGCAAGCCCTTTGACGTGCTGGCTGAAACGGTGAAAAAGACCGCCTTCCGCATTACCCGCATGGGTCAGATGGTGGCGCAGGAGGCGTCCCGTCGGCTGGATGTGCCGTTCGGTATTGTAGACCTGTCCCTGGCGCCCACCCCGGCGGTTGGCGACTCTGTGGCCCGGATTTTGGAGAGCATGGGCCTGTCGGAGTGCGGTATTCACGGCACAACGGCGGCGCTGGCTCTGCTGAATGACGCGGTGAAGAAGGGCGGCGTGATGGCCTCCTCCCATGTGGGCGGGCTGTCCGGGGCCTTTATCCCCGTGTCCGAGGATGAGGGAATGATTGCCGCCGCCAAATCCGGCACGCTGAATCTGGACAAGCTGGAGGCCATGACCTGTGTTTGCTCCGTGGGTTTGGATATGATCGCCGTACCCGGAGACACCACCGCCGAGACGATTGCCGCCATCATCGCGGATGAGGCCGCCATCGGTATGGTGAACAACAAGACGACGGCGGTTCGCATCATCCCGGCCCCCGGAAAAAAGGTGGGCGATATGGTGGAAATGGGCGGCCTGTTGGGTTCCGCCCCGGTGATGCCCGTCCACGAGGGTGATTCCTCCGCCTTTATTAACCGCGGCGGGCGAATTCCCGCGCCGCTCCACTCCCTGAAAAACTGAGCGGATACGTTCGGCATATTGCCAAACGCTGCATATTGTGAACAACACCTCCATTGTTACTACGCAATGGAGGTGTTGTGATAGCAGTCTTATTCCAGTAATGCACTTACTTCATCGAGCATGGTTGTATTTTCCATTCCGGAAATGGTATCCACATAGCCGTAAAAGGGGGTATACTCGACCCAAATGGTGTCTCCATATACCGTTGTTTGTGCTGTCGTTCCCTGATCTTCCGTGTTGATCTGTAGCTCTGCGGTGCCGCTGTCAGTCAGGCAAACAGCGAACGGGGAGCCTATCCCATAATAGTACGTTCCGTCTGATGTCAGGAACAGCAGATAGGAATTGCCTGTTTCCGGCGCAACGTAGCTTTCGCTTGGAACTAAAACGGAATCGCCGTCATCCAGGTCTATCTGTACGGCTGCTTCATAGCAGATATAAATGGTATCCTCAGATTCTCCCTTCAAAACGGTTTCCACGTCAAACTGATAGAGCTGCCCCTCGATGTAGAAGCTGGCATGTTCCTGCGTTGGGTCTGCCGGGTCGCGGGCCATATTATAGGTGGAATCATATGCAACGCACTGGGCTACGACGATATAGTCCGCAGCCTCCGTCATTTCGGTCAGGCTGGTGTAAACCGGCGCATCGGCGGAAACCGTGATGGTATTCAGCTGGACGAACACCTGGTATCCGGCAAGCACAGCCAGAGTAAGGCAGGCCGCCGCAGCGGCAACCTTCATGATCCTTTTGACAACGTGATGCCCGGATTTTCGCTGTTTCATGGTGTTCTCCACGTCCAGCAGCATCTCATCGGGAACTTCACCGATGGCAGCAAATAAATCGATTTTATCCATAGAATAGGCCCTCACTTTCCAGAAACGCTTTCAGATTCTTTCTTGTTTTGCTCAACAGCTTTGCTACTTTGGCCTGTGGGCAATCCAGATAGCCGGCAATTTCCCTGATACTCAGAGAATACCAGTACCGCATCAGGAACGCCCGGCGGCAATCCGTTGGCTGTGAACGCAAAAACCGGGTGATTGCATCGCGCAGCTCGCCCAATTCCACCTCCGTTTCGATCGAGTGAGAAGATGGAATACACTCGCCCAGTTCCTCAATGGATGGGACGGTTACGCCGCCGCCCCGTTTCGCGGCGCTTATGTGCCGGTAGCGGTCAATGGAGATACGCCGGGTTATTTTTGCTAGGTAAGCCTGAAGAATGGATGGTCGCTGGGGCGGAATGGTGTTCCAGGCCGCCAAATAGCTGTCGTTGACACATTCCTCGCTGTCCTCCACCTGTCCCAGCACGCGAAGGGCGAGCTGGAGCAAATAGGAGCCGTACTTTTCTTTGACCGCTGTGATTGCCTGCTCATCCCGGAGCCAAAATAACTGAATAATATCTTCATCCTCCATGGTGAACTCTCACCCCCTGTCATAGAGTGTCGCTTTGGAAAGAACCGGGGTACCCTGATGAACCCCTTCACTATATAAGTCGTAAAACATGACCACATTATCCCACGAAAAGCAGAAATTATCAAAAAAATTTGCGGTTTGCCCGGAAAGGCTCCATCGGTGCTCCAGCATGGCATAGATTTTTGTTCGGAATCATATGCTGCTGATAGAAAAAGGAGCGGCCTGTTTTGGGCGGCTCCTGCTTTTGCGCCAAAAGTTGGTTCTCTTTTTAACCGA
>JAJQBJ010000101.1 GCA_021203345.1 Oscillospiraceae bacterium
AAAGATGTCCTTTCTTCTTTTCCGGAGTGTAAAGTATGATTGACAAACCTACAAAGTTTGTTTTTGGCGCGAATGACGCCTTGCTTCTGCGCCGCAAATCTGCTATGATAGAGCGAGTAAAAACGAGCAAGGAGCCAGGTACAGCATGGAAAGGGAAATGACGGAAACGGAACCGGCCCGGGGGTGCAAGGCGGAACGGGTAGAACTGAGCATCCGCAAAAAGTTCCACCGGGAAATTTGGAGCAAATTTGCAAAGGCAGTCCGGGATTATCAGCTTGTCCAGCCGGGGGATCGGGTGGCGGTATGTATCTCCGGGGGAAAGGACTCCATGCTGATGGCAAAGCTGTTTCAGGAACTGCAATGGCACCGGAAGTTCCCCTTCGAGGTAAAATTTCTGGTGATGGACCCGGGCTACAGCCCGAAAAACCGGGCCCTCATCGAGCAAAATGCGGCAGATTTGTCTGTCCCCATCACCATATTTGAAAGCGATATCTTTGCCTCGGTTTACCATGTGGAAAAGTCCCCCTGTTATCTCTGCGCCCGGATGCGCCGGGGGCACCTGTATAAGCAGGCCCAGGCGCTGGGCTGCAACAAAATTGCCCTGGGCCACCACTATGACGATGTGATTGAGACGATTCTGATGGGGATGCTTTACGGCGGCCAGATTCAGACCATGATGCCCAAGCTCCACAGCACCAACTTTCCGGGGATGGAGCTGATTCGCCCCATGTACCTGATTCGAGAGGCGGATATCCTGCGTTGGCGGGACTATAACGAGTTGCACTTTCTCCAATGCGCCTGCCGGTTTACCGAGGCCTGCAGCACCTGCCTGCCGGACAATACCAGCTCCAAACGGCTGGAAATCAAGAACCTGATTCGCACCCTGAAAGAGGTCAATCCCCAGGTAGAGGCCAACATTTTCCGCAGCATGGAGCACGTCAATTTAGGCACCGTGATCGCCTATAAGGACAGCGCCGGGGTACACAGCTTTTTGGAAAGCTACGACGACCCCGGCGGTGAATCCTGATTTCTTTTTACTTTTTCCCGTTGGGGCGTTTCTGCGACTCGCCGGGGTCTGTCCAGTGATAGGCGTTGGAGGTCACGAAGTTGTTATGCTCCACACACTCCATTAACAGATAGCTGCACAGGATATTTAGACCCACCTTGCGATCCTCGTAGGGAAGGTCGAACAGCTCGCTGATGCGGTTCAGACGGTACAGCAGCGTGTTCCGGTGAATCGACAGCTGGTCTGCTGTGGCGTCCCGGTTGTGCATGGTCAGGCTGAATACTCGCATGGTTTCATAATACTCCGTGCCATGCTCCTGGTCGTACTGCTTTAGCTCCATCAGACTGGGGTGCAGGAATACGGCGGCGTCCTCCTGCTGGAGGGCGGCGGAAAACATGGGCAGCGGCATAAAGTCCATGAATACTGCCGGCTCCTGAAAGCCGGTTTCCTCGGCCAGCCGGGCGGTCAGCTCCGCCTGCCGATAGTGGGGGTAAACCTCCCGAATGTCGGAAAAGCGGTTGCTCAGGCCGGAGATCAGGTCATGCTCCCGGAAATACTGAAAAATTTGCTGGATAAAGCTGTTGGTGTCCAGACGCAGCACTCTGGGGCCGCCGTGGGATTTTACCTCCCCGATCAGGGTGACGATGACCCGGTTGTGAATCACGGAAATCACGTTCCGGTAAATCTGCTGGAGCTGAGAAACGGCGTACTCCGCAAACGCCTTTTGTGAGGCCTTCGGCCCGATGGGGGTAGCCAGAATCGCATAGTCCCCCAAAATGCCCTTGCTGAGAATATCACAGGCCAAATCGACCAGGTGGGGCGGAGTGTCAGAGGTCAGCAGATCCTGGAGCTTGGTCGTCATGGCCAGATTCCACTTGGACATTCCCCGAACCCGGCTGTCAATTTTGATGCTGATTGCGTCCAGCAGTAGCTGGACGATTTCAAAGTCGTCGTCCTGCAAGGGGGTATCCCCCAGAAAGACGAAGATGTGACCGTATACCGCATCCTCCCGAACCAGCTCTCCCATGATACGGGGCAGCTCCGCGCAGGAGCCGGTGTTGGCATAGAAAATTTTATAAAATGGCTTTTCCCCGGACAAAAATTCGTCCATAATCGCCAGGATACGCGCCTGATCCATCATTTTATGCTGCACAATGTAGTCCCACTCCTCGTTGCCTGTGGCGTGATTGGGACAAAGGGAGGATACCCGGAAAAATTCATCGGTAAACAGCACCGGGCACCCGAACAGCTCGTGTGCGGCCTGCAAAATTTGATCCACACCCGGCTCCCGTACTGCGTGGAAAAACAGCTTGTAGGCAAGCTGTACGCGAGAAGTCTCTTTATCTGCCATGATTGTTCCCTCCAATTTGCCTCCCGATGGAGGCCCTGCCCCTATTATAAACGATTGTGCGGATTGTTGCAACCGAAATGCCGAATTTGTGCAAAATTTTATATTGATTTGCAAGATGCGCGTCGCGCATAGTAATGATATAAATTATTTTGAAATTTATGTGTCACAAGCCAAAGAAAGAATCAGAAAATTTTTCAAAACCTCTATGCAAAAACCAAAAGATATATTAAAATAGCCATAGCTGAGATTGAAGAAAGAATGAAAAGGAGCTGCTTTTTATGGAAACACCAAAATATAAACGGGTGCTGCTGAAAATCAGCGGCGAGGCGCTGGCCGGCGACGCGAAACGGGGCCTGGACTTCGGCGTGATCGGACAGGTGGCCGATGTGGTCAAGCTGTGTGTCGAGGCCGGCGTAGAGGTTGGCATTGTCATCGGCGGCGGCAACATCTGGCGGGGCGTGAAGGACGGCGGCGACCATATGGTGCGCGTTCGCGCGGATCACATGGGGATGCTGGCCACCACCATCAACTGTCTGGCTGTGGCCGATGTGCTGGAGCAGAAGGGTGTCGAGGTTCGGGTACAGACCGCCATTGAAATGCGTTCCATTGCCGAGCCGTATATCCGCTCCAAGGCGGATCGCCATCTGGAGAAGGGCCGCGTGGTCATTTTCGGCTGCGGAACGGGCAATCCCTTCTTCTCCACGGACACCGCCGCCGCCCTGCGTGCGGTGGAGATCGGCGCGGATATCATTCTGCTGGCGAAGAACGTGGACGGCGTTTACAATGCCGACCCTGCCAAGGACCCCAACGCCCAACGCTATGACGCCATCACCTATGGCGAGGTTCTGGCGCAGCGGCTGGAGGTCATGGACAGCACAGCCACGTCCCTGGCGATGGACAACCATATGCCGGTGCTGGTCTTTGCCCTGAAGGATACCAGGAACATCTACCGCGCCGTGATGGGCGAACAGGTCGGCACGCTGGTCTGTGAGAATAAGTGATTACGTTACGATACACCGATGTCAGAAACATGTAGGAGGTTAAAATCATGAGCGACTTGATTAAGTACTATGAAGCAAAAATGAACAAAACCCTGGATTCGGTCAAGGCCGACTTTGCCAGCGTCCGGGCGGGCAGAGCCAACGCCGCCGTGCTGGATCACATCACCGTAGACTACTACGGAACCGCCACGCCGCTGAACCAAGTGTCCGCCATCAGCTCCCCGGACCCCCGGAGCCTGGTGATCTCCCCTTGGGATCACTCCCTGCTGCGGGCCATCGAGAAGGCGATCCAGACCTCTGACCTGGGCATCAACCCCCAGAACGATGGCAAGGTGATTCGTCTGGCCTTCCCTCAGCTGACTGAGGAGCGCCGCAAAGATCTGACCAAGCAGGTTCGGAAGTACGGCGAGGGCGGCAAGGTCGCCATCCGCAACATCCGCCGGGACGCCATCGACAAGATCAAGGCCCAGAAAAAGAAGGGCGAGATCACCGAGGACGACCAGAAGGACTACGAGAAGGAGCTGCAAACCCTGACGGATAAGAAGATCAAGGAGCTGGACGCGCTGACCGCCGAGAAGGAAAAGGAACTGATGAGCGTCTGACGTTCACACAAAACCGGAAGCGCCTTTTGCCTGCTGTCCACGGAGACAGTTGACAGGGAAGGCGTAAGACCGCTTTGAACTGGAGAAACGCGGAGCGGTGTCAACCGCTCCGCGGGTTTCCTTTTTGCATCATTTTGTATCATTTCACGATTTCGCGCGATGCGAAAAAAACGCGTCGTAATCGCATTTTGGAGGAATTCCTATGGCTCTTTTTCGCAGTCGGGAGCCGGAGGCTCCGCTGCCGGAAATTGATTTGACCCGGCTGCCCCGGCATCTGGCCATTATTATGGATGGCAATGGCCGCTGGGCCAAGCGCCGGGGGCTGCCCCGCACCGCCGGACATAAGGCGGGGGCGGAGACGTTCCGCACCATTGCAACCCTCTGCAATGACCTTCACATGGAGTATTTGACGGTATATGCCTTCTCCACGGAGAACTGGAAACGTCCCCAGGAGGAGGTGGGCGCAATTATGCGCCTGCTGAATAACTATCTGCACGAGGCCATCTCCGACATGGAGAAGGACAATATTCAGCTTCACTTTTTTGGTGACCTGACCCGTTTGTCGCCTGAGCTGCAGGCCCTTTGCCGGGAAAAGGACGACATTTCCCGGCGATGCACCGGACTGAACGTGAATATCTGCCTGAACTACGGCGGGCGGGACGAGCTGGTGCGGGCAGCCCGGGCCTTCGCCCGGGACTGTGCGGACGGGAAAGCCGACCCGGAGGCACTGACGGAACAGGGCTTTGAGCGATACCTGTTCTCCGCCGGAACGCCGGATGTGGATTTGGTGATTCGCCCCAGCGGAGAGATTCGGATCTCCAATTTCCTGCTGTGGCAATCCGCCTACGCGGAATATTACTTTACCGATGTGCTTTGGCCCGACTTTGACCAGCGAGAACTATATGCGGCCATTGCGGAATATCAATCGCGTTCCCGCAGATTTGGAGGGATTTAACCATGCTGAAAAGAATCCTGGTTGCGGTGATTTTTGTTCCCCTGTTGCTTATTGTCATGCTGTTTTGCCCTTCTGTGGTCATGGCGATCGTGGTGGCGCTGATTGCGGCCTGTGCCTGCTATGAGCTGCTGCGGGCCACATCCGGGGATTTGCCGCCGTTTTTGGAGTGGGTTTCCGTGGCGGCTGCGGCGCTGATTCCCCTTTCCATTTGGTTGGCGGAAACTGTCGGGCTGGAGCTGGACACCACCTATCTGTGGGGCTTTTTGCTGATGCTGGCGCTGTTTGCTGCGGCGATTGGCAATCACGAGACGGAGCGGGAGACATATTTTCAGCAAATCGGGGTCTGCCTGTTCGGCGGCGTGCTGCTCCCCGCCTTTTTGGGGGCGTTGGTAGAGCTGCGGATGATGGATTACGGCAGATTGCTGGTGCTGCTGCCCTTCCTTGTGGCGTTCCTGACCGATGGCGGGGCCTATTTTGCCGGGGTGTTCCTGGGCAAGCACCGTGGCATTACCAACGTCAGCCCGAACAAATCCCTGGAGGGCTATATTGGCGGGCTGGTTGTCGGCGTTGTCTCCTGCCTGGTTTACGGTCTGGTCGTTTTCCAGACCAAGCAGATTCCGGTGAACTTCCTCGCCCTGGCCGTTTATGGCGTCGTGGGTGCGGTGATTACGGAGCTGGGCGATTTGTCCTTCTCCCTGATTAAGCGGCAGTACGGCGTCAAGGACTATGGGAATCTGCTCCCCGGCCATGGAGGCATGTTAGACCGGTTTGACAGCATGGTGTTCGCTGCCCCGGCGATTCTGCTGATGGTGCAGCTGTTCCCGGCCTTTTGACGGATTCTAAGATAACAACGCAATCGCGGACAGGACGAATATTTTGCCCGCAGTACGGAGGAAATTATGCACAGAGTGATCTCTTTGCTGGGCTCCACCGGCTCCATTGGTCGGCAGTCATTGGATGTGATTGCCGCCTCCGGTATGTCGGTGTGCGCCCTGACAGCAAATCGAAATACAAAATTGTTGGAGGAGCAGGTTCGCGCTTTCCGTCCCCGGCTGGCGGTATGCTATGACGAGGAGGCCGCAGCGGATCTGCGGGTTCGTCTGGCGGATACGGATACCAGGGTCCTGAGCGGTATGGAGGGCCTGATTGCTGCCGCCACCATGCCGGAGGCAGATACCGTTCTGACCGCTGTGATGGGCATGGTGGGTCTGCGGCCCACGCTGGCCGCCATCCGGGAGAAGAAGCGGATCGCCCTAGCCAACAAAGAGACGTTGGTCTGCGCCGGGGAGCTGGTGATGGATGCGGCGGAGCAGTATGGGGCCGAAATCGTCCCGGTGGATTCGGAACACTCCGCCCTGTTCCAGTGCCTGCAGGGGTGCCGGGACCGGGGTGAGGTAAGGCGGCTGATCCTCACCGCCTCCGGTGGGCCGTTTTTCGGCTGGACGCGGGAGCGGCTGGCCTCCGTTACCAAAGAGGATGCGCTGAAGCATCCCAACTGGCACATGGGGCCGAAGATCACCGTGGACTCCGCCACGCTGATGAACAAGGGGATGGAGTTTATCGAGGCCATGCGTCTGTATCGGATGCCCCCCGAAAAAATCTCCATCGTTGTCCACCGGCAGAGCATTGTTCACTCGCTGGTGGAATACAATGATAACGCGATTCTGGCGCAGATCGGAACGCCGGATATGCGCCTGCCTATCCAGTATGCGCTGACCTACCCCAATCGAACGGAGGGCGTGGCGGAGCCGTTGGATTTGCTGTCCTGTCCGCCGCTGACCTTTGAAAAGCCGGATGAGGAAACCTTCCGGTGCCTGCACCTGGCGTTAAAGGCCGCTCGCACACCGGGCACTGCCTGCGCCATTATGAACGGTGCCAATGAGGTGGCTGTCGCGGCGTTCCTGGCGGATCAGGTGGGCTTCCTGGACATCGCAGAGCTGGTCGAGGCGGCGATGGAGGCTGTACCCGTGACCGAGCATCCCACACTGGAGGATGTGCTGGAGGCGGACGCCGCCGCCCGCCAGGCAGTGCGGGAACGGATTCGCTAATATATTTTGGTCGATTGTAAAATGAAGTTGAACACCTAAAAAATCCATAGCGATTG
>JAJQBJ010000135.1 GCA_021203345.1 Oscillospiraceae bacterium
TGGGTGCTGCATTTTTCGCCGCCTTTTGATGTATTTCTTTCTTGACGAACACAGTATCCGAGGATACAGCCCCAATCTTTATTTACGTTCAGAACAGCGCCGCTGCAATCGTACCGATGATGGCGAACACCAGGCCCGTTCCCAGGCTGGAGGTGAACTGTGCAACGTGCTTTTCGTCCTTGTCCAGCTCCCGGAAACTCTCCGGGTCTGTCTCAATATAGTCGATCATGTCGGCGGTTTTGATTTTGGGCGGCTTCTTCCAGCTATCCCGTTTCAGCAGATTCCTGTAGCTGTTTTCATCCAGACAAAGGTAGCTGAACCAGGAGGCGCAGACCAGAACCAGCCCCACCGCCGTCAGGCCAAAGCCAATCCCCCGTACACCGTGATTCAGAAATTGGAACCACAACACTGTCACCAGCACCCCCGCCAGCGCCTTGTAAAAGCACAGCTGGAGAATGGGCCGCAGCATATATTCACGTCGTACAACCTTCCAAATCGTTTTCAATGCCGGGTCAGGCTCCTTTGCTCAGACACAGAACGAACTCTGCTTATTTGACCTCTTTCTGGTACTGCTCGATCTCCTTCTGGTTACCCCAGATGAAGTGGCCGGGCTTAATCTCATACCAAATAGGCCCATCCTGGGTATAATCATGCTGCGTGGGGTCGTACACGATCAGCTGCTTCTTCTTCTCCAGCTCCGGGTCGGGAATCGGCACGGCGGACAGCAGCGCCTTGGTGTAGGGGTGGAGGGGGTTCAGGAACAGCTCCTCCGCCTCTGCCAGCTCCACGATACGGCCCTTGTAGATAACCGCGATACGGTCAGAGATAAAGCGCACGATGGACAGGTCATGTGCGATAAACAGATAGGTCAGACCTCTGTTCTTCTTCAGGTTGTTCAGCAGGTTCAGCACCTGGGCACGGATGGACACGTCCAGAGCGGAAATCGGCTCGTCCGCCACGACGAACTCAGGCTCCATAATCAACGCCCGGGCAATACCGATACGCTGGCGCTGGCCGCCGGAGAACTCATGGGGGAACCGGCTGGCGAACTCAGGCAGCAGGCCCACCTCTTTCAGGGCGGCCTGAACCTTCTCCATGCGGTCCTTCTCATCCTTGTACATATGGAAGTTGATCAGGCCCTCGGAGATGATATAGTCGACCTTGGCGCGTTCGTTCAGGGACGCCTGGGGGTCCTGGAAGATCATCTGCATCTTCCGAACCACCTCGCGGTCCAGCTCATTAGAGATCTTTCCGTTGATCTTCTGACCCTTGAAATAAATCTCGCCGGCGGAGGTGGGGTTGATACGGACAATAGCGCGGCCAATGGTGGTTTTACCAGAACCGGACTCGCCCACCAGAGAGAAGGTTTCGCCCTTGTAGATGTCGAACGTGGCGTGATCCACAGCCACGAACTTCTTGCGGCCGGTTCCAAAGGAGATCTGGAGATCCTTGACTTCAATCAGCTTTTCTCTTTCTGCCATTTCTATCAGGCCTCCTTATACTTTCCGCGAATCTTAGTCTTGTAATTCTCGATGTTGTCCGGTCTGCGGAAGTCAGGGTTGACCTGCTTGAACCGGGGGTCGAGATACCAGGACTTGACCCGATGGGTGGGTGTCACATCGAAGAAGGGCGGCTCTTCCAGGAAGTCGATGGCCAAAGCCCGCTTGTTCCGGGGGGCGAACGCATCTCCGGTGATCACATTGTACAGATTGGGGGGCGTGCCCTCGATGGTGGCCAGGGCCTCGCCCTTGGTGCCCAGCTGGGGCAGGGCGGACAGCAGCGCCCAGGTGTAGGGGTGCCATGCGTCGAAGAATACCTCCTCGGCGGTGCCGAACTCCACCAGCTGACCGGCATACATCACGGCGATACGGTCTGCCACGTTGGCGACAACGCCCAGGTCGTGGGTGATGTAAATAACGGTCATGCCCAGCTCCTCTTTCAGCTCCCGAATCAGGGTCAGAATCTGCGCCTGAATCGTCACGTCCAGAGCGGTGGTCGGCTCGTCGCAAATCAGGATGTCGGGGTGGCAGGCGCAGGCAATGGCAATCACCACGCGCTGCCGCATCCCGCCGGAGAACTCATGAGGATACTGCTTATAGCGCTTCTCCGGGAAGGGGATGCCCACCTTCTCCAGCATTTTGATGGCCTCGGCCTTGGCCTCCGCGCCCTTCAGACCGCGGTGCAGCTCGATGGCCTCCTGAATCTGTCTGCCGATGGTTTTCAGGGGGTTCAGGGAGGTCATGGGATCCTGCATGACCATGGAGATTTTTCTGCCGCGGATTTTCTGCCAGTCCTTTTCCTTGTAGCCGGAGACTTCCTCGCCGCGGTACTGGATGGAGCCGCCCACGATGGAGCCGTTCTTGTCCAGCATCCCCAGGAAGGACTTGGTGAACACGCTCTTGCCGGAGCCGGACTCGCCCACGATGGCAAGCGTCTCGTTCTCATACAGATCCAGGGAGCATTTGCGGATGGCCTTCAGCTTGCGGCCACGCATGGAGAATTCGATTTCAACGTCCTTGGCGGACAAAATGATATTTTGATTGTTAGCCATTTTGTCTCCTCCTTAAACGTGATTCCGGGGGTCGGAGGCGTCAGAGAACGCATTGCCGACCAGGTAGAAGGTGATGGAGATGATGGACACGATGGCCGCCGGGAAAATCAGCAGATACGGATAAGCCAGGAAATAGTTTCTGGCGTTCCGCAGCAGGATGCCCAGAGACGGCGTGTTCACGTCCAGGCCCAGGCCCAGGTAGGACAGGGTGGACTCCAGCGCGATGGTGTTGGGGATGGACAGGGCCAGCCGCAGCACAATCACAGAGATCAGATAGGGGAAGATGTTTTTGCTCAGGATACGCACCAGCGGCGTGCCCAGGCAGCGGGAGGCCAGATTGTACTCGCGGTCGCGGTACATAATGACCAGATTCCGCACGTTCCGGGCCATGGTCAGCCAGCCAATGGCGATCATGGAAATAGCCATGATCCAGAAGCCCTGGCCCACGATCAGCGCGATCAGGGTCATGTAGATGATGGTGGGGACGTTGTTAATCAGGTTGTACAGCTCGGTCAGGATGCCGTCCAGGGCGTGAACATAGCCCCACAGCAGACCGACGATAACGCCGATGATGGCCTCGCCACAGGCGA
Source organism: Oscillospiraceae bacterium (assembly GCA_021203345.1). Classification (GTDB taxonomy): domain Bacteria; phylum Bacillota; class Clostridia; order Oscillospirales; family Oscillospiraceae; genus JAJQBJ01. The sequence continues at coordinate 3,142 of JAJQBJ010000135.1, forward strand.
CCAGCGCGGCCAGCTCAATGGAGATGCGGGAGGCGTACCACACCTGGCACCAATAGTCGCGTCCCAGGTTGTCCGTACCGAACCAGTACTCGCCATTGGGCTTGGTAAAGGCGGCGGCGGAGTTGGTGGTCAGATTGTTGACGTCGTACTTGCCAATGGCAAGGGCGATGAAGGTGAAGATGAACAGGAACAGAAAGACACAGGCCAAAACCACGGTGACTCTCTTTTTCATAAAGTTCTGGAACACAGAACGCCAATAGGAATAGTTGGAATAGCCGATGCTTTCAGCAGCGGCGGCGTCATAGGGGACGAAAGAAAACAGCTCCTCGTCGCTCTTGCCGACTACGCTCTCCAACGGGCTTTTCGTTGCTTCTGCCATTTATCTTCCGCCTCCCTTCTTGGTCAGCGAGATTCTCGGGTCGATCAGCATCATCAGCACATCGCCCAGGAACACGCCCAGAATACCCAGAGCCGCATAGAAAATCACCAGGGTCTGCACCACGTCCAGGTCATACTTGCTGATTGCGTCGGTCAGCAGGGGGCCCATGCCGGGAACGGAGAAGAACCGCTCCGCCAACAGGGAGCCGGAAATGGTCAGCAGGAAGGAGGCGGGCAGATACTGGGCCAGCGGCACGAAGGCGTTCCGCAGAACGTGCTTCCACATGATCTGGCCCTGGCTCAGGCCCTTCACCTTTGCCAGACGGATGTAGTCCTTGTTCAGCTCGTCCACCATGTAGCGGCGGGTCCACAGGGCATAGCCTGCGATGGAGGCCAGCGTCAGGCAGGCCACGGGCATGACACAGGAGGCGATGGTGTTGGTTCGGGCCGAGTACACGGCGGGCAGTCCCAGTATTCGGGAGCCGAATACCAGAATCAGGGAGTATGTGACCAGCGAGGGCATGGCGTTCACCAAAATGGTATACACCGTACCCAGATAATCCAGGAAACGATCCTTAAACGCCGTCTGAATGATACCCAGCAGCACGCCCAGCACCAGCGAGATCAGCAGGGCGATCATGCCCAGTCTCATGGAGATGGCGAACTTTGAGCCGATCACCTTCACGACGGATTGGCCGTTCTGGATGCGGCGGGAGGTGCCGAAGTCACCTGTGAACAGATTACCGTAGAACCGAATCAACTGTACGCCCAGGGGGTCCAGCAAGCCGGCTTCGTCCAGCGCAGCCTCCTTCTGCTCGTCCGTGAACTTCATCAGCTGCTCCTCGGTGAAGAAGTAGTCCGTGGGCAGCATCCGCATCAGGATGAACACGATGGTTGCGATGACGAGAACGGTAATGACACCACGAACCAGTCTGTTGATGGTGTACTTTAACATTGCCATAAAATCATCATCCTTTTTTTATCATCCGGGAACCTCTAACACTACGTCTGCCGCAGCTGTCAGAGCTTCCCCTTCCTTTCAGCAAGCCGCTGATTCATTTGGCCGCATCTTTCGGAGTACGTTCAACAGTCAAATGAATCACCGGTTTCCCAAAAGGCTGCTTTTAAAAAACACCGGAGCGGGATTGCTCCCGCTCCGGATATTTTTATGAAGCGTTCGCAAAGGGGGAATGCTCCCCCTCATCAGGGAACACGCTCAGGTCGGTTGATGGGGAAAGGGGGTTGCGCTGAGATTAGGAGTAATACTCCTCCTTGAAGGCCTCGTAATCCTCGGTCTTATAGCCGTTGATGTTAGTCTCCCAGTTCAGGAAACGGCGCTCCTGGCTGCCATACACGGCATAGATCTTGGAGTAGTCGTTGACGCAGGTCAGCTCCCAAGTCACGCTGTAGTTGCACGGCAGAACCAGAACATGCTCCAGCATGTAGGCTTCTGCCTCGGCAAAGGCCTCATAACGGGCGTCCAGATCGTCGGTGATCTCGTTTGCAGCCTCCACCAGAGCGGTGTACTCCTCGTAGGTTGCAATCAGCTCCTCGGAATAAGCCTCGTCGCCGTCCTCACCGTAGAAGTCGTTGATGCAGCTGTAATACACGGAGTAGTAAGCGTTGTCGTCGCCATAGACCTCCTGGGTCAGGAAGTTGTCAGGATCGCCGTAGTCAGCGCCCCAGCCGTTGATGTAGATGGAGCCCAGGTGGGGGTCACGAACCTCGGTGGACAGGGAGGAGACATAGGTCTTGATGTTCAGGACGATGTAATCGTCGCCAAAGCACTCGGAGAAGGCGTCAGCCAGGACGTTGGCGGTGTCCAGAGCGGTCTGGCTGCTGGAAGAGATGTAGTAGTCCACTTCCACGGGGAAGGTGACGCCGGCGGCGGTCAGCTCCTCGATGGCCTGTGCCTTGTACTGTTCATACAGCTCGGAGTCCAGACGTGCGGGCGTCTCGCCGTCGCTGTCGGACAGGCCCAGGTTGGCCTTTACCAGCTCGGTGTAGTCGGTACCGTCGGAGGTATAGACCAGGCCGGACATGGAGTAGAAGTTATTCTCGCAGGACAGGGGGTTGATGGAGTTGGTACGGGCCAGATAGGTGGTCAGATCCAGTCCATAGTACCAGGACTTCCGGAATGCCTCGTTGGCGATGGCGGTGTTCCAGTTGTCGTCCTTCTCGCCGTCCTCGGTGTACTTGTCATAGCAGAAGTGAATCTGATAGCTGTACTTGTTGCGAACGCCCTCGCAGAGGTAGTCATAATAGGTGCTGGAGGTGTCGCTGTAGATGGTGGTCAGGGTGGACTCGGTCAGGGTTACCTGATGCAGGTCGCCGGACTGATACAGGGTGTAAGCGGTGTCGTTGGAGTCGATCATCTTCTCGGTGACGGAGTTAAAACGAGTGTACTCGTCGTTGCCCCACCAGTAGGGGTTGGGCTCAAAGACCTTCTCGTTGCCGCTCTCGAAGTAGGTCACGGTGTAGGGGCCGCAGCACCACATGGTATCATAGGTCAGAGCCTGCATACCCTCAACGCCGATCTCGTCCAGCAGGCCCTGGGCCAGGGGATACAGGCAGTTGTAGGTAGCCACGGTGTCGAAGTAGGTGCACTCAAACAGGCAGGTGTACACCAGCGTGTAGTCGTCCACAGCCTCGATGCCCACGACGGAGGTGAACTCCTCGCTCTCGGCGGTCAGGGCCAGGGCTTCTTCCTCGGACAGGCCGGCGGTGTACTCATAGTACTCCTCGGCGCCCTCGATCAGCGCGATGGGCATGGAGGTGTTGGCCGCGCCGTTCTTGGCGGCGTTCAGCACATACTCCAGACCGGTCAGGAAGTCCTGGGCGGTCAGGTCGGCCATGTAGTTACCGTCGCAGTCCACCCAGCAGGCATCCTCCCGCAGGGTGAAGGTCCAGGTCAGGCCGTTGTCGTCGGTGCCCCACTCGGTGGCCAGGTTGGCGCACAGCTCGCCCTTGGTGTCGTTGGTCAGCAGACCGTCCACCAGGTTGGTCAGCACATAGAAGTCGGTGGCGCTCTGAGAGTTCAGCCAGTTCCAAGTCTCAACCTCGCCGGTGGTGACCTGATAAATCACCAGGTCGGTGATGGCGTCCTCAGAATCGTCCATGTTGATGGTGTCGTAATACTTTGCACCGGAGGTTGCAACCTCGGTTTCGGTGCTGCTCTCCTCGGACGAGGAGCTGCTGGAGCTGGAGCTAGAGCTGCTACTGCTGCTGCCGCCACAGGCCGCCAGAGAAAGCATCATCGCCAGAGCCAGCATGAATGCTACAAATTTTTTCATTGTGTTTCCTCCTAAATTATTTATAACGAATACCGCACAGCCGTCGGTCGCAAGGAATCCCCCATCATGGAAACCTGTTTCCATGCAAAATGGAGCCAGCTCCATTTTGCCCACCTCTGCGGTATCTGCTATACAATTTCGACAACGGAACCGTTCAGAATTCGATTCTTTTTGGCGGTTCCGTTAGGGCACTCTACATTTGTCCGTCATGTGTGGACAAATGTGGGTAAAAGAATCGAGCCGCACGCACTCCTACCTCATCGCGGAAAGTAGTTTCGGGAAAGCTCCTGCCCGCCTCGTTGCGGGTTATTTGGCCCCCAGTTCTTTCGCCGGGATTCCCTCCCGGTTTCTTTCGCCCTGGAATTGCGTTGGCTCACAAAAATTGCTTTTGCTCATTTTGCTTTTGCTCATTTAAAGTATGGATGTATTATAGCACCCCTCATTCAAAAATGCAAGTTCTTTTTCGCCGAGATTCATCGTTTCTCCGGAAAATTTCTGGAAAATTCCACGAACCCCTTCGTCCCCCGCGCGGGAGCCCCCTGCCCGGCCCCAAAAAAGGGAGCCTGTCCCAGCAGACAGGCTCCCGAAATCACGGTTTCTTTTGCAGCAATCAGGCCAGCGCACCCATGGGGTCCCACGGAGCCAGCTCGATCATCTCGCTGTCATAGGCGTCCAGCACCTCCTGGGGCAGGTACTTCCGGTTCACCACGACCTGATACATATACTGGTCGAACCACTCGTCCGTCATCAGGTACATGCCCTTCTTGCCCGGCTCCTCGCCCCAGCTGTTTTCCACGCACCAGCGCAGGGGCTTGCCGTTCTCGTCCAGGTCAACGCCCTGGAACACCATGGCGTGGGTCATGGCGGAGTGACCGTACTCCAGCCGATCCGCCTTGGTCATACCCAGCTTGATGCCGAACAGGCCCTCGTAATCATAGGCGTTCAGATCCATCACGCCGTCCGCCCGGTTGGAATACTTGCCCACGTCGCAGCCGAACCACACCGGTTCGCCGTCCTGCATCTGGGCGATGGCGGCCTTTTTCAGCTCCTCGATGGGCAGGTTGACATAGCGCACCGGCCGACCGTCAACCACGTTGCCCAGGAACTTCACGGTATAGCTCCGCATATAGGGCTTGTCCGCCGTGGGGGCGTTAATCAGGCTGACATACTGGCTCAAGTCCAGCCCCACATACTTGTCATAGAACTCCTTCGGGGTCAGGCCGCAGTCACTGATGTACTTCCCGTCCCGGGTGCGAACCTGGAAATCCACCGTCTTGGGGGGCGTACCCAGGCAGATACACAGCATCCGATAGATGTCCTCCACCATGGCGGACTTCTCCTCCTCCAGCACTTCCAGGCTCTTGCCGGCCTGGAAGCCCCGGCGCAGGATGCAGGCGTCCTCCCGCAGCTTTTCATTGAGCATCCCGTTCATCTCCCGGGCCGCAGAGGAGCAGGCGCTCTCCGGCATGGCGTCCTTGGGCACCACGCCGTACTTCTGGAAGATATTGCTAATCATATCCCACTGGCCGCCGTCCTGAGCCGGGCCGGTCAGCAGGAAAGCCACGGTGCGGTCGTCGGTGGGACGCTCCGCCGTCTCCAGGATGCTCTCCAGGAAATAGTTGGCCCGTTCCAGCTTATCATAGAAAAAGGTGTAGTTCTGGCTCAGCTCAAAGTTCTCCAGATTCAGGTCGTGAATGACCTTGTACCGCAGGCAGTTGGTGGCCGCAAACATCCAGCACCGGCCGCTCATCTTCTGCGCGGTGATGCCCCGGTTGTCCAGCCGAATGGAATACTGGTGACGCTCCGCCGCCTTGCTCTCCCAGCGCCGCGCCGCGGTCTGGATACCGCCGGAGGTAACGGCGTTCATCGCCACCTGGTTGACCCGTTCCTGGTGGAACCGGGCGTCAAAATCCTGAATGTTCTGTTCCGTGATCGTTTTTGACATAATCGTAATCGCTCCTTCTGTTTGTCGTACTTCTATTCTGTTTTCAAACGATCCGCCTTGCAGGACTAACCTGCATGGTTAGCGGGTTTTAACATCGTTTTAACATACTACCAAAGGAAAGCAAAAAAGTCAAGGGTACAATTCGACAGGCTTCCCGGCCTCTTTTCCGTCATGGTGCTGTAGGTTCGGCTTTGTCAAGAGCTGAATTTTTTCGACCCGATTCGGCTTTCGTCGTTATTTTCTCCCTCAGATTCTTCCACATCGAGCTGCTTTGCGAAGAAAAAGCGCCGCCAAATTGTTTGCGATTTCTCGAAGTTCCCCGGAAAGTCACGGAGTTTTCCACCTTTTCCACATACTTTTCCACACCTCGCCCTTGTGGAAAACTCGGTGGATAAAGTGGAAAACTGGTTTACATAACTTGCCTATTTCGCCAAAAATTCAGCATCCCGCCGATTTTGCGCCCGTTTTCGATTTTTGTGCAGATTTCCCCTTTACTTTCAAAAATCTGTGCTTTTGGCCCGGCGGTACCGCGGATTCCACGCCGGTTCCACCTTTTGTTCCACTTATTGGATGTCCAGAATGTCCATCAGGATGGCCTGCACCGTATCCAGCGCCTCGAAGGACTGTCCGGCGGACAGGGTAAACCGCACGGCGTTTTTCTCCCCCACGGTGCAAAACACGTTCCGCTCCCCCAGCCGGGCCACCAGCTCCCGGGACGGCATGGCGGGGAATACCGCCTCCAGAATCCCGGCCTCCTCCTGTCCCTCGGCGGAGGGCTTCACCAGACAGTCCCCCTCCAGCTCCTCCAATCGCGCCCGAAGCCAGCCCACCAGCCCGGCCCGTAACGCCATTTTGATCTCCTCCGGCAGCTCCGGCTCCGGCGGGAAATCTGCCCGCGCCGGGTCAAAGCTCATGGGTTGTACATTTAATTGCGACATGATTTTTCCTCCCGATACATTTAAAGATGGATGATAAAAAATCATACCACGAACTGATGAAAAGCACAAGTGCGCCGCGGGGAAAACATTTTTCTGGCAAAAAAAGAACGGCTGTGAAAAGCCGCTCTTAAAAATTCTGATTGTTTTATTATAAATAATCCTCCCTCGGAGGCGTGAACACATCGACGACCTCACCAGGCTCGATAACCCTAAAAGAGTGAACCTGATTGCCCGGAATCGCATAAGAATCTCCTGGGTGCAGCTCATACCGTTCATCCCCGATGGTAAGCTCATATTTTCCCGAAATCACGTACCCGCATTGTTCGTGCGGGTGCTGGTGCGGGGATGCGTAATTGCCCGGAGCATAGTTCATCTTTGCCACCTGGGATTTTTCTCCTACTGCAAGAGAGTCCAAAGAAACACCCTTAAATTCTTTCCTGACCGCGTTTTCTTTGTTTACAACTGTTTTCATTGCATAAACCTTCTTTCTTAGACCCTATATTCAAAGGCAATGTCGCCCCTGACATACTCATAGTTATCCAGCTTGATTTCTCGAAAGCCGAGCTTTTCATAAATGTGCAGCGCAGGTTTCAGCTTGCTGTTGGACACGATAAACAACCGCTGTGCGCCATGCTCCAGCGCCCAGTCCATGCACGCCTTGAATACCGCGCTGCCAGCGCCCTTATGCGGGAGATGCTTGTTGGAACCCAGTTTGCAGATTTCCCATGTCGTCCCTTCCATCGGCATCGTCATGCAGGCGGCAAGGGCCGCATCGTTTTCTACAGCAAAGAAAATCATCGCACCGTTCTGTAATTCCTCGTCGATTTTATCAAAGGTTTCCCTGTCATGTTCCTCCAGAAAGCCAAAATTGGAAACAACCCAGTCCGTGTTGAAATCAATAAAATCCTGCCGATAGCGATCTTCAAACGGAATAATCTTCATGTCAGTGTTCCTCTTTTCCAAGAATTGAAATCACCGTATCAAGCGCGTCGGACAAAGCGTCACATTCGCTCTGGTCCAGCCCCGATATTTGAGCGTTGATTCGCTTGTTCGTCAACGCAATCAGGTTCTCAGTTTCCACATTTCCAAGCTCGGTAAGGGCAAGTTTCTCTGCCCGTTTATCTCCGTCACATTTGATTTTTTCCACAAGCCCTTTCGCAGAAAAGCGCCGAATGATTCTGCTCAGATAGCTCTTGTCTACATGCAGCGTTTTTACAATATCACTTTGCATACATCCGCTGTGGTTTTTTATCTCGAAAAGGACTCTTGTTTCTGTTACAGAGTAATCACTGCCAAGATAGCCGGAACTCAGCAGTTCCATCTGTACCGTGTAAAAGCGGTTGAACGCTCTGATTTTGCTGCACACCTCGTCGTACCTGTCCATATAATTGCGCCTCCAGAATTGGTTGATTTTGTCCACTAAAAATATAGCAGATTTAGTGGACAAAGTCAACCTTTTAAAAGGAAATTTTGAAGCATTTCTTAGCCGTTTCTGTGTACGTTTTATAAAGTTTAGATTTTATCGCCATACCCTGCTGCACCCGCGCCGGTTATCCATCCTCCAGCGTTACTCGGATTGAGAATTTGTTCTGCGGGTTTTCGTTGCAATTTCTCCCAATCCGGGGTACAATGGGAAAAACACAAGCAAGGAGGCTTTTCCTATGACCAGCGAAACGATTCTCGATGTACGCTATCCGGACTGTGACCGCATGGGCATTGTCCACCACGCAGTTTATCCCATCTGGTACGAGGCCGCCCGGATGGACTTTTTTCAGGCCATGGGCTTTTCCTACACCGACATGAACAGCCGGGGCATCAACCCGCCTCTGGTGGAGCTGGATTTACGCTACAACACCCCCGCCACCTACCCCGGTCAGGTGGTGATTCAGACAAGGCTGAAATCCTATGCCCCCAAGAAGCTGGAGCTGGTGTACACTGCCTATTTCCAGGGCCAGCTCTGCGGCTCCGCCCGTTCCTTCCACATCTGGACAGGCCCGGACATGAAAAGTCTGGACATGGAGCAAAATCTCCCGGAGGTCTACGCAAAAATTCAGGCCGCCTATGAGGGGGAACCCACATGAACCCCCGGGGCATCCACGCCAACACCCCGCAAATTACCTTTGTGGGCCGCTCCGGCACCGGAAAAACCTCCTATCTGGAACGGCTGATTCCGGTTCTGCGGAGCCGGGGGCTGCGGCTGGCGGTGGTAAAGCACGACGTTCACGGCTTTCAGATGGACACCCCCGGCAAGGACACTTACCGGTTTTCCCAGGCCGGGGCGGAGGTGGTGGCCATCTCCTCCTCCGACCGGGTGGCGGTGCTGGAGCAGCCCCGGCAGGAGTTGACACTGGATCAGGTGATCTCCCGTCTGCCCCCGGTGGATTTGATTCTGACCGAGGGCTATAAGGCCGTTCCCAATCCGAAGATTGAAATTCACCGCGCCGCCCTGCATCTGCCCCTGCTGACCGCCCCGGCGGAGCTGCTGGCCGTGGTCACGGACGAGCCTTTGGCGCTGGACGCCCGCATCCCACAGCTCGATTTTGAGGATTTAGAGGGCTGCGCGGCCCTGATTCTGGCCTATCGAAGCAGGTGTCTTGTCAGTAGTCAAGAATAATTTTCAGAATCCCGCCATAAACGGTTGAATTTCTTTCAGGAAGTTGTATAATAACCTCAACCCAATTTGGCAGCGTGGTTGGCAAGGCAGAGCTTTTTCTCCCGCGCTGTGCCGCTAAAGGAGAAAAAACAATGGTATACGAGGACGTCAACTTTTCAACCCTGTGTGATTTTTATGAGCTGACCATGGGGAACGGCTATTTCCAGACCGGAATCGGGGATCGCATCTCCTATTTTGATGTGTTCTTCCGCAACGTGCCGGATGGCGGCGGGTTCGCCATCGCCGCCGGGCTGGAGCAGGCCATCGACTACATCCAAAAGCTGAAATTTACCGAGCGGGATATCCAGTACCTGCGGAGCAAGGGCTGCTTCTCGGAGGAATTTTTGAAGTACCTGACGGACTTCAAATTCACCGGCGACATCTGGGCCGTGCCGGAGGGCACCCCCATCTTCCCCGGCGAGCCGATTCTCACCGTCCGCGCCCCGGCGATTCAGGCCCAGTTTGTAGAAACCTTCCTGCTGCTGGTGCTGAATCATCAATCCCTGATTGCCACCAAGTCCAACCGCATCGTTCGGGCCGCTCAGGGCCGCCCGGTTTCCGAGTTCGGCTCCCGTCGGGCCCAAGGCACCTGGGGCGCCGTACTGGGCGCCAGAGCCTCCTATATCGCGGGCTGCGCCTCCACCGCCTGCGTTATGGCTGACCGGGATTATCACGTCCCCGCCTCCGGCACCATGGCCCATTCCTGGGTGCAGATGTTCGATGACGAATACACCGCCTTCAAGACCTATTGCGAGGTATATCCCAACGACGCCACCCTGCTGGTGGACACCTATAACGTGCTGAAATCCGGCGTTCCCAACGCTATCCGGGCCTTTAAGGAGGTTCTGCTCCCCAAGGGCATCACAAAATGCGCCATCCGGATGGACTCCGGCGACCTGTGCTACCTGTCCAAAAAGGCCCGCGCCATGCTGGACGCCGCCGGTCTGACGGAGTGCCGCATCGTAGCCTCTAACTCTCTGGACGAGTACATCATTCAGGATTTGTTGCAGCAGGGCGCAAAAATCGACGCATTTGGCGTCGGTGAGCGGCTGATTACCTCCAAGAGCGAGCCGGTATTCGGCGGCGTATATAAGCTGGCCGCCGTGGAGAACGAGCAGGGCGAGCTCATTCCCAAAATCAAAATCAGCGAAAATCCCGCCAAGATCACCAACCCTCACTTTAAAAAGGTGTACCGCCTGTTCGAGAACGACACCGGCAAGGCCATTGCCGACCTGATTTGCCTCCATGACGAGGTAATTGACGACAGTCAGCCTCTGGAAATTTTCGACCCGGACGCCACCTGGAAGCGCAAAACCCTCACCAACTACACCGCCCGGGAGCTGCTGGTGCCCATTTTCCAGAACGGGAAATGCGTTTATCGCACCCCCTCCATCACGGAGATTCGGGCCTATTGCTCCGCCCAGATCGACCTGCTGTGGGACGAGGTCAAGCGCTTTGAAAATCCCCACAACTACTATGTAGACCTGTCTCAGAAGCTCTGGGACATCAAGCACGAAATGCTCAGCGCCAAAAAGGGTGCGCTGCACTGAGGAACCGCTTTCCCCAAGTATCCACCGTCCCGGCTGTCGGATTCTCCGCGCCGGGGCGGTTTTTCCACAGCAGCGCCCCGCTATCTGAGAACTGGCGGCTGCGTTTTGCTGAATTCGGGGAATTTACCGGCCCGGGGGCTTGTTTCTTCCGCGCCCTTTGATGTATAATGAGTTGATTATCCGAACCACATTTGAACCACCGCCCGACAGGGCGAAAAAAGAGGAGTTTATCTATATGACAAGAACCACAGCACGGGAGATTGCCATTCATTTTGCATTTGAGCTGGGCTTTACCAACGAGTCTGCGGAGGAGCTGCTGGACCGGATGCTGACCCCGGAGGTATTCGCCTCCATTGCCCAGGTGGAACCGCTGTACCAGCAGTTCCCCGGCGAAGACGAGCTGGCCTATATCCGCCGCCTGGTGAAGGGCGTGGGAGAGCATGGCTACGAGCTGGATCTATATATTGAAAAATACGCCAAGGGCTGGCGGTTCAGCCGCCTGCCTCGGACGGCCACGGCCATTATGCGCGTGGCTATGTTTGAGGTGCTGTATATGCCGGAGATCCCGGATCGGGTGGCGGTGAACGAGGCCGTGGAGATCGCCAAGGGCTACGAGGAGCCGGAGGTCGTGCGGTTCATCAACGGCATTCTCGGCTCCTTTGTCCGGGCGGAACACGGGGAGCAAAGCGAATGACCGCCCTGGGAATCGACACCAGCAACTACACCACCTCGGCGGCGGTATACCGCGACGACGATCCCTGTATGAACGCCGGGCGGCTGCTGGATGTGCCGGAGGGGGCCTTGGGTCTGCGACAGAGCGACGCGCTGTTTGCCCATGTCAAGCGCCTGCCGGAGCAGTTTCTGCGCCTGGAGCAGGCCGGGATGCTGGATGGGATTCAGGCCGTGGGGGCCTCCACCCGCCCCCGGGCGGTGGAGGGCTCCTATATGCCCTGCTTTCTGGCGGGAGCTTCTCAGGCCCAGACGTTGGCAGTCACCATGGGCGTGCCCTTCTTCTCCTTCTCCCACCAGCAGGGCCATCTGGCAGCTGCCGCCTGGTCTGCCGGACGAATGGAGCTTTTGGACAGGCCCCATCTGGCCTGGCACCTCTCCGGGGGAACCACGGAGCTTTTGTATGTGTCCCCGGTGGGCTACAGCGTCTCCGCCCGGCGCATCGGCGGCTCCACCGACCTGCCCGCCGGTCAGCTGATTGACCGCACGGGGAAGCTCCTGGGGCTGTCCTTTCCTGCGGGAAAGGCGCTGGATTTGGCCAGCCGACAGGCAGGCACCGACACCTGGTTTCAGGTGAAGCTGAACGAGCTGGATTTCTCCCTCTCCGGGGTGGAGAACAAGGTGCAAACCCTCTGTCAGCGGGGCGCAGACCGGGCGGATGTGGCCCGGTTCGCCTTACATACCATCGCCTCCGCCGTGGCCCGCACCACAAAGCGTGCCTGGGAGCGCTATCCCGGTCTGCCGGTGCTTTGCTCCGGCGGCGTGGCCTCCAACTCCCTGCTGCGGGTGCAGCTTGCCGGGCTGGGCGACGTGGTGTTCGCCGCGCCGGAGTATTCTACGGACAACGCCATGGGCGTGGCGATTCTGACCGCCCGGGCTGCCGGCCTGGGGGTGACGGAATGAGCGGCGGAGAAATCTATACCGTTTCGCAGGTGAACCGGCATATCAAGGGACTCCTGGACGGCGACCCCGCGCTGCGGGGAATTCTGGTGCAGGGCGAGATTTCCAATTATAAAATGTATCCCTCCGGGCATCACTATTTCTCTCTGAAGGACAGCGAGGGGGCCATCAGCTGCGTCATGTTCCGCCGTTCCGCCTCCCGTCTGCGGTTCCGCCCGGAGAACGGCATGAAGGTCATCGCCTTCGGCTCTGTGACCGCCTATCCCCGGGACGGGAAATATCAGCTTTACTGCGAACAGCTGATGCCCGACGGTCTGGGCGACCTCCATGTGGCCTTTGAACAGCTCAAGGAGAAACTGGGCCGGGAAGGTCTGTTTGCCCCGGAGCATAAAAAACCCATTCCCACCTGCCCCAACACCATCGCCATCATCACCTCCGCCGCCGGTGCGGCGGTTCATGATATGCTCCGCATTTTGAACGCCCGGTGGCCCCTGGCACAGGTGAAGCTGATGGGCGTGCGGGTACAGGGGGCCGAGGCCCCGGCGGAGCTGGCGGGCGCCGTGCGCTACGCCAACCGCTGGAAGGTGGCGGATTTGATTCTCATTGGCCGGGGCGGCGGCTCCATGGAGGATTTGTGGGCCTTCAATGACGAGGGACTGGCCCGCGCCATTTACGAATCGGAAATTCCGGTGATCTCCGCCGTGGGCCACGAGCCGGACTATGTGATTTCTGACTTTGTGGCAGACCTGCGGGCCGCCACCCCCTCCAATGCGGCGGAGCTGGCTGTCCCGGACCAAACAGAGGTTTCCGCCGGGCTGGTGGAGCAGACCCAGCGGCTGAACGCCGCCATGCTTCGCCAAATGAAGGACTGCCGCAGTCGGCTGGAGCGGTGCAAAAGCAGCCGCCAGCTCACCGACCCCCAGGTGTACCTCCAGGATCGCCAGCTGCGGCTGGACAGCCTGGAGCGGGGTCTGTCCCAGTGCTTTGAGCGCATCCTGGCAAAGCAAAAGCAGCGCTTGGGCCGAACGTCCGCCGCGCTGGACGCCATGAGCCCCCTGAAGGTTCTGGGCCGGGGGTATTCCATGACCACACTGCCGGACGGAACCCTTGTGACCTCGGCCCGGCAGACGGAGCCGGGGACCTCCGTGCAGGTGCGCCTGCAGGAGGGCAGTCTGTGCTGCACAGTAACGGAAAGGAGCTTGACCTGAACCATGGCAAAAGCAAAAACCTTTGAAGAATCTATCTCCCGCCTGGAGGAGATCGTGTCCACCCTGGAAAAGGGAGACGCCAGTCTGGAACAGGCGTTGAAATTATTTGAGGAGGGAACCAAGCTGGCCCAGAGCTGCAGCAAGCAGCTGGACGCAGCCGAGCAGAAGGTCGTTCGCCTGACCAAAGGCCCGGACGGGGCCCCCGTGGAGCAGCCCTTTGAAGGGGGCGGCGAGGTATGACCCATCCGGAGCGCCTGCAAGAGGATCAGGCCATGATCGAGGCCGCCCTGTCGGGGCTGTTCACCGATACGGTGCCCTATCAAACCCTGTATGACGCCATGCGCTACTCCCTGCTGGCCGGGGGCAAGCGGGTTCGCCCGGTGCTGGTGCTGGAGAGCTGCCGCATCTGCGGCGGGGAGCCGCAAAACGCCCTCCCCTTTGCCTGTGGGCTGGAAATGGTGCATACCTATTCCCTGATTCACGACGATCTGCCCTGTATGGACAACGACGATTACCGCCGGGGCAAGCTCACCAGCCACAGGGTCTTTGGCGAGGGTATGGCGACCCTGGCCGGGGATGGGCTTCTGACCGCCGCCTTCGGCGTGCTGACCGGCCCATGGGCCGGTGCGGTACAGCCCCCGGAGCATATCGCCGCCGCTGCATCCTGTCTGGCCCGGGCCGCCGGGGAGGACGGCATGGTGGCGGGACAGGTGCTTGATTTACAGTGGGAAATTCGCCCCGATTTGACCCGGGCGGAGCTGGAACAGGTGCATGACAAAAAAACCGGGGCGCTGCTGCGCTGTGCCTGTGAGCTGGGCTGCATCGCCGCAGGCGGCAGCGAAGCCCAACGGGTCGCGCTGAACCGCTATGCCTCCGCGCTGGGGATGGCGTTCCAGATTCAGGATGACATTCTGGACGTGACCAGCACCGCCCAGGAGCTGGGCAAGCCCGTCGGTTCCGATGCGGAAAACGGCAAGTGTACCTTTGTGTCCCTGCTGGGACTGGAGGAAAGTCAAAACCTGGTGCGGCAGCTTTCCGACCAGGCGAAGGCGGCGGTGGCCGGTTTTGCACAGCCTGACTTTTTGCAATGGCTGGCGGACAGCCTGGCCAGCCGCAGGAGCTAAACTGATAGACAGAAGGAGGGGCTTTGCCTTTCCAACAGGAGATTCCATCATGAAAACAAGCAGGATTTACACGTTGGCTGCGGCCATTTTGACCGCGTTGGTGCTGTTGGCCGGTTCGATTGCCGTGCCGATTCTGTGCCGTCCCTTTTATTATGCCCACATTGACCTGTTGAACCTGGAGGAATCCACCGGCCTGACCCGGGAGGAAATCAAAACCGCCTATGATGAAATGCTGGACTACTGCCTGGGTGGTTCGGAGTTTTCCACCGGGGTTCTGGCCTGGTCGGAAAGCGGCAAAAGCCACTTCACCGATGTACGGGGCCTGTTCCTGCTGGATCTGCGGCTGCTGGTGGTCAGCGCCGTGCCGCTGGTGGCTCTGCTGGTCTTTGCCCGGTGGAAACGGCTTCGCCCCGCCCGTCTGTTAAAGCGAGGCCCGGCCTTCTGGGCCGGGGCCGGGCTGGGCGCGGTGTTCTTAATTGTGGGCGGGCTGGCCGCCACGGATTTTGACCGGGCCTTTGTGGTGTTCCATACCCTGTTCTTCCCCGGCAAAGACAACTGGATTTTTGACCCGGAGGTGGACGAGATCATCAACATCCTGCCGGAACGGTTCTTTATGGACTGCGCCATTCTGATTCTGGCCGTGCTGGTGGCGGGCTGCGTCGTGCTGATCGCCGCCGACCTTCTGCTGGCCCGCCGAGCAAGGAAAAAGGAACCTGCAGGGGTTTAGGGCCATAAAAGTCGGATAAAATCCAAAATTTCCTCTTGACAACGGAAAGCGCGGATGCTATAATCATTCGGTAAAACAAAGTAGGTTCGGATTCCGTCCTCACCTTCCGCAGATATGCGTGTTGGTTAACAGTGTACTCAGTTCTTCCGCCCCTGGCGGGAGCTGGTTTACTGCGCGAGTGCCGGAACCGGTGCCCGCGTTTTCTGTTGCCCGTACAGATAAAATATTTCCAGGAGGTGCTTGAGTCATTAGCAACATGGATCATCAACTCAACGAAGAGATACGCGATCGGGAAGTCCGCGTGATTTCCAAAACCGGCGAACAGCTTGGTATCATGTCCGCACAGGAGGCGCTGAAAATCGCCGCCGAGCAGGAGCTGGATCTGGTCAAGATTTCTCCCAATGCGAAGCCCCCCGTCTGCAAAATCATGGATTACGGCAAGTATCGCTTTGAGCAGACGAAGCGGGAAAAGGAAGCCAAGAAGAACCAGCGCGTGATGGAGACCAAAGAGGTTCGGATGAGCCCCGGCATCGACGTCAACGATTTCAATGTAAAAATGCGGAATGCGCTGAAGTTTCTGGGGGAAGGCAATCGCGTAAAAGTTACGGTGCGTTTCCGCGGCCGGGAGATGGCCCACACCGATATCGGCGTGGATCTGCTGAACCGGTTCGCCGAGGGCTGCGCCGAGGTATCCACGGTGGATAAAAAGCCCAAGCTGGACGGCCGTCACATGATCATGTTCCTGTCTCCCAAGTCGTCCAAGGACAACAAAAAGTAAGTCATCCCATTGATTTCACGGAAGGAGTAACCCATCATGCCTAAGATGAAAACCCATACCGGCGCGAAGAAGAGATTTAACCTGACCAAGAACGGCAAGGTTAAGCGCGCCCATGCTTATAAAAGCCACCTGCTGAACGGTCACGGAAAGACCCCCAAGCGCAAGAGAGGTCTGCGTCAGGGCGCTTACGCTGACTCCACCAACGCAAGCACCATCAAGAAGATGATCCCCTACAAGTAATAGGGAACCTTGTAAACACTGACTGACGATTTACTCATATATAGGAGGCTGACAAACAATGGCAAGAGTTAAGGGCGCGATGATGACGCGCAAAAGAAGAAATAAAGTGATGAAGCTGGCCAAGGGCTACTTTGGCGACAAGTCCAAGCATTTCAGAGTGGCCAACGAGGCCGTGATGAAGTCCCTGACCTACGCTTACACCGGCCGTCGGCTGAAGAAGCGTGACTTCCGCCGCCTGTGGATCACCCGTATCAGCGCCGGCGCCAAGCAGAACGGCATGAACTATTCCACCTTCATGCACGGTCTGAAGCTGGCCGGTATCGAGATCAACCGCAAGATGCTGGCGGAGATGGCCGTGAACGACAAGGCCGCTTTCGCTCAGCTGGTGGGCGTGGCAAAGGAAAAGGTTTCCGCCTGATTGCCCGCACCGGTTCGGAATACAAAACAGACGAAGTCTGGAACCCATTTTCGGGTTTCAGGCTTCGTTTTTTTGCCTGTTCAAAGCGAATATAATCGAAAATCATTGATACACTGTTTTATTTGTGATATTATAATACGAGACAGAACCAAACCGCTCTGTTCTGCAAATTTTGAAAAAAATCGAAAAATTTCAAAATTCAGCGTTACCTTTTGGGCCTCTGCGGGAATATATAAACAGAGGGAAACCTTGGAGAACCTGTCAACGAACAGGCCGCCCTCCTTCACGGCGGCGGATAATCGCACAGCGGAGCCGGGTTTGTCCACAGATGCCCCTCAAAAATCACAAATTGGAGGTAATGAACATGAAACGAAGCATTTGGATTTCCGCCCTGTTGTCGGCTGCATTGCTGTTGTCCTGCACGGCCTGCGGCTCGTCAGGCAGCGCCACGGAGGAAACCGCAACCACCGAACCTGCGGCAGAGACAACGGTTCCTGCCACGGAACCGGTGGAAGAAACCGAAGCCACGGAAACGGCCGAGGAAACCGCCGCCGATGAAACCGAGGACGTTGAAGCTCTTGAGACAGAATATGTTGTCAATGGCTATACGTTTACAGACCCTGTCGAGGTTCTGACACTGGACGAAAACGGCTCCTATACATCCGTAGACGGGCTGTTTACCCTGACCATCCCGGAGGAATTTCAGGAGGACTTGATGCTGATTCGCCTGACGGACGAGAGCGAGGTTCAAAATGGTGTTCTTATCTATTTTATCCCCGCTCTGGATATGTTCCCGGACTTAACGGATTGGGGAACCACCGTCTTTGAGGTGTTCGCCGTAGAAACCGGCTCTAGTGCAGAGATTTTTGTCAGTGGCAGCACAGATGATGAGCCCTACTGCACATCCGGAGATTATACCTATTATTTGATGGAGTTGACGGGCGACGTTATCGCTGTTTTGGGAAACAATTATGACGCGTATGCGGACGAGCTGGCAGCCATTCAGGAAAATTTCATCAGTTGGGTGCATATATCCGAGCCTGCGCCGAGCATCGAATCCATTACCCTGTCCGACGAAAGCGGCGCGGCCCTTGCGGATGCAGACGGCTGGTTCACCCTGTCTGGGATGACTGTCATAGACGTCACATACACGGGCACGGCTACCCTTGCGAAATTTTATGCCACGCCGACGGGCAGCGAATCCGAATCGGAACGGGAGCTGATCGGCACGGTCACGCTGGAGGAAGGCAGCACCACCGCCAGCCTTTCCTGGGAGGTTCCGGACGGCTTTATGGGCTATCTTTCCGTTGTCCTTTCCAACGCCGATAACAGCGTTGATTCCAGCGAAGACTTCCTCATCAAGGGGATTCAGGCGGAAGGTTAGAATCAATTAAGGTACAAATTGAGGCGGCTGCTTTCGCAGCCGCCTCGGTTTTTTCTTTGTTATTTTTCGTTATTTTCCCCCGCGTCATGCAGCAGCGCCAGCGTTTCCGCCAGCCGGTGAACCTCCACCTGTCCCGGGGCGGAGGCTCTTTCCGCCGCGCCAAAGGTCATGGCGGAGCCGAATACCTCCCCGGCCAGTCGGCTGACCACCCCCAGCCCGGACATGGACATGGTAATCAGAGGGATTTCCGCCCGCTCCCGCATGGTGCAGGTGGCGCTGAGCAGGGTCAGCACATCCTGCGGGGACTGGGGCATAACCGCGATTTTGGCGATATCCGCCCCCCATTCCTGCATCCGGGTCAGGCGGGCAATCAGCTCCTCCTGGGGCGGCGTTTTCGCAAAGTCATGGTTGGAGGCAATGACATATGCCCCCGCCCGGTGTGCGGCGGTGAGCAGAGCCTGAAAGACCTCCTGCCCCAGAAACAGCTCCACATCCAGCAAATCCACGCACCCTGTCTCCAGCGCGGCGGTGAGCAGTTCCACATAGGCGGACGGCTCCACCGCCCGCTGTCCGCCCTCGGCGGCGGTGCGGAAGGTCATCAGCAGGGGACGGTTCCCCAGGCACGCCCGGAGCTGGCGCAGGGTATCGGCGGTTTCCTCCTGGGAGAAAATATCCGCATACCAGTCGCACCGCCACTCCACAATGTCGGCGGGCAGGTCGGAAAGCGCCCCGGCCTGGGCGAGAATAGCCTCCCGGCTTTCTCCCACCAGGGGAACGCAGATTTTAGGAATCCCGGCGCCCAGGGTGACGCCGCGAACGGTGACGGTTTTCTGTGACATGACAATGATTGCCTCCAGGGTAATAATTTGTTATAATGCAGGTGAGATTAGGCGGGGCACACTGTCAGCTCCCGAATCAGGCCGTTTTCATCATAGGACTCGATGGTGGCCCGGGCGCAGAGATAGGTGCCGCCGTAGGCGACCAGGAAATTGGCGGTATTCTCGTTCTCAATGACAGGGTCTGTGACGACCAGCGTCCGGAACGTGAATTTGTTGTGGAAGAACATATCGATGCAGGCCCGGCCATACACATGGTAGTTGGTGCGGTTCACGCCCACCGGGCAATAGTCGAAATACCGGCATTTGTCGGAAAACAGCGCGGCAAGGGCCTTGGAGTCCCCGGCGGTCATAGCTGCAATATACTTTTCAATCATGGTGGGTTCTCCTTTCTTAATAGACCTTTTCAGAGTTCAGCAGAGCGTCGGTGCCGCCGTCGCAGAACAGCACGATACCGTTCAGGCCGTGGGCCTGCTGGGACACCAGGAACACGATGGAGCTGGCGATGTCGGAGGGGTCCATCAGCTTTTCCTCGCCGTACAGCGTGGGAATGGGCAGCGCCATGACCGCCACCCGCTCCTGGGGGGACAGCTTGGCGGTCATGGCCGTTTCCACGTTGCCGGGGGCGATGGCGTTGATCCGCACGCCGTTTGCCGCCCAGTGGGCGGAGACGCGGCGCATCCACCGGGCCACGGCGTACTTGGTGGCCACATACATGGCGTGGGCCTCCCGCTTCACGTCCAGACGATCCATCAGGCGGAGCACACGCTCCTCGTCCATCTGGTTGTTCAGCAGATCCACCACGTCCATCCGGGCCGCGCCCTGAGAGATGGTGTTGGAGGCTACCACGACACAGGCGCCCTTCCGCTTGGCCAGCAGGTCAAAAACGCCCTCTACCAGCCTGACCGCGCCGAAATAGTTCAGAGAGACGATGAGCTTCAGATTGCCGCAGTTGTTGGACACACCGGCACAGCAGATCATGCCGTCCATTCCCTCGGTGCAGAGGGCGTGAAGCCGCTCGATCACATGCGTCCGTCCTTCCTCTGAGGCCAGATTGGCGGTGATATCGCCGCCGTTGATGTCAATATTATAAACCAGATGGCCCTGCGCCCGCAGGTACTCCACTGTTTTGGCTCCAATTCCGCTGGAGCCGCCGGTGACTGCATAAATTCCCATTGATTATTCATCCTTTCGCGTATGTCATTGCTTTCCGTCACGCCCCGAACAGGTATGGTGTGACAGGATAGATCTATTATACCGGATTTTGCGAAGGAATGCATTATGGGAACCACTCAAAACGGAAAATCAAAATTGTGCATTTTGCAAAAATCAGTCTTAGATTTTGTGAATTTTTTCACAGGATTGCTAAATTTTTACAGTTTCAATCAGAATGAAAGGGGGGAACCGCCATGGAACCGATGCCGCCGAGGCGGGTTCAGCTGGTCGTCCGGCCGGAGTGGGCCGGTATGCGGGTGTCCAGCGTCCTGCGGTATAAGCTGGGCATGAGCGGCACCGTCCTCCGCCGCATCAAATGGCAGGAGGACGGGATTCTGCTGGACGGCTGCCGGGTTCATACCAATGTGACGGTTCAGCCGGGGCAGGTGCTGGACGTTTTGCTCAGCGATTTAACCGCCGAGCAGCCCTTCCCCGCCACAGAGGGGCCGCTGCACATCGTCTATGAGGACAGGGACATCATCGTGGTGGACAAGCCCGCCGGGCTGGTGGTTCATCCCGGCCCGGGGCATTACGGGGACACGCTGGGGAATTTCCTCCTGTGGCACTACGCACAGCAGGGGGAGCGGGCCAAGCTCCACCCCGTTCACCGGCTGGACAAGGGCACCAGCGGCCTGATCGTCACGGCAAAGCACCCCTTCGCCCAGGATCGCCTGCGGCTCCAGCTCCACACAGGGGATTTCAGCCGGCGGTATCTGGCCCTCTGTCTGGGCACCCCGGAGCCCGCCGAGGGCGTAATTGACCTGCCCATTGGCCGGTGTGAGGACTCCATCATCCAGCGCCAGGTGCGCCCGGACGGGGACGCCGCCCGAACCGGATACCGGGTTCTCCGTAGCAGCCGGGGCCTGTCCCTGGTCCGCTTGGAGTTGGAGACGGGGCGCACCCATCAGATTCGGGTTCACATGGCGGCCATCGGGCATCCCCTGGCGGGGGATTTCCTGTACGGCGCGGAGAATCACGGTCTGATCGACCGCCCGGCGCTGCACTCGGCGGAGCTGGCGCTGAAGCACCCCGTCACCGGGGAATATCTTACCTGGACTTCCCCGTTACCAGAGGATATGCAGCGGCTGCTGTAGGCGCTTTACCTGCACAGGAAGCTGTACCAGTCGCTGCGGCAACGCTTTCCCACGATTTGAAAGCCGTTCCGCTCCAGCGCCGCCGCCACTTCATCCGCCCGGATGTCAATGATGCCGGAGCAGAGGAAATAGCCGCCCGGCGCCATGTACCGCCGTACCATGGCGGACAGGGGGATAATCACGTCCGCCACAATGTTGGCCAGGACGATTTGATACTGTCCCGCCAGCTTGTCCTGCAACGCGGTATCGGACAGGATATTCCCGGCGCAGGCAGACATCTGCGCCTCCCCAATGCCGTTGAAACCGGCGTTTTCCATGGCGACCCCCACGGCCTTGGCGTCGATATCACAGCCCACGGCCCGGTCAGCCCCCAGACGCAGGGCGGCAATGCCGAGAATTCCGCTGCCGCAGCCCAAATCCAGCACGCTGTCTCCGGGCTTGACAATATCCTCCATCGCCTCCAGACAGAGCTGGGTGGAGGCATGGGAGCCAGTGCCGAAAATCAGGCCGGGATTCAGATAAATGGGCGTCATGCCCGCCGGTACCGGCTCCTCCCGCATCCACTCCGGGATGATACGGAGGGAGCGGCCCACCGTCAGAGGCTTGTAATACGCCTTCCAGTTGTTGGCCCAGTCCTCCTCCTGCACGGTGTTGATGTGGATTTCCAGCGTGCCCACGTCCTCCGGGCAGCGGGCGCGGAACCCGTCCAGACCGGCGGTAATTTCGTCCAGCCGGGCCTGTCCGTCCTCGTTCTGCATCAGGTAAAAGGTCACGCGGGAGACGCCCTTTTTCTGCTGAATCAGCGCCTCGTCCACATAGCCCCAATAGTCGTGATTGTTCTCCATAAAGTCCTGAAAATCCGCCTCGTCCTCCAGCACCAGGCCGCTGATTCCCGCGGCGGTGAGATAGGCGGACAGGCTGTCAAGCCCCTGGGCGGTGGTGTCAATGCTGACCTCCAGCCAGCTACATTCCATGGTTTCTTCCTCCTCAAGTTGGATTCCCTGCCAGTATAAAGGAATCCGATTGTCTTTTCAACTTTAATTGTACAAAAAACAGGAGCGTTTTTCGGATTTTTTTCATGGAGACGCTGAAAATGCAAAAGGGGTGTTGCGGAAACCGGAGCAGATTGCTATAATATTTATTTAGTACTTTGTGCTTATTAGCATTTTGATATAAGATAAGAACGGTGTCTGGTTCCAGCGAACTGTGCAATTTGGAGCCAGGCGGTTTTGAGAAGGAGATTGATTCCCATGCACACAAACGAAAAGCTGCGGAACGTGGCTATCATCGCCCACGTTGACCACGGCAAGACCACCCTGGTGGACGAGATGCTGAAGCAGAGCGGCGTTTATCGGGAAAATCAGGAGGTAGTGGAGCGCGTGATGGACTCCAACGATCTGGAGCGGGAGCGCGGCATCACCATTCTGGCAAAAAACACCGCCGTTCAATACGGGGATGTGAAAATCAACATTGTGGATACGCCGGGCCACGCCGACTTTGGCGGCGAGGTGGAGCGCATCCTGAAAATGGTCAACGGCGTTATCCTGCTGGTGGACGCGGCGGAAGGCCCCATGCCCCAGACCCGCTTTGTGCTGTCCAAGGCCCTGGAGCTGGGCCACAAGGTCATCGTGGTGGTGAACAAAATCGACCGCCCCGACCAGCGTATCCACGAGGTCATGGACGAGGTGCTGGAGCTGCTGATGGATTTGGATGCCACGGACGAGCAGTTTGAATCCCCCACCCTGTTCTGCTCCGGCCGGCAGGGCACCGCCTCCTACTCCCCCGACGTGCCGGGCACCGACCTCAAGCCTCTGTTCGACACCATTGTGGACTATATCCCCGCCCCGGAGGCGGAGGAGGACGCCCCCTTCCAGATGCTTGTGTCCTCCATCGATTACAACGAGTTTGTGGGACGTATTGCCATTGGCCGCATTGAGCGGGGCGTGATTCGCCAGAATCAGGAAATCGTAGTCACCAATTACCACGACCCGGGCAAGGTGTCCAAAAAGCTGAAAGCCGTCTCCCTGTATGAGTTCGACGGCCTGAACCGCGTGCCGGTCAGCGAGGCCACCGCCGGCAATATCGTCGCTCTGTCCGGCATCGGCGATATCACCATCGGAGATACCATCTGCGCCCCGGACTGCGTGGAGGCCATGGAGTTCGTGAAGATCTCCGCCCCTACGCTGGAAATGACCTTCTCCGTCAACGACTCCCCCTATGCGGGCAAGGAGGGCAAGTTTGTCACCTCCCGCCAAATCAAGGATCGTCTGTTCCGGGAGACGCTGAAGGACGTGTCCCTGCGGGTGACGGAGCTGGAAAACTCCACCGACGCCTTCAACGTGGCGGGCCGTGGCGAGATGCACCTGTCCATTTTGATTGAAACCATGCGCCGGGAGGGCTATGAGTTCCAGGTATCCCCGCCCCGTGTGCTGTATAAGGAGATCGACGGCGTGAAGTGTGAGCCGTTCGAGCGCCTGGTGGCGGATGTCCCCAACGACGCGGTGGGCGCGGTGATGAGCAAGATGGGCGAGCGCAAGGGCGACTTCCTGGAGATGACCCCCGTAGGCGCAGACCGCACAAAGTTAACCTTCCTGGTTCCCTCCCGGGGCCTGTTCGGATATCGGAACGAGTTCCTGACGGACACCAAGGGCGAGGGCATCATGGCCTCGGTATTCGACTCCTACCAGCCCATGAAGGGCGACGTGGTGCGCCGTCACACCGGCTCCCTTGTCTCCTTCGAGACGGGCGTTGCCATCACCTACGGCCTGTACAACGCCCAGGAGCGGGGCACTCTGTTCATCGGCGCGGGCGTACCCGTGTATGAGGGCATGATTATCGGCTCCACTCCCCGCACGGAGGACATCACCGTAAACGTGTGCAAGGCCAAGCATCTGACCAATACCCGGGCCTCCGGTTCGGATGATGCGCTGCGGCTGGTCACGCCCAGAACCCTAAGCCTGGAGCAATGCCTGGAGTATCTGGGCGACGATGAGTTGCTGGAGGTCACGCCGGAGTCTCTGCGGATGCGGAAGCAGATTCTGAATCACTCTGACCGGATGAAAGCGCTGAAGGGCGGAAAGCACTAAGTTCAGGCAATCAAAAATGCAACCGCCTGTCGGCGCTTTCCGAAAGCACAGACAGGCGGTTTTTTGCACACTTAGAGGCATGGAAAGACCCCGGGGCGGTTTTGAAGTGCCCCCTGTCAAGTAGACAGTGAAAAAACAAAAAAGTCTTTCCAT
>JAJQBJ010000075.1 GCA_021203345.1 Oscillospiraceae bacterium
CTATTGAAGCTTTTCGCGGATGTGTTCAACTTGCACTTGCAATTTTCGAAAAAAATTCGATACATATTTAACGGAGAACTTTTGGGAGGCGCAGTACGATGATTTGTTCTCAGAGAGCATCATTGTAGATATTCCGTCCGCACCTCCGGGGATGCCCCAGCATATGGACGCTTTTGATTTTCGCCAGTATCGGGAGTGGCTGGCGCGTACCGTGACGAATGCTACGTCTGTCGTACAGGAGGCCTATGGTACGCCTGACCCGAATGTGTTTTGGGGCATCCGCGATGTTGCCGCAGATGTGAACTGGGGCAAGGAGCCTGGAAAATTTGACAGCAAGGTGTTTTGCCGGGTGGAGTTTTCAATGGGCAAAATCAGCTACATCAAGCTGAACTGGAATCCGCTGCACTTCCTGTATGCCGTGGGCGCTGATGTTCCCGTTTTCAAAATGGATCTGAATGATCCGCGTATTGATGCCTATCTGAAGGAACAGAGCGAGGCGCCGGCGCAGCCGGAGCAGGAGCAGGAGGAAGCTCCCCTTGATACCTCTTATGAGGCAGTCAAACAGCGCATCCAGAATAATCTGGAATCGTTCACCAATCCCGATTTCTGGACAGGCGATTCCCTGGCCTGCTACGCACCGGACTGCGCGTCGACCGTTTGGTTCCTTCCTCCCGAAATGAAAGAGTCCTATCCCGCGGAGATGATGCCGCGTGTTCAGGCCTGGAGCTGCCTGAGCAGCACGAGGTTTGGCTTCCGCGAGGGGGGACGTTACTGGGAGACGGATGATCCCCATGTTTACTTCTGTGAATATATGGGCACCGGCCCGGTAGAGTGGATCGGAAATAATGCGCCCAATGCCTACTATCGCAATCGGTACTTTTACGTGCTTCGCTTTGATGATTTGGGCCGGGTTACCGATTGTGAAGAGGTCATGAACCCAATCAACAAATTCAATTCTATCGGCGTAAGTATTCCCAGCTTCCCGTACTATTTCCACTGATCGCCTGCGTGTCATAGCGGCCCAGCAAGGCAGATCGCGTCCTTGAATCCACGCCCTTTTCATGTTATAATGCTGCCATACATGAGAATGAAGGGCGTGGATTCCATGGAACTCAGGCAGCTCAAATACTTTAAGCAGATAGCAAATACCTTAAATTATAGCCGTGCTGCTGAGCAGCTGTATATCTCGCAGCCTGCGCTGACCCAGCAAATCAATGCGCTGGAGCGAGAGCTGGGGGTAAAGATGTTTTTCCGTACACGGCAAAAGGTGGCGTTGACGCCGGAAGGGAAAATACTCCTGGATTGCTGTGAGAAAATGTTTGCGCTGCTTGATGCGTCGATTGAGGAAATACGCTTTATGCAGGATAAAGCGAATGAGAATCGTTCGCTTACAATCGGCGTGGATGAGAGCGCCTCCCATTTGAATAGGGTGGGCTTCTTCTCAATCGTAAACAATTTTAAATCAACACACCAGGGGTGCGAGCTAAAGCTAAAATATTTCTCAGGAGATGCCTTGTTTGCGGCGCTGCGATTGCACGAAGTGGATGTTGGCATTAGTATTGTTATGCGGGAAGAACTGCATACCCTTCCCTGTATGTATCAAATATATGGAAGGCAACGTTTTGTCTTATGCGTGCCCAAGGCGTTTGCAGAACGGCATGGAGCAAATTGCCTGGAGGAAGCCATCAGGCAGTTGGATATTTGTATTTTTACCAAAGACCCGAGATGGGAAAAAAATTGTGATTACGTGCTTCAACGGATGAAATTGCCATGTCATCCGTTGCATACGGATTTTTACAATGCTCTCCGCACCAGTGTAGAAGCCGGAACCGGAGCCATGATTGACGTGGAGCTTTGTGTAGACAACGATCTGCTTCGCATTGCTACGCCAATTGAGTTTCCACGGGAAAAGTATGAAGCGTATGATGTGTTGCTTTGGAATAAGGAGCATGTTACACCGACATTGGTTGAATTTTTAGACTCGTTCGATTCGATTCGGGTGGAGATGTGACATGTGGGCGCCTTAGATGCGGAGATACGTCGTCCTGGTGGAAGAACTTCGGAGAGCACTGTAAAAAAGCAGTTAACTACTTTCTGTTTGTTTTATGTTGAAAGGAGAAAACGCAATGAAATATCAGTGCAAGATTACAGTTCTGGAGGCCAAGACGTTCCCGGAATATCAGGAGAAGTACCTTGCCGATCCGAAAGCCGGAGTATGTCCGTATTTTAAGGCTGGCGATACCTTTTTGTTAGATCAGCCGCTGGAGACAGACGAGTCCGGCCAGCTGATGAACGGCGCATTTTGCAGCGAGGCCTGGTACTCTGTCGTTCGATATGTCAATCATGCGTTGCAGGGCGAGCCTGTTGTGGAAGGCTGGACCAATGACGACCGCATGATGATCGCCTGCTGCACGGACGGAACAAGACCCGTTATCTTCAAGGTTGAACGAATTGATATTCCGGAAAATGCAGACGATGAGGAGCAGCTGGCCAAGCAAAGCTGAAGGCGCTATCAAACGGTTCTGCATCAGAGCAAGAGAGCAGAAATTTGATGCGGAACAACGAAATATGAGTTTTCCTTTTAGTTTCCCCTCCAGGACGCCGGGATCGACGATTTTCGTCGGCCCCGGCACCCTGTTTCCTCCAAAATAAAATGTAAGCGGTCAGCGGTTCGATCCCGCTTACCTCCACCAAAACCAAACCGGTCTGAAATCATTGATTTCAGACCGGTTTTTTGTTACATTTGAGGCAGCGCCTCGAAACATTTCATCCCAAAGAAAAAACTTAAAAACGTGACGCGCAACGTCCGTTTCCTTTCTATTAGAGTGAAGGGCCCTGTCAGGGGAAGGAGGGAAATCCGATGGATGATAACCAGATCATTGATTTATACTGGGCGCGGTCTGAAAGCGCGATCCTCGAAACGGAGCGGAAATACGGCAGATATTGCTACCACATCGCCTACAACATTTTGCACAGCAAGGAGGACAGCCAGGAGTGCGTCAACGACACCTACCTGAACGCATGGCGGGCCATGCCCGATCAGCGCCCCGGCAGGCTTGCGGCTTTTCTTGGCAAAATCACGCGCAATCTGTCCCTGAACAGATGGGATGAATCCCATGCAAAAAAGCGAGGTTCCGGGCAGGTTCCGCTTGCGCTTGACGAGCTGCAAGCGTGCATCCCGGCTTCTGACCAAACCGAACAGGTCGTTGAGGATATCGTGCTGGCGGACGTATTTAACCGGTTTCTCGCTTCGCTGCCAAAGGAGAAGCGAATCATCTTCATGCGGCGCTATTGGTATTTAAGCTCCATTTCCGAAATTGCAGAGGACTTATCCATCAGCGAGAGCAAGGTGAAAATGTCTCTGCACCGTTCCAGAAAAGCATTAAAACGGGCTTTAGAGGAGGAAGGGATCAGCTTATGAAGGAAAAACGTATTTTAAATGTACTGGGGCAGGTGGACGACAAATATATCGTGGAGGCTGCACCCGGAAAACACCTGAATGGCAAAACCGTCATAGCTCCTGCCGGGAGACTGCGCCGCAGAGCACTGTTTGCGGCGGCTCTTGCGGTTGTCGCCTTAATGGGCAGCTTGACAATCGCGATGGCGGTCAACGAGGGCTTTCGGGCATCGGTATTCCGCTTTTGGGGTATCGAGCAAACGGAGGTCGTACCCGAATTTGACCATGATGCCATCCTTGCGGAAGGCGGCATGGCGGTAGAGGAGCAAAAGGCGGATATTGGCGGCGTAATCGAGGGTACTTATCTCCACACTCCTGCGGCGAGTATTGCCAGAAACGGCCTGTTTTTCATTTGCACCGATGAGCAAATGCTGAATGCCGGGAATCATCATGATGCGTACAGGGAGGAGGATGGAACGTTCATCAAGCTGGAGGAAAAGAGCTTCAACCAGGATTACACGATTCTCGGCAACGATTTTCATGTCGAATTTTCCTGGGTAGAGCATAACGGTCAGGCGAGCTATACCTATGTGCCCGCCGACGCCGACTATCGAAAGCCCAATCTGTCCGGCACGGTCAATGCCACGCTGATGTCCTTTTCCTGCGAAACCCCGGAGGGCTCCCTGTGGTATCCGGTGCTGATTGACCTGGAAACAGGAGCGCTTACAGATGTTTTGGCGGGAACGGGCGCGGAGAATTTGATTGGGCTGTCCAATGCGTTTATATCGGAGGATCTCAGTCAAATGCTCCTGGCCTGTGAGGACGGGGAACTCTATTATGCTGATTTGAACAGCAGGCAGCTTTACAGCATTTCTGAAATTTCCGGTGAACAGCCGCGTTCCTGTAGCCTCGTTAGTGACACTCTCCTCTGTTGGGTGCTGGAGGGAGACGAGATTGAAACCGGGGCGTTCGGCACATACCGGATTTGGACGATTGATTTGAATACCATGCAGCGAAGCAATGCAGACAGCGCATATCCGGCCACCGCGTTTACCAGCACCGATGTATGGTCTTTGAGCTATGATCTCTACGCACAGACTCCGGAGGTGTTCCTTGAGCTGGGCGGGCAGGCGCTTGGCCCCATGCCAAGGGTTGGCCTGGTGTTCCTCGATGGATTTTCCGCGTCCTCCAGCTGGGGCAATCTGTATCCCGGCAGCCGCTTTGCGGTCTATGTGGAGGAAAATCAAACCGTCCGTGTCATCGACCTTGCATCAGGCGCAAGCAGCATCATCGAAGGATATACCTGGCCGGATAAGGACTACCCCGATATCGAGTGCGTGGCAAGCCCTGGCGGTGATAAGCTGCTGATCAAAGAGTGCGGTGCAGACGGACAGCTTGAAGCCATCGGCGTTCTGGATTTTGAAAAAAGGCAGTATATCCAGTTTGCCCACGAAAACCGGAATGACACCGGGGAAATACTGTACTGGTTTGATAATGAGCATATCATTGTTCACGCAACGGGGGATGATGTTTCGGATTACTGCGTGTATGAGGTGTTGGATGAGGGTGCTTGAAATAGTAACTGCTTCGCTCAAAAATCAAAGGAAAAAGGATATAAACAAGGCGAGCGCCGGGTGGAGGTGGCCTGTCCCGTGCTGGACGAGGCGGTTCGGGCGCGGCTGTTCCACATCATCGACGAGCTGCAAAGGGACAACGTAAAGGCCAGAGTCATGGGGCCGGACGGCGCATATCACCGGAAAAAGGAGAACGAAGCGCCCCGCAGCTGCCAGGAGGTGTTTCAGCGGGAGGAGCCCCAGGTGCAGGAGAACAGCGAGCCGAGCCTGCGGGTTTTGCTCGGGCGTATCATCGCCGCGCTGCGCCGGGCGATTGCGGAGTAGAACAATTTTATACAGTCCCATAGAAACAGAATTTGCCCCGCACACGCCGTGTGCGGGGCAAGATTCATAAAAGAGAAAAGAGAGAAAAAGAAGGAAAAGAGATGAGAGATTTTATTTTTGCCTGTACTCCTGTTCACGGTCATATCTTACCATGGGCGGGGGAGGAATCGGTGTACAAATTTTCAACATTTTGTAACAGAATTGTGAATTCAGAACAAGGCGGAAGCCCTTTGACAAATCCTTCCGCCATGGCCGGGCGCATATTTCCCCAATCCTGACAAATAATAGACCCGTTAAACACGATTGGAGGACTGAATAGATATGAAAGCCACCGGTATTGTGCGTCGGATTGATGACCTTGGCAGGGTCGTTATTCCGAAGGAAATTCGCCGCACCATGCGGATTCGGGAGGGTGCGCCTCTGGAAATCTATACCACCAAGGACGGCGAGGTCATTTTTAAAAAATATTCCCAGCTCAACAGCATCAGCGACTTTGCGGGGGAGCTTTGCGAATCCCTGAGCAAGGCGACGGGCTGTATGGCGCTGGTCACCGACCGGGACGTGGTGGTTGCCGTCTCCGGAGCGCCCAAGCGGGAGCTGGGGGAAAAGCCCATTTCCGGCCAGCTGGAGGACATTATGGAAAGCCGCCAGGTCTACCAGCGGAAGGAGGGGGAAACGCCGCTGCCCGTCACCGGGGACAACGGAAAGTACGCCTTCACCACCGCCGCGCCGATTTTGTCAGAGGGCGACGTGCTGGGCTGTGTTCTGCTGGGCGGTGAGGGCGGCAAAGCGTCCTCAGAGACGGCCTATAAGCTGGCGGAAACCGCCGCAGGCTTTTTGGGGCGGCATATGGAGTCCTGAGCGGCTATTCAATGGCCCGGGGCAGATCCCACTTGAAGATGGTAGCCAGCACCCGAACGATAAAGGTGAGGACGGTGCCCGCCAGCACGGTGTACACCGGCACCAACCCCAGCAGGTACAGGCCGTAAAAGGCCAGCCCGCCCAAAATGGAGGCCACGGCGTAGATGTGCTTGGTCAGCACAAAGGGCACCTCCACGATGATGATATCCCGGATAAGGCCGCCGCCGATGGCGGTGATGACCCCCATGGAGAGTACCAGAAGCCCGTTGCCGGCATAGCCCGCGTCAATGGCGGCCTGTGCGCCGGTGACGGTAAAGACCCCCAGGCCCACGGCGTCAAAGATGTTGAAGATGTGGTTCACCGTCTCGGTGCTGTTCAGATACCGCTCCTTCATCATCCGGGCCAGAACAAAGACGATCAGGCCCACCAGCGCCGCCACCCCCAGATTCAGAGGGTGAACCAGCGCGTTGGGCGGGATCCGCCCGATCATCAGATCCCGGAGCATCCCGCCGCCGCAGGCGGTAATGACACCCAGAAACAGAACGCCGAACAAATCCATTCGCTTTTGTATGGCGACCATGGCCCCGGAAACGGCAAAGGCCACGGTGCCGATCAGCTCGGCGGCGGAGAAAATGGGGCTGGAAAAGATCATGGAGAACTCCCCCTTACAAAAAGTCTTGGCGCGAAAATCCCGGCTGCACAAACCGTGCAGTCGGGAAAAATTTTCATGCTTTGCCGCAAGAAACGGCAGGAATGGGTGACGGGAAATTTCCGTCTTACACCCGCTCGATGGCGTCCGGGTCGCCGTTGCCGGTTTTCATTTGCAGCTCCGGGTTGCGGATGGAAACCCGGGTGTGGGCGGGGATGGAGAAGGTGATAAAGCTGTTGCCGCCAATCACCACGTCGTCCCCGATGATGGTGTCGCCCCCCAGGATAGAGGCCCCGGAGTAGATGGTCACGTCGTTGCCAATGGTGGGGTGACGGCGCTGGTTCCGCAGGCTCTGCCCGCCCCGGGTGGACAGAGCGCCCAGGGTCACGCCCTGATAGACCTTGACCCGATCTCCGATGATGGTAGTTTCGCCCACCACAACGCCGGTGCCGTGGTCGATGAAGAAATACTTCCCCAAGGTGGCGCCGGGATGGATGTCAATGCCCGTCAGGGAGTGGGCGTGTTCCGTCATAATGCGGGGAATCAGGGGGATTTTCAGCAGATACAGCTCGTGCGCCATGCGGTTGACCATGATGGCGTACAGGCCGGGATAGGAGAAAATGATCTCGTCCGTGTTATAGGCGGCGGGGTCGCCCGCATAGGCGGCCTCCACGTCCATTTTCAGCATTGCCCGGATAGCGGGCAGGCGGCTGATGAACTCCGTGGAGCGACATTCCGCGATGGCCTTTCGCTCCTCGAATTCCGTATTCTGGAACTCCGGCGAAAATTGCAGACAGTGGGTGGCCTGCTTCACCAAAATGCGATAGATTTCTGCCAGATTGGCCCCGATTTGATATTTCATGGCCACGTTGCTCTTGCGTCCCGCGCCAAAATGCTCCGGGAACGCCGCAGCCTGGAGCCGCTCGATCAG
The DNA here is from genome assembly GCA_021203345.1 of Oscillospiraceae bacterium. Lineage (GTDB taxonomy): Bacteria > Bacillota > Clostridia > Oscillospirales > Oscillospiraceae > JAJQBJ01. The sequence goes on from JAJQBJ010000075.1 coordinate 7,737, forward strand.
CTCCAAAATGGCCGCCTTATCCGGGCGGGTTACATCCTTCCACTCACCGGCGTCCTCCCGAATGGATTCCGCCGCATTTTGAATTGCAATCTCAGCCGATTTGCTCAAGGTACTCATGACTTCATGCCCTCCGCGCTTGTCTGGATAGGGAGCGCCCGCGCCGGACAAATACGCAGAGCCGGGCGCGGGGCTTCTCTGCCCTCTAGTTTACCATCATTTCCCCGGCGCGTCAACCGACAATTCACAGGAATCCGGTAGGAATTGAAGGGCCTGTCTCTACAGCAGCAGCGTCGGCAGCTCTGTCAGCTGCTCGATGGTGTAGGTGGGATGAACGCCCGCCGGCAGGCTCTGCCCGTGTCGGCGGAACCACACCGTATCCAGGCCGTAGTCCTGCCCGCCCTTCACGTCGGAGATGGGGTTGTCCCCAATCATCAGCACCCGGCCCTTGTCCGCTGCCGTCAGGCCGATGGCGGCAAACACCCGGTCAAAGTATGCTCGTTCCGGCTTTTGGCAGCCCATGGTTTGGGAGACAAATACATCCCGGAAAAAGCGACTGGCGGGGCTGTTGGTGATGCGCCGCTGGGCCACCACCATGCCGTTGGTGACGATGTACAGGGGGTATTTCTGAGACAAAGCCTCGCAGACCTCCCAGGCCCCCGGCAGCAGATAGGGCCGGGTGGACAAGGCCACCTGAAACTCGTCGTGCATCTGCTGGGGGTCGTGGGTCACCTGCCCGTCCACCGCCAGCTGAAACCGGCGGTAGCGCTCCGGCCCCAGGAATTCCCGGCTGATTTCGCCCCGGTCAAAGGCGTCCCACAGGGGGCGGTTGATGCTGTCATACAGCGCCTCCTGCTCCGGGGTGAAGGGGTAGCCGTGCCGGGTGAATACCTCCGTCAGGGCCTCATGCTCGCTGCGGTCAAAGTCGAACAGGGTGTTGTCCGCGTCCAGCAGTAAAATATCGTATTGCTTCATGCACCCTCCGTCACGCCGAACTGATAGGCGGTGATCTGGTGATAGACCTCCCCGGGCCGCAGGACGGTGCTGGGGAACTGGGGATAGTTGGGGGAGCAGGGGAAGTGCTGTGTCTCCAGGCAGAAACCGGCGTACTGGGGATAGCGGCGGCCTCCCTTGCCGCAGGGGGCCGCGTCCCCCGTCACAAAGTTGCCGGTGTACAGCTGAACGCCGGGCTGGGTGGTGTATAGCGTCAGGGTGATGCCGGTGGCGGCGCACTCCGCCCGGGCGGCGGCGATCTCCATACTGGGCTGATTCAATACATAGTTCAAATCATAGCCCTGGCAGTCCCGCAGCATGGGGTGGTCGGCCCGGATGTCCTGACCGATGGGCTTGCCGGTGCAGAAGTCCAGCGGCGTGTTCGCCACAGGCAGGATGCGTCCGGTGGTCAGGGTTTCGCTGTCCGCCTCGGTGAACCGGGAGGCCCGGAGGGTCAGCCGGGTGTCCAGAGTGTCCCCGCTGTCCTGTCCCCCCAGGTTGAAGTAGGTGTGGTTGGTCAGGTTCAGCACCGTGGGCCGGTCGGTTTCCGCCCGATAGTCCAGCAACAGCCGGTTGTCCTCCGTCAGGGAATAGGTGACGGTCAGGCTCAGCTGGCCGGGAAAGCCCTCCTCCCCGTCGGGGCTGATTTTGTGAAACACCAGGGAATCCCCCTGAATCTCCCCGTCAAACCGCTGGGCGGCGTAGGTGCCGTGGAGGTGATTCCGGCCCTCGTTGGCGGGGAGCCGGTACTCCGTGCCGTCCAGTGTAAAGGCGGAACCGGCGATGCGGTTGGCGAACCGCCCCACAAACGCGCCGAAGAAGCAGCTGCCCGCCTCGTATCCGGCGCAGTCGTCATAGCCCAGCGCCACGTCCACCGGGTTCCCCCGGCGGTCAGGCACCCGGATCGCCTGAATGATACAGGCGTAGTCCAGCACAGTGACGGACATTCCGGCCCCGTTGGTCAGGGTGTAGGCGGTGACAGGCTCCCCGTTTTGCAGGGCGCCGAAGGGTGTGGATGTAATCATGGTGTGTACCTCACTTTTGTTCCATATCGGGCCTCCGCCGCCAGCAGAGGCGCTTTCAGCGGCTCCGGGAGATAGCCCAAAGCCTGCTGCCGAATGTCCGGGGCGATGCCGTAGAAGGCCTCCGCCAGACTTCCGGCGATGGCGGCCTGGGTGTCTGCGTCCCCGCCCAGCGAAATAGCCAGCAGAACCGCGTCCTCAAAGCTGTCCGACTCCAAAAAGGCCATGATCGCCTGGGGAACGGATTCCTGACAGCTGACGAAAAAGCGATAGCCGGGGCGAATTTCTTCCAGCGTGAAATTCATATCGTAGTACCGCTCTGCACAGGCCCGGATATCCTGCCGGGAGGCGCCCTGCCGCAGAAGCAGGATACACTCCGCCACCACCTGCGCTCCCTTGATGCCCTCCGGGTGGTCGTGAGTGACGATGGCGGAGCAGCGGCCCAAAAGGCGGGCCTCCTCCGCAGTCCTCGCCGCCCAGCCACAGCAGGAGGCCCGCATGGCAGAGCCGTTGCCCCAGCTGTGATAGGGCTGGGGATGCTCGGCCCGGAGCCACCGCCGGAAGGAGCCGCCGTAGCCCGCGTAGGGATAGGCCCGGCCAAGGCGCTGAAGGTTTTCCTGAATCCGATGGGTCAGAACGGACTCCGTCTCAGGCCGGGCGAGCCAGTTTTCTCCCAGCTCGTCCTGGGCCTCCAGCAGTCCCTGGGTCACGGCGGCGGTCATGGCGGTGTCGTCCGTGAACCGGCAGTCGGGGGTGAACAGCGTCTCCGGCTTGCGCTTGATGCCGTTGTGTTCGTAAATGGAACCGGCGATATCGCCGATGGCTGCACCCAGCATGGCGCACGCTCCTTTCCGGGGCGCTCAGCCCCTGGCCGTCCCGGATATGATCCAGGGGGAGGGCTGGGCCTCAAATACGTTTTTGCTGTTGAGCTTGGAGACAGAGATTTGCAAAACCTCCATATCCTCGATGCCGTACTTCTGGAACAAGCCGGGGATCTGGGCCAGCACATTCAGCTCCAGCGTGTAAATCACCAGCCGGATATCGGGGCTTCTGGCCAGCAGCGCGGCCAGCTCCGCCTCCAGCCGCCCGGAGGCCACAAGAAAGCCCTTGTTGGGGACGGGACAGCGGTTCAGGGTGCCCGGCTCCAGATTGTCCACGATGTCCACGTTGTTCAGGCCGAACTGCTCCACATTGGCCTCCATGGCCTCCCGGTCGCTGCGGTCATACTCCACGGCGATGATGTCCCCGTCCCCGGCCATCATGGCGGCCTCCACGGCGATGGACTCCCCGGAGATGATGCAGATCACGTCCTGAGCGGCCACATGGAGCTTATTCATGATGACCGCGCGAATTTCACGGCCCACATAGCGGATGGAGCCGGTGGAGAAGCTCTCGTTCTCCAGGCCGATTTGATAGGTGCTGTGGGCGTTGGGGTTGCAGATCACCATGCCCGCCGAGGCGTTGATACCCCGGTTAATCATGTCCGCCAGCCGGTCATGCTTGATTTCCCCCGTGGGGTCGCTGCCCTCGTTGTACCAGATTTCGCACTCGCCCAGTCCCGCGTTCCACATGGTATAGAAGATATCCGGGTGTCCCGCGTCCGTCAGAACCAGAACGGTTCGGTTCGTCTCTACAGTGGGGATCAGGTTCCGGTTCTTGCCGGTGATGTCCAGAATTCTGACCTTTTCCAGATCCAGATCCGTGTTCGCCGCGTAATACTCCAGCCAGTCCAAAATCGCCCGATTGGTAAACATTTTGCTCTCTCTTGGATTCATGCTGCGTGCCTCCTTTTTGCCTGCTGTGCGGTGTAAGTGCGTCTCAACGCGCCTTGTGCTTCCTTGTGAGATACGCCCCGCCGCCGGGCATTTTCTTCTTTCCCATTGTAGCACACCCGGGGGAAGAAAAAAACCCCACGGGAAGGAAAATTCCAGTAAGGCAATAGGAACATGAAGGATAACAAAAATTTTCACGAATTATGGATGTTTTTGTTGTAAAACCTGCCGTATTATGTTAAACTAGATAAGTATATAAAAAATAGGTGTATTGTACCCTTTTGAGGGGCATATAACCGAAGCAAACAAAAGAAAGAACAGGGAGGAATATTGCGATGAGGAAAAATCAAAGAGGTGCCATGGGCCTGCGCTATATTGCGGGTGAAGTTCTGACCGGAATCTGTGCCGTCCATGCCATCGCCAATCTGATGGGCAATCTGGCCATGGGCAGCGGCATCGCGCTGCTGGCGAATCTGATTGCGGCTGTGGGCTGTGTTGGCCTTTTTGTCACGGTGATTATGTACTATGACACTGAGGATATGACCCAGTGGCCCGCCGTGTTTATGTGCGCGTTTCTGGCGCAAAATATCGTCCGAATCTTCAGCACCAGCTGGGCCTACGTTTTTATGCTGTTGCCTTTGGCGGCAATGGTTCTGCTGATTTTACAGAACTGGAACCTCTTTGGCATTGCCGCCGGTGGCCTGACGTTTGTGTTGAACCTGGTTGTCGGCATGATCTATGCCTATACCCAGCCTGCGCTTCTGGCAGCCCGTTATCTGCTGCCGGGCTTCATCAGCGGTAAGCTGAACTCCATGTACTTGCTGTCCCTTCTGCTGAACAACAACAGCCTGATGGGAATTGCCTGTATCTGCTTCTTCTGCATCCTTCGCACTCATGGCGGTAGTGGTGGCCGCTTTACGCCCAGTGACACGCCTCAGAACCCCGGAGGATTCCCCAACGGCAACGGCGGTGGTTACAGTTCCACTCCGGGCAGCGGCGGCGGATTTGTTTGAGGTCATATAGGGTAGCGTTGCCTGCGGGCAGACCGATCGATTCCGGACGGGGACAGATCGGGAAAATAAAAGGGGGATTACATACCAATGGCTATTGATTTGAACGAATATATCAGCCTGTGCTGCAAGCTAATCGACAGATATACCCGCCCCCAGGTGGGGTTGATGGAGATTCGCCGCCCCGGAAGGCCGGTGCTGGTTACCTTTTTGGGAACTCATCCCGCCGAGGGATTGGAGAAATATCACAATATGCTGGAGATGGGCTGGCCCACCAACACCACTCTGCGGGAGCTGGAGATGTCCTATGCCACGGCGGAGGAATTTCGTCAGGCCATCGAGACAGAGAATGCGGAGGGTATCACGGCCATTGACCGGGCGATTGCGGCGCAGTGCGCCCAGCGGGGCTTTACTGACCCCAATGTACTGATGGTGTACTTTATTGATTTCAACCACGAGGATGCGGATGCATTCCTTGCGTTGCTGAACCGGAGCTATACGACGCCCATCGGCAATGACAAGGCTCGGCTGATTTTCGGCGTTGGCAAGACCACCAGCAAACGCACCATGGAACGGGCCGGGAACTTTATCGACCAGATCAGAGCCTATGCCGGAGAGTCACCGCGCCTGTGGGAGCGAACCTCCTGCATCCTGCTCTCGGACTACAAGTTCAGTGGTTTCACCGTCAGCGAGGATGAGTTTACGGACAACTATGCCCTGGCGGTGGATATCCTGCTGATGTTGTGCAGTGTTTCCAGCGACCAGGACAGGGGCTTTACCACTCCGGTGCTGGCTCGTGTAACCGAAGCGGGGGACAGTTTTATGACTGCCTCTGTCTGCCATATCAATAAGCCCACCTACCAAATTGCCCGGACGGTTCTCTATAGCTATTTCCAACGTGGGACAGAGCTGGCAGGCGGCTCCAACCGACAGGGTGGCATTACCAATCAGACCCTTCGCACCAATGCGGAGGAAAAATGCCATGCGCTGTTTGGACAGCTGCAATTTCCCACCCCGGGGGCCATGCTTCACTTCCCCGGCGGTGCAAGCCGGGCAGCGGATGTTCAGCCGGGCAGCGACAGAACCTGCGGCGGCTGGCGTGTGTTCTGCGAGACATATTTTCTGGAGCCGGTACGGGCGCTTTGCCGGGACGGCCGGCAGCTGGAACGAGAGTTTGCAGCCTATTTCAGCAGCGACTGCGGCTACTCCTGCAACGATATTTTGCAGTCCTTCCCTGCGTTCAGCACCTATCTGGAGGAGAACCGCAACGGTTTCTTGAATCCGCAGCCCCTTCCGCAAAATTCCACCCTCTATGAGATGGGACTCTACGAGGCCAAGCTGGAATTTAAGAAGCTGGTCTTCGACCGACTGAAAGCCGCGATTGAAACACTGACCCAGGAGGCAGGCGGCTATGGCAATCAAATGAGTATGCTGATGGCCCGGGCAACGCCCGACAATGCCAGCGTGCGGAGTTTCTATACGCCCAGAGTAACGGCCTTCCTCAATGGGTCGGAGGATCTGGAACGGGAGCTGAAGTATCCCTGCTCAGAGGAAGAGTTGAGGGAACGGCTGACTCATTATGTCGAGACAATCACCAGCCAGCAGGCCGATTTGAAGATGGACTTTGTCAGTGAGCTGAAAACCCGTCTGAATGCGGCGGAAGCGCAGAACACCATCACTAACCTGCTGGAGCTGCCTGACGCCAGGCTGGAGGCAGAGGCTCGGCTGCGAGCGGGTATCCTGTCCAAAATGGCGAATACGGACATCCATATGTTTGACTCCACGCTGTTGCCGGACATTCACCCGAACGCGACCTTCATGCTCCGGGGAACGGACAGCATCGAACGTGTGGCGCTGTACAGCTTTAAGCCCACCGACTTCTTGGCGGCGTTTTAACAGAGAAAGGCGGTTGAAGTGATGAGAATTGTTGAAACTGAAAATATGGCTCGGAACTTCCAGCTGACGGACAAGGGGACGCTGCTGACCCTGAATTGGGTCTTTACTCAGCCCAAGTCCGGGGAGATACAGGGATTTGTGATTGCCTGTGAAAAGGGCGGAAGAAGCCGGGCGGCTTGCCTGTCTGCCCTGGCCAATCGGGATGAGGTACCCGTCATGGGCGGGTGGCTGACGCCCCTGGATGCGCCTGACGCTGTGTTTTTGTTGAATTATGTCCCGGTAGGCGTAACGGCCAACGGGTGGAATGTGCAAAAGACCGTGTTCCCGGCACCCTGCGTCGTTGAAGTGTGGACGGTGTTGCTTCTGGACGGAGAACTGGTTCTGCAATGCAAGGGGAATGCTGTCTCCCGCCCCATGAATCTGGTGTGCCGGGTGCAGCAGAAGGAATTTGCGCCGGAGCAGCGGACAGGTTTTCTGCGCCGCACCGTAATCCCTGCTGTCCGGGGCGTAGAGATTGAGTTGAGAATTGCAGACGAAACGGGGCAGTATCAGGATGGAGCTGTGTACTACAGTCTGCGCTCGGATTCCACCGGACAGAGATATCCCATCGCTAAAGAGGCGCTGGGGACGCCCCTGCGATTTATCAGCGGACCGAACTACACCTACAACACCGGTGACTTTATCATCAGAGCCGGCGAGGATTATCAAGCCCTGTATCGGGTGGGAGGCGTGGAATGACAACACAGCTTTCCTTTATCGCATCTAATCTGGATCACTACCACTTTAATACGGACGAAGCCCGAGCGCTGAAACGAGAGATTCAGCATTGGACGACCCTTCCCATGAATGAGCAGAACGCCTATGCAGCGGAACATCGGTTGCTGTCACGGTTCCAGCGGATGTTTGTCAACAACCCCTATCTGGAGCAGAAGGGTCTGGTCTGGAACGCGGATATCACCGGCGCAGCGGCGGACGCCTATTTCACCAAAAAAAAATGGCTGTGTCAGTCTTTTGCCGGAGGGAGCGCAGCCGGAATATGCCCGGGGGAACTGGCTGACAGACCAGGCTGCCGGAGCGCTGGCGAACGAACAGCTTCAACGGGTCAAAGCTGAAGGGGATAGAAAAGCGACCTACGGCAGAATCTGGGATGCCTGTTATACAGCACGGGAGGATGTGTCACAGCGGTTTGACCATGTTCTGCGGGACACCTCCAAGGTGGGAAAAACAACCCGAAACAGCCCCGGCCTGATTTCAGCGGCAATTTGCGTGGCTTTTTATGTGCTGGCGGTTCGCTTCCTGGGGCAAACGCTCTGGGCAGTGCTGCAATGGCACATCAACCTGATGGATACACCGATCTACATGGCTGTTGTGATCGCAGTGGCGCTGACCGCCGTAGTGGGTTTCAAGTGGTATTGCAATACCGTTATTAAGGGTATTTACCGCAGCTATATGCTGCGGCGGCTGAAGAAAAGCCAGTCCTCGCAGAATAAAAAAATTCAAAACGCCCTGAACGGGCTGCAACCGGATGCTTGGTTTGACCAGTACACCGGGATGATTAGCCGGGATCGGGCACAGATGGCCCGAAACCCGGAAACCCCGCTTCTCCAACTGGAAACCGGGCGGCTTTTGGCGAACGTGCCGAAAAAGACCATCTTTTCCATTGTGGGGGCGGATTTGAAGCCCTGGCCGGCCTATTCCCCACAGGGAGAAAATCGGGGCGTTTGGCTGCCCCTGTTGATGATTGCTCTGATGGTTTGGCAGAATTTCTTCGGCTGAGTTCATCCATCAAACAGAGAATCAACAGAAGTACGATACTTCTGTATCTTTATTAAATTAAACTGATAAACAGATCAAAAGGGAGGATATACATATGTCTTATGAACTGCCGCAGTTGCCGGCTGCCCCTACAAGACCCGGCTTTTTGGCGGGAAGGGCTGTAAAGCAAGCCTATGAACGGAAAAGCGCCGCCTATGAGGTGTTGCAGACCCGGCTCACGGAGTTGAAGAAAATCCATGATAATATGGATCAGGTTCGCAGCCAGATTAAGCAGGATCGCCCAGAGGACTGCCTGCCGCACATGATAGACGGAGAGGGGAATATTTCCGTCACCTGTCCCTATTGCCTGACGCGCTTTGGCATCTACGATTTGCGCTTCCGTTCCAAGTATATGACCACCGCCACCGGCGATCCCAAGGGCTTTCCCATGGAGGAGGACGAGCAGTATCTGAATCACTGGGAGGAAATGGGCATCAATGGCATCGAGCCGATGCGGGGCCATATTCTGGATATGGATCCTGCCAGTGGAGAGATTGCCACGATCACCTTCCAGACTGACCTTCACGGCGGCCAGGAAACAGTGCCCTATAATGCCGCAGCCCGGGAGAGGATGCACCGGGAGCGGATTCGGAAGGTAACAGACCGACACGGGCTGGAGACTACCGAGCGAGTTTGCCCTAACTGTCATACGGAGCTGCCGGGAGATATTGGTTTCTGCACCAATTACATTTATTCTCTCATTGGCAACTCCAGCTGCGGCAAGACGGTGTATCTGTATCGGCTGATTCTTTCCCTGACCAGCGGAACCTTTTTGAACGGAGCGTTTTCCAGCGCGATTGCAAACGAGAATACCCTTCGGGAGCTGAAACCGGAACTGACGGGAACCCTGATTAAAACCGCCAAAGAGTGCTTCCAGTACACCGGCGACCCCCTGGCGGACGCAACGGACGTGGGCTATATTCCTCCGATCATTCTGAAAATGAAGGAGCAAAAGACCAACCAGACCTTTATGATTACCCTGTTTGACTACCCCGGCGAGGCAATTTGGCTGGATAATGATGATTTCTTCAATCCTCTGACTGCCAATGTGCGGAACAACTCTGAGGGTCTGCTGTTTATGTTCGACTCCGGTATCGCTCTGGACAGCCATCTGTCCGACGAGTATCGGGGGGATACTGCTGCGGCCCGGAATACCGACGAGGCGGGAGCTGCCGCTTCCGATGTGTTAACTCGGCTGCATGATGTGTACTTCCATCTGGAGGAGTCGCTGGGGAAACCGGCGGCCATGGTGTTGTCCAAGTCTGACTTAATCGGTACCTGTGCGGACAGGTTGATGGGCAGCGCGCTGTCCACCTCTGCACCGACCTTCCTGCAGCCCGCCCCGGCACACAAAGCACCGGATCTGTGTGATATGTACTGCTGCCACCAGGAGCTTATCACCTTTATGAATACCCAGGATCCCGGTGCAACCAATACGGCCCGGGCCATGACCGATGGAAACTATGCCTGGTTTGCCGTTTCTGCCACCGGTGTTCCGCTGGAGTACGGCATCATTCCCCAGGGAGCAGCCATTGCTGGCCTGCGGGAGAGCCAGCCGCTGGAGTGGCTGCTGTATCGCAACGGCCAGCTCTCCGGCGCATTCCCCAACACCGGCGACCCGCAGACTGTGCGGGAGGCCAGGCGTTGGGCCGCATCCTTCCAGTCGGCGCCCTACAGTCGGCTGCTCCAGCTGGAGAGCGATTGGAACGGCGAACCTGGCAGGCCCGGCGCTTATAAGGCCTGGGAGCAGGCGCTGAACGATTATAACGCGATGCCGTAAGGGCGGAGAGTTTGATATGAGCGATTTTGCACAATTACAATATGTCTGCCCCAACTGCTTTACCCAGCGGGCAGTGAACGATGTACTGTTCCAGAGAAATGTGAGGCGGAACGTCCCGGATATACCCAAGCTGCGGTTTTGGAACGGGCTGCATCCCGGCGGCGAGTTTGTTCCCACCACCAGATGCACGGCGGATTGGCGACAGTATCCCGTATCCCAGCGGGAGGTTCAGCAGGACGTGGTGACGGCTCTGCGGGACTACAACGGGGATCGGCTTACGGTTCGTATCTGCCCGGAGTGCGACTACCCAACGGCTAGTCCCATGGACGAAAGCTTGCTGCTCTTATCCTGGGGGGCACAGGGGATGGACTTTGACCAGGCGCAGACGTTCTTTCAGGCACTGAGTGCGCCGGAAAGCGGCTTTTCGATGGAACGACTTCCTGCTGATGTGGAGCAGCGCGCCATGGAGTATATCAGGGTGGCGGCAAACGGCGGATGCCTGCTGTTCCCCTGCGGCCTGGCGCAGATTTCCGGTGCAGAGGAATTGAAGGTTCGCTATGCCCACCGCGCCAATGCGGCTCTGCTGTGGCTCCGTCTGGAGGCCGGTGGCCCCCAGACAGCGGATTATGATGCGGTTCAGACGGTGCTGAGCTATACCGAGGCCTGCGGCGAGTGGGGAATGTTTAACCTGCGACCTGTGGCGGTGCTGCTGTCCGGGGATGCGATACCGGAGAATCGGGATGCGGTACAGGGCTGGCTGGAACAGGAGCATCACAATCTGTTTAACGCTCTGGGCGCAAATCTGGGCAGTTGGACGGCCCTGAACTGGCAGGCACAGAACGGCCCGTCGGCCAAAGCCGTTGCAGAATGGCTGCTGTTCCCCCAGGGCCGACCGGAAACACCTTCGGCTCCTGTTCAAGCGGCTCCGCAGACAGAGGAACCACCCCGGACAGAGGAAAGTGCCTTCGTGACGCTGGAAAGCGATCTGATGAGCGAGGCTGATGTCGTACAGCCGGAAACTCCGGCGGCCCCCGCGCCCCAGGAAAATGACCCGGAGGCGGACGGCTCCTGACCCGACCCAATGGATAAAGGAGATGAAATCCCAATATGATTGAACAATATATTTATACCCGATCCGACTCTGCTGGCGCGAACCGGAGCTTTGGTCACGGCGTGGCCTACAGCACCGAGGGAATCGCGGGCGCAGTGAAAACGGATGTTTCAAATATATCCCGGTATTCCGGGGACACGGTGGATGCAACCGGGGCCTATGTCAAGGTGCTGGAAAAGCGGAATCTACCCAACTGCAACAGTCAGGCCGCTATCCAGCAGTCTGTTCTGTTCCCCGGGCGGAACCGGGCGGCGGCTGAGCTTCCGGAGGATGATGAAAGCCGCCTGTACCTCTCCACTACGGTTCGGCCTCAGTTTTTGACCCACGGCTATGTCTGTGACCTTTACGGTTCGGCGGGAACCATGCTGAATCCGGACCTGTGGTTCTACCCGGACTTTATCGACTATAATGTGAACCTGAAGCCCCCTGTGCTGGAGCAGATGGAGGATCTGCCCCATCGGGCTACACCTCTGCGCCCACTGGCGGCGGTACTGAAAGACGTAGGGTTTTCCCTGGATCAGTTCGTATCCATGGTTCGCACCTGCTTTGACACGGAGAACGAGGCCACCATTTTGCTGATTGAGGTGGACTACACCCGACCTGACGCACGGGAGCTGGGGGCGCAGCTGTTGCGGTGGATTTTCCACCTGCTGCCCTTTGGAATGCGGCGGCAGGCGGATTTCAGCACCTGCTATGACTTGAACTGCGGCGGCAATGAATATTGTCTGGCGCTGGTGCCGGCCTCTATGGTGGTGGAAGTACGGGGACGGCTGACCATCAACCGGGCGCCCACCAGCGTGCGGTACGGCTATCTCTATGCCAGAGGCGCCTACGCCCACAATAAGATGGCAGGCAGCGCGGAATTCGACGCGCAGGGCAGCTCTTACGGCCTGTGGCTGGGTCAGGTGATTCGCACCATTTATGAACAGCCCCCGGAGACACAGCAGGAAACACTGCGTGTTCTGGATGAAATTTATACCTACTTTGACGGATTTATGAAAACCCAGCCCGCCAAGCAGCAGACCAAGACAGAGTTCTATGATGTGCTGTGTAGGCTTTATCATGCCGGCCAGGGCTATCAAGGCCCCAAGATTCCGGAGGCTGACCAGGTAGTAAACGAGGTCAAGGGAAAGAACCAGTCCCTGGTGGAAACGCTTCTGGAGCTGGAGGACAAAACCGTTCTTCGACCCTTGAACGCATGGCTTTTAAAGCGGGCCTGCCAGGGCGTAAAGAAGGGTTATAGCGTCACTTGGATGAAGCTGCTGTGCCGTATCTGTACGGAGGTTCAGCAGAGCAAGTGGGACAAGTGCCTGATGGATAGCTTTTTGGCACGACTTCTGGATGGAGAAAAGCCAGAGGAGCAGTTGGAGGAATACTTTGCCCTACGGGGATTGGAGGAGGACTCCCCAGAGCGCTTTGCCGCCTTGGAGCGGGTGTTTTTCTGCGAGGAGCTTCTGGAAAGTGACAAGAACAACTGGAAACTGTCCGGCGCAGATAGCTCTGCTGAAGCCGGACTGAGACGGGCAAACGCATGGCTTGATGCCCTTATGGACGAGAATTCTGACTGGAGTAGTTTTTTGGAGCAACAGGAGGAGATCTTCCTGACATTGGGCAACTTCACACCGGCACATATGGCTGCCCTGTTGGGTGTGCTACCCGCAGAGCGTCCCCAGGGGGCAAATTTGGCGGATATCAGTCTGGCCTGCATCAAAAAACAGCGGCTGGAGAGTTACTTCGTAGAATCCTCTCAGCTCTGTGAACGGATTTCAAACTATTATCAGGAAGAAATTCGGGCAATGCTCCACGCCGAAGGGTCGGCGGATAACGGCCTGATGGCTCGACTGGATAACGAGGAGATCACAGTAATTGATGCCCTGGATGAGTTGCTGAATGTCTTTGGTGGAGAAAACCAAAGCCTGGAGGGCGGAAAACTGTGGCGGCAATACGTTCGGTACGTTATCGAAGCGGCCAGGGATGACAAAAATCGGATGGGGGACCGCCCGGAGCTGCACCAGCAGATCGTTGAACATATTCGGGCCTTGTATAAAAACGGCCAGAATCCGGAGGAGCTAAATGTTCTCTATCGGCAGGCAGCGTCTTATATGGTCAACGGAAAGTATACCGGTCGATCCCTCCAGTGGTATCAGGATTTCAGTAGTGTGATGGATACCGTGCCCTTGGAGGTTCTTCCCGACAACCAGCGGGAGGGCGATGATATTCTGAAATTCCCGGTCTGTATGGCGGAATTTTTGCGGAGAAATCCGCAGGATTATATGGCATATACCCAACTTCGTGCCAGCTTTAATGGCCGGGATATGCCGGGTCATGCACTACAGGAGTTATACAGACTCTTTAAGCGGAATGAAAGCCGAGAACTGGCCCCAGATTTGTTGGCCTACTACGCCTGCTTCCTGGCTAAATCCGGGCTAGAGCCGGAAAAGGTTCGGGCCAGATATGCCAAAGTATATCTGCAAATCCTGAACCGCTGGGGCGGCGATGAGCTGGCGGCTCTGTTGGATCAGTTCGCCACGGCGGAGCAGGTTCCCCAGGGCTGGGGCGAGGAGCCTCCGGTCCGGGATACCGGCGGAAAGGGCGGCTTTGCCCTGAAAAAACTGATTCCGATTAAGGCTTCCCGGGAGCCTGAGCCTCCTCGCCCGCCCCGTGCAGGCGCACACAAGTGGATGGTCACAGATGCGATGCTGCTGGATAGTCTGGGACAGTCCCTACAAGATACGGCGGTTTATCGGAATGAAATGGTGCGTAACGAGATGTTCGCCCCCCGGTTGGCGCGGGCCATCTATGATTTGTCGCCCAGGGGTACGGTGCTGAACGGCCGTGCGGTCAAGCTGTGCTGCCAGGTTCAGGAGATTTGGGCCAGCCTGGAGACAAAGCCCGCGCCCGCCAAAAAGGAGATGCACGAGCTGAAAAAACAGGGCGTCTTTGACGGCGCGTGAAGGAGCTGAATCGAATTGTACCAACAAAGCAATTACCGAAAACGGCTTCAAGCCAGTGATTTTCCGGCAGGAGAACAGGGCGGAAGATTTCGGGATAATCTGTATCGGTGTACGTCCTGCGGGCGGATGACCTTCCTGCGGCAGCCCTGCGGGGGCTGCGGGGGAGAAATCGTGCCCGCCCCCACTGCCAACCGGGGTGCGGAAGTAGCTTTTCTAACCGTTGCCATTGGCGGCCTGGCTGTCAGCGGGTTGGTGGTGGCTATCGCCGCCGCGCTGTTGCTCCATTTCGCACTGGGATTGCTGATCCTTTTGGCAGATATCGCCCTGTGCGTGGTTCAGCTCCTGCGGGTCAGGGCATTGGATGCGGAGGATCGGGAGGCCTTTTGGCTGTTCCACGGCAACTGGAAGGAGTTGCTGGATAAGCATGAGTCAGGGATTCCCACTTTGGAGTCAGAGCGGCTGGAGCCGATGCTGGACGCATGGTTCACCGATTTGGACCGGCTGGAACGACTGGCTGCACTGGACGACTGGGAGGGTGTTCTTCTGGGCGCACGCCAGCTGGGGGCGGTGTACCGCAACCCTCGGCTGTCCCGGCTGCAGTTCAAGGCGCTGACCCAGCTGACAGATCGCTCTGATGCGTTGTATCAGCTGGATGAGATCTGCGCCAATTTGAAGGTGACGGACATCCCCGACGGGGATCTGCTGGACGTGATGAACATGATTGGGGAAGGCGTTCAGTCCGGGCAATGCCGGGAAAATGAGCAGCTCAAGGCCATGTTTGACCAACTACTGAACCGATATGTAGACAATATGAAGGCGCAGGATGCACGCATTCGGGAAAAGGGCTATAACGCTCTGCTGGATGTAATGGGGGACGGCCTGGTGGAGTACTGCGGCGGCCTGATAGGGAAGCCCGGTCTGCACTTTATGCCCCGGGACAACAATCTGTTTTACGAGCGACTGGTTCAGGGCGTTACGCTGGAACGGAACAGCTATGAGCAAAGCGGAAAATGGTATCCGCTGTTGCTGAGCCTGAGTCAGATTCGGACGGATACCTCCAAACGCGCTTTGCAGGCTTTGACGGATTTGTTCCTGGGTGAGGACAGCGAGGCTGCCAAGCAAATGGATCTGGTTCTCCGGGGCAAGCGAACACCCACCAGTGTCGATTTGCTTCTGCCCAGGCAGAGGGCATTTTTCGTCGCTGTGCTGGAGAGCTGGCTGGCGGACGGAGAGGGACGGCTGTACCGTACTGCCGAAGAAACAAACCTTCGGGATCTGTTGAAGGGAAAGCCTTTGCTGCATGACCAGGCACGCCTAGAGGACTATTGGATTCAATGCGCCCGGGAACGGGAAAGTCAGGAGGCGGCATCATGAGCAATCCCTATGTTTTGTTGCTTGTAAAGGTGTTGATAGTGGCGGTTCTGGCGTTCCTGTGGGTTGGGGTCATTATCCAGTGCCTGCGGGCAACCCGGAGCCTTCAAACCGTGACCCAGCGCATGAAGCAGCAACGGATGATGCGCTATCCCCAGGACGAGCTGCATCCAACACTGGTGCCCGGTAGTCAGAACAGCGGTGGAAAGCAGTTCCTCCGCACCGACCCGGACGGGGTTCCCCGCCCGGAGAACGGAAAACGCTTGCCCGATGTAGAGGAGGAAAAACGCTATCCCTACTACCTACGCACCGGCCATGTGATCTGTAACGCCACCATCCGAACTCCGGAGGAGATTGTCACAGGCAGATGGTATGGCTACGGAGAATGGGTTCAGGACATGATCGGTGGCCGATGGGATCCGGAGGACTTCTGCGGCATCCCGGAGGTAGATACCCCTGAGAATACCGATGCAGGAACACAGAAAGAGGAGCAGAAGAAATGAAAAGAGCGAAACGAATTTGGGCGGCTGTTCTGGCGGCTGTTCTAACCCTAACGCTGACCATGGCTACCTCCTTTGCGGAGGCTGTGGATATTTCCACCTCCACGGCACGACACTATAACGTGATGCTGGTGGTGGATGGCAGCGGTTCCCTGACCATGACCAATGGTACAGACCTGAATGGCTATCGTTACGATGCGGTGCAGTTGTTTTTGGGCCTGCTCACCGATTCCGGCAACTATGCGGGCGCCATTGTGTTTGACGACAGCGACCCCATGCCGCTGAATACAGAGCTGCGGCCCATCAGCGGCAGCGTAGCAAAGACTGAACTGTATAATCAGATCGTTTCTGCCAAAGCCGGTGGGGACACGGATATCGGCAGCGCCCTGCTGGCAGCAGTGGAGAAGCTGACCACCATGCAGCAGGCCAACGGCCTGCCCTCTGTGGTAGTGCTGATGAGCGACGGTATCACTGACCTGCCTTCCGCCTCGGCAGAGGCGCTACAGGCCTCTTATGCCAATGAAGAAGCGGGCATTGCCGCTGCTGTGGCGGCAAATATCCCGGTGTACACCGTGTTGCTCAACGGTAACAACGGTGTCAGTACCGAGGAAATGGAAACCATTGCCGATGGTACAGGTGGCATTTGCATCGAGGTCACCAGCGCAGAGGATTTGGCAGGGGCATACCAGGCGTTCTATGAGTTAATCTACAACACTGAAGTAGTGAACTCCGGCGGCGGCAGCTTTGACGATGAGGGCAAGATGGTCACAACCATCGAGGTGCCGGGCTTCGGTGTGGAGGAAATTAATATCATTGCCCAATCTTCCTCCGGCATCGATTCCATCACCGCCACAGACCCGGATGGCAACCAGTGGACAGAAGAAGATATGGAGGTGTTTACTGCCTCTACCTATCAGTTGAGCAAAATTGCAGACCCGGAGGGCGGTACCTGGACGTTTGAAATCACCGGCACCCCCAATGCTGCGGTGGAGATCTCGCTGGTGTACAACAGCAACCTGGGCGTGCAGCTGGTATCGGATGACGACAGCCAGACCTACGAAAGCGGTGACACCGCCGAGGTAGAGGTCTATATCCTGGATGGAGGCAATGTGGTGACGGACTCCGACAGCTATGACCCGTCCTATGTCTCTTTGACTATGACCATCGAGGCGGACCCCAATGACACTCGAACCGTCTCCGTCACAGTAGAGGACGGATGCTACGAGGCGGAGATTGACCTTCCTGAGGTGGAGACTGCTTCCTCCTATGTGCTGACAGCCACGCTGAATGTGGCGGGTATGACTGCTGAGAGCAGCGCGCTCACACTCAGCGTGAATCCCATCACGGAAAATCTGGCCCCTGAGATCGTACAAAGCGCCGAAAACCTGGAGCTGGAGGACAGCGGAGACGGGTATGCCTACTTTGACCTGAACGAGTATTTCACAGACCCGGAGGGAGAGCCTTTGACCTATGAGATTGTCTCCAACGGAACCTATACCGGGGACGAGGTGGTGCTGGATGGCAGCACCTTGGGTGTGCGCGTGACCGTACTTAGCGGTGGCATTTCGGTGCGTGCCAGCGACGGCGTGAACTACTCGGACTCCCTGACCATGACCTTTGCGGGCAACAGCGCCCCGGTTTTGTCTGAGGCTGTGGAGGGTAATTCCATAACCCATACGGTTTATATCCAGGTCTTTGGCGGCAAGACGGACACCATCGACGTTTCCCAGTGGTTCAGCGATTCCGATGGGGATGCCATGACCTACTCGATTCAGGATTGCGATTATGACTACGACACAGACGGCACGATTACCCTTGACGGGGATCAGATGACCATTACCACCTCCGGATTTAAAAAGAGCAATCTGATCCTACGTGCCACGGACTCCGATGGGGCCTATGTGGATTTGACGGTGCATTTCAAGGTGGTGAACGTTCGGTTCTGGACTGCCACCACCATCGCTATTGTGATTGCGATTGTAGCAGCGATTCTGATTGCTTTGGCGGTGATCGCCATGAATCGGCGGTTTAAAGGCTATATCTGCATCCGAAGCGCGACCGCAGGAACCTTTGATCCCGGCGGACAGAACGGCGGTTTCCGCACACCGTATCCCAGCTTCCGGGGGAAAAAGCTGTTGAACTCTGTTTCCAATGTCCAATATGGGAACTTGGATGGTAAGAGCAAAATCACGGTGGTTTCCACGAAAAAGATTCGGTTCAGTTCCTCCAAAGCGTTCTATCTGGATGGCAGTACCACGCCGGTGAAGCGGGTGGATATCTCCCTGGGCAGCAGCGTGTCCATCTTCCCGGATCAGGAGATGGGCTCCAAGGGAATTACCATCTCCACTGAGGAGGATACGCCCTTTAACGGCGGCGGAGGCTTTGCTGGTGGCTCTGGTGGCGGCTTTATCGGTGGCAACGGCGGGAATGCCGGAGGAGGAAACGCCGGCGGCGGTTTTGTTGGCGGCGGTACTTCCGGCAGCAATAAGCGGACGAAGTCGAAAAAGGGCAAACAAGCTCCCACGCCCCCGCCGACCAATGTACCCACTGGCGGCGGTACCGGCGGTTATGACTGGTAACGGATAATAGTCCTAATCATCGGCAGGGTTGCCACAGAGCGGCCCTGCCGATTTTTAAAATCTATGGATATATCCATTGCGAATATAAGGAGGAACCGGGATGTACGAAAGTCTATTGCTCAACGCAGGCGGAGGCATCATCTCCGACAGCTCCAAAGCGCCCCAGGCGGGAAATGCCTGCCTGATGATTGGCATTGGCGGCACGGGTAGCGGTTGTTTCCTGGATGTGTGTTATATAGTTCGGGATGTGATTGAGCGCTTAGGGTGTGAAAGCACTATTTGTAGCTACTTCTTCCTGGCGGACACCCAACTCTGCCGCCCGGGCATCGAGGGAATTAAGCCCATCGAGGATTATAACAAGCGCAACTGCTACGCCGCCCTGAAGGAGTTGGACTATTGCATGAGTCTTCCTTCCTCCGGGAACGTGTTTGAGGAGGTTTATGCGCCTGGCTTTGAGGTAAAGACACACAACTGGAATACCGCATAAATCTTCGGCAAGAGCGGTAAGTTTACGCCTCTTTTTTAGAAAACAAAGATAATTCTGTCGAACTTTATCGTGCAATGATGCAATACTGTGTTTTGTTCCTATACTAAAACCACATTTTTACAAAGATGGTTTTACACATGTACAATACCAGTGTAATCATTCGTTCCCTGATTGCCCTGGATCGTGGTCGCATTCGCGTATTTGCGGTCTGTATCGATGTGATGGCTCAACTGTTGTTTGAGCGTCATGCTCCAATGGACAACATTTCTGTTACAAAGGATGTCTACCCTCAGGTGGCGGCAATGTTTGGCATGAAGTTCCGTGTAGTTTCCAGAAATGCAGAGCACATGGCACACTTTGCTGGTCTACAGGCTCTCCGCAGAGACTTGAGGCGGTAATTGACTGCTCGCTTAATGAGCTTCCGCTGTTCCCTCTGCCTAAAGCCATTCTGCAACTCCTATCATTTTACACCTATTTAGAAACTCCATTTTATGAGGCGTTTGATGAGCATCCGGAAGTCTTATTTTAGCTGATTTCCCAATGGTGTGTTTTCGGTAAAATGAAAGTAGCGCAAAAGGCCCCCAGAATGTGAGCACCAAG
>JAJQBJ010000103.1 GCA_021203345.1 Oscillospiraceae bacterium
TCATGGAAAGACTTTTTTGTTTTTTCACTGTCTACTTGACAGGGGGCACTTCAGTGAGCTTCAGGGGTTATCACTTTAACACAAACGATGTAAAGGCCATTTACCGGGTCGGGCTGCCCACCATCGTCATGCAGGCCATCGGCAGCATTATGACATTTGCGGTCAATGCGGTTCTGATGGGCGTTTCCACAACCGCCGTCGCCTTCTTCGGGGTTTATTATAAGCTGCAAAACTTCCTGATGATGCCGATGAACGGTCTGGGACAGGCGACAATTCCCATTGTTGGGTTCAATTTCGGTGCGGGAAACAAAGAGCGCATCCGACAGGCCTGGCGGTGTGTGGTTCCCGCCGGAATTATCATGGCGGTCATTGGCACTCTGATTTTCCTCATCTTCCCGAAGCAGCTGCTGGGGCTGTTTGCAGCAAGCGAGGAAATGCTCTCCATCGGCGTTCCTGCGCTGCGAATCATTTCTCTGACCTTTGTATTTGCAACGTTGACCATTATTTTCGGCTACTTCGCCTCCGGCCTTGGGAACGGCGTAATCAACATGGTCGGCGGCGCAATCCGTCAGCTGGTTTTGCTGGTTCCGCTGGTGTGGGTGTTTACAAAGTTCCTTGGAGTCTCTTACACCTGGTACGCAATGTGGATTTCCGAGACAATGGCGTTCCTTTACAGTTTTGCAAGCATCCGGAAGGAGTTGCGGACAAAGGTGAACTCCTGACTTTAGAATATAGAACAGCCCGGGCACTTAGCAATAAGTGTCCGGGCTGTTTGGCTGTTATCGTGCATTTTGATGTTTGTTTAGTTGTCGTTTAAATCCAACCAGGATTCCCTGTCAAACGTTCTCTGTTTGAAATAAAATCTTCTATCATCCTCTGTAATTTCCCGAATCACCTTACAGGGATTCCCGGCTGCAATCACATTGTCAGGAATATCTTTTCCAACTACGCTTCCTGCGCCGATTACCACATTATTTCCGATTGTTACGCCCGGAAGGATTGTTACTCCTCCGCCAATCCAAACATTATCACCGATTGTCACGGGGATTCCATACTCATACCCGGAATTGCGACTTTCTGCATGAACAGGATGTCCCGCTGTATAAATCGAAACATTTGGGGCAATCTGGGCGTTATCTCCAATTGTGACCTTTCCCACATCCAAAACCGTAAAATTATAATTGGCAAAAAAGTTCTCGCCAACTTCAATATTCCAGCCATAATCACAATGAAATGGTGCCTCAATCCAGACATCTTCGCCCGTTTTTCCGAGCAAACCCTTGAGCATTTGCGGAACACATTCATTTTGGGTGGGCGGCAGTATATTAAAATCATACAGCTTCTGCTTGCACTGTAATCGCTCTTCGCTTAATCCGTCCAACCAAGCCTTGTAGGGTAATCCTGCAAGCATTCTTTCTTTTTGATTCATAAATTCGCTCCCATCTCTCAGCCCTTAAATCACTTGACGAATACTGTGTCACGACCTGAAAGCGGCAGGCGATACCCCCTCCCCTGCTCCGTCTCCCGGTACGGCAAAAAGCCTGCCCGTTCAAACATACGCTGGGAGGCGTGGTTCCAGGAAAAAATCTCTCTGACGTGCAGCTCGGAATAGCCTAGGGCCCTCCCCCGCTGGATGAGGGCGGCGATTACCTGTCCGCCAATTCCCTGCCCGCGCAGCGTTTTCTCTCCGATGACAATGGGCAGATCGTCCTCCCAAAAGGTCACATCTCCCACGGGCCTCCAGCCGTCTCCCTGTTGCAGCTCGATCCAGTACAGCTCACCATGCTGCTCCAGCCAACGGTACATCCGGTGCAGCCTGTCCAAATCGTAGGAAATGAACACGCCATCCACCAGATGTACCGTCTCCGCATCCTGATACCAGCGCAGCGCAAAGTCCCGGCTCTCCCCTATCCGGCGGAGACGAAGCCTGTCGCTGACCGTCAGCAGCTCCGGCTGCTCGATTCCGGGAATCGGCACTTACACCAACTCCCGTTCCGCCAACTCCAGCGCCGCGCCAATCACCTGATCCATGTCATAATACTGATACGCTCCCAGGCGGCCGCCGAAGCAGACCTTTTCCTCCTGCTCCGCCAGCGCCCGGTATTGGGCGTACAGGGCGCTGTTACGCGCATCGTTTACCGGGTAATACGGCTCGTCTCCGGGCTTCCACTCGGAGCTGTACTCCCGGCTGATGACCGTCTTGGGCAGGTCGTTGCCCTCATCGTCCTTGCCGAACTCAAACCACTTGTGTTCAATGATGCGCGTCCAGGGTGTTTCCCGGTCTGTGTAGTTCACTGCGGCGTTGCCCTGGAAGTTTGGCTGGTTCAGCACCTCCGTCTCAAACCGGACAGAGCGATATTCCAGATAGCCCAGCCGATAATCGAAATAGGCGTCGATGGGGCCGGTGTAAATCACCCTGTCCGCCAATGCGTCCAGCGCCGCCTTGTCCGCCAGATAGTCCACGTTCAGCCAAACCTCGATTCCCGCCAGCAGATTCTCCACCAGCTTCGTATAGCCCCCCATGGGGATGCCCTGATACAGGGCGTTGAAATAGTTGTTGTCGAAGGTCAGCCGCACCGGCAGGCGCTTGATGATAAAGGCGGGGAGGGCCGTGCAGTCCCGGCCCCACTGCTTTTCCGTATAGCCCTTGACCAGCTTTTCATAGATATCCCGGCCCACCAGAGAGATAGCCTGTTCCTCCAGATTCTGCGGCTCGCCGGTGATTTCCCGGCGCTGCTCCTCGATTTTGGCCGCCGCCTCCTGGGGGGTCACAACGCCCCACATTTTATTGAAGGTGTACATATTGAAGGGCATGGAATACAACTCCCCCTTGTAGTTGGCCACAGGGGAGTTGGTAAAGCGGTTGAACTCCGTGAATTGTGTGATATAGCGCCACACCCGCTTGTCGTTGGTGTGAAAGATGTGCGCCCCGTAGCGGTGGACGTGGATACCCTCCACCGTCTCCGTATAAACGTTACCGCCGATGTTGGGGCGTTTGTCAATGACCAACACCCGCTTTCCCGCATCGGCCGCCTGACGGGCAAAGACGGCCCCAAACAGGCCGCTGCCCACCACCAGATAATCATAGCTCATCATGTGATACTCCCTTCTCCCTTCCGGGGAATCAGCCCCAGAAGCTCCTGATGTATGTCCTCCACGGTACGCATGGCTCCCTCTGCGGAGCATTGAATCGTCCGCCAGCCCAGCCGCTCCGCGCAGTAGTCCGCCGCCTGCTGTGCGTGGTTCAGATAGCGCAGGTCGCGCTCGTGGATGTCCTTTTTTCCCTCGTCCCCCTGATAGCGTTCGCTCATCAGCCGTTGGCTCACCGCCGTATCCGTCCGCAGGTAAAAAACCTGATCCGGAGCGGGAATCCCCAGCTGCTCATATTCAAAGGCGAACATCCAGTCCAGAAAACCGGCCCACTGCTCCCGGGGGAGCTTGGAGCATTGATAGATGGCGTTGGAGGTGGTATATCGGTCAGCCAGAATCATGCCGCCCGCCCGGTAAAAGCCACCCCAGTCCTGCTTGTAGCCGGCATAGCGGTCTACCGCATAAAATGCGGAGGCCGCATAGGGGTTCACGTCTCCCGGGTCGCTGCCAAAGTCCCCCCGAAGATACATTTTGACCAGCGCGGAGGACTCGCTTTCATAGTTTGGGAACGAAACTCCCCGCACCTGCCGCCCCTGAGCGGACAGGGCGTGGAACAGCTTTTCCGTCTGCGTCCCCTTGCCGCTGCCATCCAGGCCCTCAATGACAATTAACGTCCCTTTCATCCTTCATTTCTCCCTCCTGTACTCCTAAATTGTATCAAAGGGTAGCCTTCCTTGTCAAGCGCAGAAACCGGCCCCCGCGCGCCTTCTGCAACGCCCGGAGGCCGGTATTCACCGCTTAACCCATATTCTCTTTGGCAACCAGATTGTCCGCGCCGAGCAGCTTTCTCAGCTTGGGCTTTTCAATCTTGCCGGTGGCGTTCCGGGGAATGTCCATAAAAATGATTTCACGGGGACGCTTGTACCGGGGCAGCTCCAGACAGAACTCGTCGATTTCCTCCTTGGTACAGGTAAAGCCCTCCTTGATTTCGATGATGGCGGCGGTCTTTTCGCCGGTACGCCGGTCAGGAAGACCGATCACCGCCACGTCCTTGACCTTGTTGTAGTTGCGGATAAAGTCCTCGATCTGTACGGGGTAGATATTCTCGCCGCCGCTGACGATCACGTCCTTTTTCCGGTCAACCAGGAAGTAAAAGCCGTCCGGGTCCTGCATCGCCATATCGCCGGTGTACAGCCAGCCGTCCTTCAGCACCTCTGCGGTGGCCTCCGGGTTATTGTAATAACAGGTCATCACGCCGGGGCCTTTGACACACAGCTCGCCCACGTCGCCCTGTTTGACCTCATGGCCTTCCTCGTCCACGATTTTGCACTGCCAGCGATAGCCGGGAACACCGATGGCGCCGACCTTGTGAATGTTCTCCACGCCCAGGTGGACGCAGCCCGGGCCGGTGGACTCGGACAAGCCATAGTTGGTATCGTAGTCGTGATGGGGGAAATACTCCTTCCACCGGCGCACCAGGGAGGGCGGAACCGGCTGTGCGCCGATGTGCATCAGCCGCCACTGGTCCAGCTTGTAGTCGGACAGCTTCACATCGCCCCGATCCAGCGCGTCCAGAATGTCCTGGGCCCAGGGCACCAGCAGCCAGGCGATGGTGCATTGCTCGTTGGAAATGGCGGAAAGGATCATCTCCGGCTTCGTTCCCTTCAGCAGCACCGTCTTGCCTGCGGCGTACAGACTGCCCATCCAGTGGAATTTGGCTCCCGTATGGTACAGGGGCGGGATGCACAAGAACACGTCGTCATGGGTGGTGGAGTGATGCTTCTGCTCCATCTCCGCCGCCTGAGACAGACTGAGGTGCTTATGTAGAATGGCCTTGGGGAAGCCGGTGGTGCCGGAGGAGAAGTAAATCGCGCCGTCATCCTCGTCAGTCAGGAGAATACCGGGGCTGTGGCTGGGATAGTCCGCCACCATCTCCCGATAGCTCTCCGCAAAGGAGGGGCAGTGATCCCCCACATAAATCAGCAGACGGCCTCGGGACAGGCGCTCGGCGTTCTGCTCGATTCGTCCGATGAAGGACGGGCCGAAGACCAGTGCTACCGTGTCGGCCAGCTCCGCGCAATAGAGGATTTCGGCGGCGTCATAGCGGAAGTTAAAGGGCACCGCCACAGCACCGGTCTTTAAAATGCCAAAGTAGATCGGCAACCACTCCAGACAGTTGTACATCAGGATGGCGACCTTATCCCCCTTCTTAATGCCCCTGCTCAGGAGCATATTGGCAAAGCGGTTGGCCTTTTCGTCGAAAACAGACCAGGTGATTTCCCGGCGATAGGGGGCAAAGCGGTTTGTCTCGATCAGGCTGAATTCCTTCCAGGAGATACGGCGGGTGTCCTTTTCCTCCGGGTTCAGCTCCACAAGAGCCACCTCATCCGGGTACAGTCGGGCGTTCCGCTCCAGAAGTTCGGTTACAGGCATGGTATATTCCTTCTTTCTAAAAAAGGAGGCCCTGTTCCGGTACGCGGGCCTCTTTTGCTCTTTTATCCTTTAAAGCTTTTATATTATAAACCGTCTGGAGCGTTTTGTAAATACTTTTCTCAAAAATCTTGTCAAATATGGCAATTCCGCCGGAATCACGCTCCGGTTGCCTCCGTTCTCTCCGAAAAGCGCAGCCGCATTTGATACCAGAAGGCCTTTCCATGCTCTGATTCAGACACGCCCTCGTTTTGAAAGCCAAATTTCGCATAGTAATGGAGCAGCCGTTCCTTGCAGGTCAAAACCAGTCCTGCCCTTCCCTGGGCCTGAGCATCTGCAATGGCCTGACGTAAAAGGCGGGCCGCGCAACCCTGTCTCCGATATTCCGGAAGGGTGTCCACGCCGAAAATCATCTGCCACTGGCCGGATTCCTCGTGCAAAGAGGCGTCCGCGTACATCTCATCCCGGAGATCGGGGCAATCCGTCACCATGCCGTTGACAAAGCTGACGATTTTACCGTCCTGTTCCAGCAGCCAAAAGTGATGCGGGAAGGCGGTCAGCCGCGCTTTCAGACTCTCCGCCCCGGCGGCCTCCGCCGGCGGGAAGCACACCGCCTCGATGTTCGCCAGCGCCGGAAGGTCGGACAGCTCCGCATACCGAATTTGGTACAGCGCCCCGTCCCACCGGCAGACCGCTAAATCGACCTGACCCGGTGCGGTAAAGCGCACGCCCTCCAGCTCCAGCAGCGCCTGCTGGGTGCCCGGCGCTGCCCGGTCAAAGGCGGCTTTTGTGTGGCCCAAACGGTCTACCACCCGATGGCAGGGAATCGGGCTGTCCATCGGACAGGCGGTCATGGCATAGCCCACGATACGGGCACTCCGGGGCATTCCCGCCAGAGCCGCAATCTGCCCGTAGGTCGCCACCTTTCCCGGCGGTATCTGCTCCACGATGGTGTAGATTCGTTCAAAGGTCGCTCCGCTCATGGATTTTCCGCCCTCCGGAGGGCGCTCTGCACCGCCAGCGCCGTTTCCTCCACGGAAAAGTGGGCGGCGTTCACCGTGAGGTCAGCCGCCGCCTCGTAAAAAGGCACCCGATAGCGGTATAAGTCCTCCAGCGTCTGGCCCTGTTCCAGCGTAATTCCCCGGGATTTTAAATTCGGAACCCGGCGAACAATTTCCTCGCAGGGATGCTGCAAATAGACGACGGTTCCCAGCCGCTTCATGGCGGCCAACCCGACCGGATGGAGGGCGGCGCTGCCTCCAGTTGCCACCACCGTCTCCCGGCAGGAAAGCTCGCAAATCGTCTCCGCCTCCATGTCGGAAAATTTCTGGTTCCCGTAGAGGTCAATCAGCCTTTGGAGCCTGGCCCCGTACTTTCGCTGAATCAGCAGATCCACATCCAAAAAATCATAGCCCAGCAGCTTTGCCAGCACCACGCCCACGGTGCTTTTTCCACAGCCGGGCATCCCAATCAGAATGACGTTATCCATGTCGCATTTCTCCTTATCTCTCATAGCGGTGAATCCCGCAGTAGACGCTGTCTCCGTCTATGGTAATGACTCCGTAGGTCTGGCTGGCGTATCGGCTCATGGAACCCGGATTCATCACCCACATTCCCTGATGGATGTCGCAATAGCCCTGGTGGGTGTGACCGTACAGGGCGATGTCCGCCCCAAAGCGGTGCGCCCGGGCCAGAAGCCCGCCCAGCCCCGACTTCACCCGGAGGGTGTGACCGTGGCACATAAAGATGCGCTTGCCGTACAGCTCCACCAGCAGCTCGGTCTGTTCGCCGGGCTGATAGTCGCAGTTCCCCGGCACCCGGAGGATGGGCAGCCCCGGATAGGTACGCATCAAATCCACGCTGTCCGTCCAGCCGTCCCCCAAAAAGAGAATATGATCCGGCCTTTCATCGGCCACCACATCCCGCATGGGGAGCAGGGTTCCGTGAGAATCCGAGAAAACGACAATCTTTTTCATTGCACATTACATTCCTTTCCGCATAGGATAAAGAGGATACATGAAATCACCAAACCGAGGAGGGCTTTTTTCATGAAGCAAACACCAAATCTGGAGCAGCTGAAGCAGAACCCGGACGCCGCCGCCCTGTTGAACGACCAGCAGGCGCTCCGGCAACTTCTACAAAGCCAGGACGCCAGACGCACCCTGTCCCTCTTACAGCAGCAAAGCGGCCCACAGCTCCAGGAGGCCGCAAAGCAAGCCGGGCAGGGCAACACGGCGGCGCTGTCCGCCATTCTGGAGCGATTTGCAGACAGCACAGAGGGCAAGGGGCTGATGGAACAGCTGGAGCGGCAGCTCCACAAATAGCGCAGACCGGGAGGGGATGGAAACATGAGCGAGTTTGACGAAAAACTGAATCAAATTCTCTCCTCCCCGGGGACTATGGAGCAGATCATGTCCATCGCCAACTCCCTGGGAGCGGGGAACGCGGCTCCCCAGCAGGAAAACGAGGCCTCCAGTGCATCGTCTCCGCCCTCCGGGGCGGGAGACGACGGGGCCTCTCCCCTCTCCGGGCTTGACCCCTCGCTGATTGAAACCGGCATGACCCTCCTGCGGGAGTACAACCGGGAGGACGACCAAAAGACACAGCTGTTGCAGGCCCTCCGCCCTTTTTTGCGGGAGGAACGGAGCGCCGGGCTTGACCGGGCCATGCAACTGACCAAAATTTCACGGGTAATACGGCTGGCCATGAACCTGTTCCGAAAGGGGGACGCCGGGGATGTATAACCGCTATCTGGACAACGCTGAGTTTCAGCCGGTGGAACCGGCGCCGAATCCATCCGGTCAGCCCGGCAGAACCGGCGGAAAGCAGTCCGGCGGCATCCTGAGCGACCTGCTGAGCCGTCTGACCGGCAGCTCCGGCGAGGGCCGAAAAAATGCCGGAGGGTTGTCCGGCATTTTTCATGGATTCAAATTGGATGAGCTGGACCGGGGCGATATATTGCTGATCCTCATCCTGCTTTACCTGTTTTGGGAGAGCGAGGATGAGGAGCTGCTGATTATCCTGGGGCTGCTGTTGCTCACAGGGTCATAGCCGCCGGTCAGGGCTGAAAGTCCTCCGGTGGGTTGTCTCGGCGGCCAAAGTGATACAGAATCGCATCCACAATCCGTTCGCTGGCGTGTCCGTCGCCGTAGGGATTCACCGCATGGGCCATCTTCGCATATTCCTCCGGGTCGAGGATCAGCTTCTTCGCCATCTGATAGATGGTTTCCTCCTCTACACCGGCGATTTTCACTGTCCCAGCGGTCACAGCCTCCGGGCGCTCCGTCTCCTTCCGCAGCACCAGGACAGGCTTACCCAGAGCAGGGGCCTCCTCCTGAAGTCCGCCGGAGTCCGTCATAACCAGATAGCAGCGGGACATCAGATTGTGCATCTCGTCGGCGGTCAGTGGGTCAATCAGATGAACGCCGGGAGTCCCGGCCAGATATTCGTCCACCGCGTCCCGCACCACCGGGCTGAGATGGACGGGGTAGACAAGCTCCACATCCACAAAATCCGTGGCAATCCGCTTCAGCGCAGTCATAATGTGGCGCATGGGTTCGCCGTAGTTCTCCCGGCGGTGGCAGGTGACACAGATGATTTTTTTATTTGTAAAGTCCAGCTGGTTCAGCTCGTCCGTGGAGAACTGATAGTCCTCCCGCACCGTGGTTTTCAGCGCGTCGATCACGGTGTTTCCCGTGACAAAGACATTCTCCTTCACGTCCTCCCGAACCAGATTGTCCCGGTTGGCCGCCGTAGGCGCAAAGTGAAGCTCCGCAATGTCGCTGGTCATGCGGCGGTTCATCTCCTCCGGGAAGGGGGAATACCGATCCCAGGTACGCAGACCGGCCTCCACATGGCCCACCGGCACCTGATGATAGAACGCCGCCAGCGCCCCGGAGAAGGTGGTGGAGGTGTCTCCATGCACCAGCACCAGGTCGGGCTTACACTCCTCCAGCACCTCGTCGATTCCGTTGAGGCATTTGGAGGTAATCATGGACAGGGTCTGCCGGGGCTGCATGATATTCAGGTCATAGTCCGGCGTTACCTGAAAGATATCCAGCACGGAATCCAGCATCTCCCGATGCTGGGCGGTGACACAGCAGACCGGCTCGATCTCCGGGCGTTGCTTCATTTCCAGCAGCAGGGGGCACATTTTGATGGCCTCCGGCCGGGTGCCGAAAATCATCATCACTTTCAAAGGCTTCATAGCAGTCTCCTTACTCGCGGCGGCTTGGGCGCTTCCCGTCTGCCGGGCCAGTCCCGCAGCCCTGGCCGCCTCCTCCCGCGCCGCAAGGTTGGAGAGGTAAATCCAGGCTGCCACGATGCCGACCACCAGGACGGCAATCAGGAAAATCAGCGCCCGCAATGCGCCGCTGGTGGTCAGCAGCACCGCGCAGACGCCCAGCACAGCCGAGATGATATACAGCACGGCGACGGTCTGCTTCTGGCTCAGGCCCATGTCAATCAGTCGGTGGTGGACGTGGCTGCGGTCAGCCTTCATGGGGTTCTGCCCGTGGAGGATTCGACGCACAAAGGCGAACGCCGTGTCAAAAATCGGCAGACCAAGCATCAGGAACGGCACCACGAAGGAAATCAGGCTGTACATCTTAAACAGGCCCTGAATAGAGACAACAGCCAGCACATATCCTAGGAACGTGGAGCCGGTGTCGCCCATGAAGATGGTGGCCGGGTTCTTGTTATAGGGCAAAAAGCCCAGACAGGCCCCCGAAAGCGCCCCCATCATAATGGCTACCTCGCTGTCCGACATCAACAGCGCAATCACCAGCATCGTGACCGAGGAAATGGTCGAAACACCTGCGGCCAATCCGTCCAGCCCGTCGATCAGGTTCACCGCATTGGTGATGGCCACAATCCACAGCACGCTGATGGGAATCGACCAGATGCCCAGGTTCATGTAGGGAATTGTCGAAAAAATGTTGGGGTTGGAGATATAGGTGATCACATTGCCGCCCAGCACAGCCACCAGCGCCGCCACGATCTGGATGCAGAACTTTGGCATGGCTTTCAGGGCGAACTTGTCATCCAGCACGCCCAGAATCACAATGACAACAGCGCCCAGCAGCATGGAGCGCACCTGATCGGTGATCTCCACAAACAGAAATACGCTGAAAAAGAAGCCCAGAAAGATTGCCAGACCGCCCAACCGGGGCACCGGCTCCTTGTGCATCCGCCGGTTGTCCTTGGGAACGTCGATGGCGCCGATTTTATAGGCGCAAAGTTTGACCACCGGCGTCGCCAGATAGGCCACGACGCAGGCCACAAGCAGCGCAAATAAAACCAGCACTGCGACATTGAACGTACTAAACATTTTGCTTGGCGCTCCTTCGGATCACTGAGCGATAAAGCCCACTTTCTTATAGACCTTCCGCAGGGTCTTGTTTGCTACATAAGAGGCCTTTTCCGCCCCGGCGCGGTATACGCTTTCCAGATAGGCCTTGTCCGCCAGCAGGCGGCGGGTTTCCTCCTGGATGGGACGCAGCATCTCGACCACGGCCTCGCCCACGGCGGGCTTCAACGCGCCGTAGCCCTTCCCCTCGAACTCCAGCTCGATCTGCTCGTAGCTGCGGCCTGTGCAGGCCGCGTAAATCTCCATCAGATTGGAGACGCCGGGCTTTTTCTCCGGGTCATAGCGAACGGGGTTCACCGTATCGCTGTCTGTAATGGCCCGCTTGAACTTCCGCATAATATCCTCGGGCTTCTCCATCATAAAGACACAGCCCTCGGGCTGAGACTTGGACATCTTGCTGGACGGGTTGTTCAGGCTCATGACCCGCGCCCCCTTTTCGGGGATGAACGGCTCCGGCATTTTGAACACCTCGCCATAGATGCTGTTGAAGCGATGGGCGATATCCCGGCAAATCTCGACGTGCTGCTTTTGATCCTCCCCCACCGGTACATAGTCCGGCTGATAAATCAGGATATCAGCGGCCATCAGCACGGGATAGGTGAACAGACCGGCGTTGATGTTGTCCGCGTTTTTAGCGCTTTTGTCCTTGAACTGGGTCATGCGGGAAAGCTCGCCGAACATGGTGTAGCAGTCCAGTACCCAGGCCAGCTGTGCATGGGCGGGGACATGGCTCTGGACAAACAGGGTATTTTTCTCCGGGTCCAGGCCGCAGGCGATATAAATCGCCAGCTGCTCCAGCGTGCGGCGGCGCAAGTCCGCGGGCACCTGACGAACCGTCAGCGTGTGCATATCCGCCATAAAGTAGAAGCAGTCGTAGCTCTCCGCCCGACCGGCCCAGTTCTTGATGGCGCCCAGGTAGCTTCCAATATGCAGATCCCCGGAGGGCTGGATTCCGGAGAGCATTACTTTTTTCTGTTCGCTCATAAACAAACGACCTCTTTATCTGAAATTTTTTTATGTTTTCATGTTCCTGTTCGCAGGAATTTTTGGAATTTACACAACCACGCCGATTATAGCATATTTATCCGGGGATAGCAAGGGATTTCCTTATGATAAACATTTAAGCGGTGTGCATTTCATATCTGAATCGGGAGGTTACCATGAAGCGACGTAAATTTGTTTCCCTTTTTCTGAGCCTGATTCTGGTGTCACTGGCGGGCAGCGGGCTTCACTTTGTCTACGACATGTGGCCCAACGGCATCACGGCAATACTGGCCCCGGTGCGGGAAAGCATCTGGGA
Source organism: Oscillospiraceae bacterium (assembly GCA_021203345.1). Taxonomy (GTDB): domain Bacteria; phylum Bacillota; class Clostridia; order Oscillospirales; family Oscillospiraceae; genus JAJQBJ01. The sequence goes on from JAJQBJ010000103.1 coordinate 12,189, forward strand.
GCATATCAAGCTGTTGTACTGGCCCCTGCTGGTTCGCGCCCTGGTGCTGCATCGGGACAATCTGCCCCGGCTGGCATCCAGTCTGCTGTCCCTGCTGTACGGGTGTCTGCTCCTGTTGGTCGTGGGAGGTGGATACCACCTCGTCCTGGGGAAAAGCAGTCTGGCGTTTGACCTGCTCCTGTACTACGGGCTGGTGCTGTTCTGTCTGTGGCTGGAGCAAAGCATCACGGTTCCCGCCGGTCACAGGGTTCCGGTGGCGGCGTTCACGGTTCTGCTGGGGCTGTTGATTCTGTTCTTTACCTTTGCGCCGCCGGAGGCGGCCCTGTTCCAAGATTTGAGCGAAACCGCTGTCGCCCTGTTCAAGAAAACACCGGCACAGGCAATGCTGTGCCGGTGTGGAGGCTCCATATTTCAGGAGAGCTTTTCCTGAATGTTGCAGAACAGAATCGCGCACTGCGCCCGGATTGCGGACTGGGTGGGGGCAAAGGTCTTGCCCGTGGTGGAAATGGAGAAATAAATGCCATTTTCAATGCACCAGTTTACGGACGGGGCCGCCCAAGAGGCCACGGCAGATCCGTCTGTATAGCTCGCCAGATAATCCGTGGAGGTGGCGCTGGCGCCGTAGAACATCTCCGCATAGCAATAGATGATCTTCGCCAGCTCCTGCCGGGTGATTTCCTTATCCGGGGCAAAGGTGGTGGGGCTGGTTCCGTTGACCAGGCCGGTCTGATAGGCCCAGGTCAGCTCTGTCGCGTACCAGGCATTGCTGGACACATCCGTGAATGGCGTAGAGCCGGAGACGGAGGGCGTTCCGTTGCTGCTGGAATACAGGCGGTAGAACAGACAGACTGCCTGTGCCCGCGTCAGGGACTGGTCAGGATAGAAATAAATTGAGCTGCCCACTGAGATACCAGTGTAAATGGAGGAGGCCGTCAGGGAATACGCCTGCCAGTAGAACCACGAGGCGGAGTTGGTCACATCCGCATACAGGACGCAGTCAGCCACAGCGAAAATATCGCTGGTCCAGGCGGTCGTATTGCCGGAGGAATCGGTGGCGGAGATATACAGGTAATAATACCCGCTGTCCAGACTGCCGAATTTCAGATTTGCGTCAATCTTGGATTTAAAACTGTAGCTGGTGGAATTCGGCGCATCCGTCACCGTCTGTGCCACCGTGCCGTTGGCCGAGATAATCTGCGCCGTCACCGCCGTAATGCTATAATTGGAGGTGATGGTGCCACTGAGGGTATAGGCCGCCTTGGAGATGTTGCCTGTCGGATAAGCCGTGGGCGAAATCGTCAGCGTGGAGTCCGTATTGGTTGACCCGCCGCCGTTGCTGCTTTCCACAATGTAGAACACGGCGCTGGTCCAGGTGGCGGAGTTGCCCGACTTGTCGCTGGCCTCATAGACCAGGTAATAGCTGCCTACCGGGAGGGAGCCAAAGGGCAGAGAATTGTCAATGCCGCTGTTGGCAATGTTGAAGGTGGTGGAACCGATACTCGTCACCATGGCGGAATACAGGGTATCGCCGTTGGTGTTATAGATATAGGCCGAAACCGAGGTCAGCTCATAGTTGGAGGTAACAGTGCCTGTCAGCGTGAAGGACTGGGCCTCCATAGAGCCGGTGGGATAGTCCACCGGGTTGATGGACAGGGTGGACACCGCACTGACCACCGTGAAGATATCGCTGGTCCAGACCACAGTTTTCCCGCTGCTGTCCGTGGCGGTGTACTCCAGATAATAATTCCCCACCGCCAGGGTGCCGAAGCTCAGGTCATTGATGGTGCTGCCGTAGATGCTGAATGTATTGGAATTGGGCGTAGCAGTCTTTTGGGTTCCCACCAATGCGCCCGCCTCCGTATAAATCGCTCCCGTGACGGAGGTAATGGTATAGTTGGAGGTAACGGTACCCCTCAGGTTAAAATAGTTCCCATAGACCAGCTGTCCGCTGGGATATGCCGTAGGTGAAATGGTCAGCGTGGATTCTGTACCGTCGTCCGGGTCTGTGTTCCCGGCGGTCTGCTTGCTGGGGTCATTCTCGTTGGTGTTGGCGTTATAAAGCCAAAGCTGCACCGAAGAGGTCGCGCTGTTGCACGAGCTGGCAAAGGTGGCAAAGGTGGTGTAGTGCAGACGGATATAGCCGCCCCAGTAATCCATATAATAGAAGCCGCTGTCCGTGCAGCTGATGAAGGTGACGGAGTGAATGTTCCCCAGCCGCAGCTGCTCCCCGGCCTGGGCGTATGTACGGAGGAACGTCTCCAGCCCGGAGGCAGTGACGTGGCCGACGGACTCGCCTTCGCTGAGAACCTCGCCGGTCTTGCCGTAAATCACGTTCATAACAAACTTGGAGTAGGCAAAGCAGCCGCTGCCGTTGATTCCGCTGATGGTATAGGTTCCGTCCGTAACCGTAGAAACATAGCCGTTCTCGTTGGTGTAGGGCCAGGCGGAACCACCCACCGCCGCATACTTGGAATCATAGATAAAATAGGAGATGTAATTCTCCACCTTCGTGGCCGTGGGAGAACTGAAGCTCTGCAGACTGATGGCGCTGATCATGGAGGAGATTCGGCTGTCCGAGGTGGAGGTGATGGTATCCTCCACCGGGTTAAAGGATGCGGCATACACCTGCCCCGCAAGCAAAGAAAATGTCATTGTCAAAGCCAATAACACACTAATCAGTCTCTTTTTGAATTTCATAGTTGACAAACCCCCGCGAATACATCAAATTCCGTGGAATTGAATTACAACAATTTGTTATCTTTTTGTTCGACCCGAACCTCATTTCCGCTGATTCAGGGCCGTTTAATAAACCGATTTTAACAAACTGTATCCATTTTGTCAACACTTTTCACATAGGTTCACGCTCACCGCTGAAAATCGGCCCGCAGCTTGTCAAGAATCCGCTTTTCCCGTCGGGAAATCTGAACCTGACTGGTGTGGAGGATTTTGGCCGTTTGGGTCTGGGTCAGGCCCTTGAAGTACCGCAGACGAATCAGGCTCTGCTCCTCCTCGTTCAGCTGCCGCAAAAGCTGATGCAGCGCCAGGGTGTCGATCAACCTCCCCTCCGGGTTGTCCGCGGCCACAAGGCTTTCCAGCGGCAGCCCCTCCTCCACCTCCGTCTGGAGGGAAACCGGCGCAAGCCAGGACAGCTCCAGTGCCGCCAGCTCCTCCGGGCAAAGCCCCGTTTCCTCCGCCAGTTCGCTGACCGAGGGGGCGCGGCCCAGCCGTTCCTCCAGCTTTAGCTTTGCCTGATACAAAGCGTTTCGCTGCTCGTAAACGGATCGGCTCAGCTTCACCGGCTGATCGTCCCGGAGGTAGCGACGGATTTCGCCGGTGATTTTGGGCACTGCATAGGTGGAAAACTGGGTGCCATACGCCGGGTCATAGCCCTTTACCGCCTTCAAAAAGCCCAGGCATCCCTGCTGGTACAGGTCGTCCGTTTCCGCCCCCCGGCCCTGAAATCGCCGGACGATGCTCCAAATCAGGCGGCTGTTCTCCTGCACCAGCTGTTCCTCTGCGGCCTGATCGCCGGCCTGTGCCTGGGCCAGAAGCTCCAGGTTCGTCAAGAGGGGGTTCCGCCCCGGCCGTGGAGCAGCTTTCGCATGGTCACGGTGGTGCCTCTGCCCACCTCCGACCGCACCCGCAGCAGGTCAGTGAAGCTCTCCATAATGGTAAAGCCCATACCGCTGCGGTCCTCTCCCCCGGTGGTGAACAGGGGTGTTTTCGCCCGCGCAATGTCCGGAATACCTACGCCCCAGTCCTTGATTTGGATTTCCAGCACCCGGTTTTCATAGAGCTTCATCCGCATGGTGATTTTCCCCAGCCTGTCTGGGTATCCATGTACAATCGCGTTGGTTACCGCCTCGCTGACGGCGGTTTTTATGTCGTTCAATTCCTCCAGCGTGGGGTCAAGCTGGGCGGCGAAGCAGGCCGCCGCCGCCCGCGCAAAGCCCTCGTTGGAGGAACGGCTTTCAAATTCAATCCGAACTGTGTTATAGGCTTTCATCCCTTGCTCCCTTCTGCGGCTCGATCTGCATCATCTGTTCCAGCCCCGCCGCCCGCAGAATCCGGGCGGCCTGTGGGGGAACCTGGGTCACGTTCATGCGTCCCTCCAGCTCCTGCATCCTGCGCCATGCCCGCAGCAGCAGCGCCACCCCGGAGCTGTCCATAAAGGTAACGCCTGACAAATCCACGATCAGGGTGTTCGGCAGGTGGAGATCAATGCGGCGCTCCACCTCCGGCATCAGGCTTTTTACCTGGTGGTGGTCGATCTCGCCGCCGACCAGCAGCGTCATGGTGCGGTTCTCCACCTCGCTTCGTATGGACATGGAGATCCCTCCTTTGTAAAAAAAAATAGGGAAGCACTAATAACTGCGGCAAGAGCAGCTGGCGAAAGATTTTGCGTCAGAAAAAGGCGCAAAAACGCAGGAATACTGTATGTATTTCAAGTTTTTGCAACACATTTCTGGCGTGAAAGATTCGCCAGATGCCGCAGACGTAATTGTTAGTGGTTCCCAAAAACGTATCGTGTTTCGATACGCCTATTATAGTGAGTTTGAATCGGAATTTATGCTGTTTACTGTCGGAGGCGGAAATATTGCCGCGCCTCACCCACCAACGGGATGGAGCCGCACACCAGAACGATTCCGTCCTGCTCCCGGACTTCCTCCGCCTGATGTAGCGCCTCCTTCACGGAATCGAACGCCCTTGTCTCGCCGCAGACCTGTGCGGCAACGGCCCGGGCAGTCTCCGGCTCCAGCGCCCGGGGGCTGGGCGGTGCAACGGCGTAAAACCGGACGCTACGTTCCGCCACCAGCTTTATCCCCGTCTCGTAGTCCTTGTCCCGCAGCATCCCCATGACAGCGGTGACGGGAATCCCGGAAAAGATGCTGTCCAGCGCCCGGCATAAGGATGCAATACCGTCTGGGTTATGACAGCAATCCAGCAGCACCGTCCTCCCTGCCAGCAGCTCCAGCCGTCCGGGCCAACGCACCTGCGCCAGTCCCGCCTGAACCGCGCTATCCGGAATATCCAGGCCCTGCATTTGCAGGCAGTCCAGCAGGTTTAATGCGGTGCAGAGGTTGTCCGCCTGATAGTCTCCCAGAAGCGGCAGCGTATACCGCCGCCCCAGCCGGGAAAAGGTCATGCCTGCCCAGCTTCGGGTCAGTACGCTGATTTGCTCCCGGCTGCTCTCCAGCAGCGGACAGCCCACCTGCCGGGCCGTCTGGCAAACCACCTGACAGACGCTCTCCGGCTGTCCGGGGCTGAGGACGCAGGGGGAGCCTGGCTTTAGGATGCCCGCCTTCTCTCCGGCGATTTCCTCCACCGTATTTCCCAGAACGGCAGTGTGATCCAGCGAAATGGAGGTAATGGCGCAGGCCAACGGCTGCTCGATCACATTGGTAGCGTCATATCGGCCCCCCAGCCCCACCTCCAGCACCACGACCTCCGCGCCTCGCTGGGCATACCAGCAGAAGCCGATGGCGGTCACAAGCTCGAACTCGTTGGGGGATTCCACACCCCGGACGGCCACCGCATCCGCAGCCGCTTTCACCCGCTCCGTCACGGCGGCCAACTCCTCATCCGGAATCGGCGTACCGTTCAGCTGAATCCGCTCGTTGAAGCGTTCCAGGTAGGGGGAGGTATACAGCCCCGTGCGATAGCCGGCGGTCTGCAAAACTGAGGCCACCATGGCGGCTGTGCTGCCCTTTCCGTTTGTCCCGGCAATGTGTACAAAGCGCAGCCGCTTCTGCGGATTCCCCAGCTGCTCCATCAGCGCCTGCATCCGATGCAGAGACGCGCTTCGGGCAAAGTTGGGCGTTCCGTGGATATATTGTAAGGCTTCTTCATATGTCATACGTTTTCTCCCGTCGTATTTTTATCCATTTCCGGCAGATTTCCCCTGCTTTCCCTTCGTAAATACTACCTTTTCTCCGGTTTTTATGCTATTAGCACAGATACACGCAAAATCCTTGAGTTCTACACCCATTGTACATTCCCAAATTTGTGCTATCATATAATCACAAAGCGAGGCCGGGTCTGGTTCGTCAGGCTCGTCCCAAAGCGACAAATCGAATTGATATGGAGGAAATGAACGATGTTTATGTATTATGATACGATGATTGGCTGCTATGAGAACAATGAGGGCGCTAACTGGATTCCGGAGCGCCGCAGCTTCCTGGCCCGTCTGCTGGGGATGTAATGCTTCACGCAGGTTCAAGGTAAAATCGAAAAAATACGGGAGGATTGCCGATTGTCAGGTGATCCTCCCGTTTTTTAGCTTTCATAAATTAGTTTGGGCTAAATCGCGCTCAATACCCGTGGTCAAGGTGTACCCAATTCCCATCGTCGTCCTGAACCAGAACCCAGTTCCAATTATCATAGGTGGAATCTGGATTTAGTGAACCGTCTCCGCCCGAGGAATCCACATCAAAGGACGACAGAATCACGATGATTTCACCGGGTTCCACATCTTCATACGCCTGCATCCAAGTTTCAACATAGGTATCCCCAGAATAGGAAAGCTGGGTCAGGGTACAGCCCTCAAAGTTCTCGGAAAAGTAATCCTTCACGGTCTGGAACGCCGCCTCGACTTCCTCGTCAGAGAACAGCTCAGACGGCTCCCAATCTGCAATTTGTACATCATCAACATTGCCGCCGCTCTTGGCCCCACAGCCGGAAAGAATAAAAAGCAGCAGGAAAGCAACTGCAACCACTTTTGTTTTCATCTGAAATCGCGCCTCCTAATGTTATTGTTTGGATTTTACGATTTCATTATAGTATGGCGCGATTGGGAGCGCAAGCGCAGGAACTTAACTTTTTCTTACGATTTTATGAAGGACTTATAAAGATTTTCTTCCCCGCCGCCTTTCAGCGGCGGGGATTTTGCAATCGGACTCAAACGCCCAGGGTCGCCAGAGATTCCTCCAGCTGGCTCACCAGCGCCACTGCCTTGCTCTCGCTGTCCCGAACACCGGCAATCACGTTTTCCGGGGCCTTGCTGACAAAGCTGGGGTTGGACAGCCGCTTCTGAATATTCTCCAGGTTCTTCCGGGCCTTGGCCAGCTCCTTTTCAATGCGGGCCTTTTCCTTCTCCAGGTCTACCAGCTCCGCCAGCGGCAAATACAGCTTGGCGTCTGCGGTGACGCAGGAGACAATGCCAGTCAGATCGGCAGGCGACTCGGCGGCGAACTCCACCGAGGTGGCGGAGGCCAGCCGCAGGATGAACCGCTCCCCGGCCTGATACACCGTGGGGTCTGCGGTGACGATGGTGATGTGCGCCTTTTTGGAGGGCGGCACCCGCATCTCGCCCCGGCGGGTACGGACAGCCTTGATCGCCTCCATCACCTGCTCCATGGCGGCCTCGTCCTGGGGGAAGTTCAGCTCAGGCTTGTACTCCGGCCAATGCTCGGTAATCAGGAAATCTCCGTCATGGGGAATGGCCTGATAAATCTCCTCCGTGATATAGGGCATGAAGGGGTGCAGCAGCTTCAGAATATCGTTCAGCACATAGCACAGCACCTGCTGGGCGGAGATATTCTGTGCAGGCTCCTCCCCGTTCAGGCGGGTCTTGGTCAGCTCGATATACCAGTCGCAGAAGTCGTCCCAGATGAAATCATAGACCTTCTGGGCGGCCACGCCGATTTCGTACTTCTCCAGATTCTCCGTTACCTCCCGGACGGTGCCGTTCAGCTTGGAGAGAATCCACTTGTCCTCCATTTCCAGCGTCTCCGGCAGGCCGTTCTTTTCAATGGTCAGGTTCATGAGAACGAACCGGGAGGCGTTCCAAATCTTGTTGGCAAAGTTCCGCATAGCCTCGCAGCGCTCGGTATAGAAGCGCATATCGTTGCCGGGGGAGTTGCCGGTAATCAGGTTGAAGCGCAGCGCATCCGCGCCGTACCGGTCGCACATCTCCAGGGGGTCGATGCCGTTGCCCAGGGACTTGGACATCTTTCGGCCCTGATTGTCCCGCACCAGGCCGTGAATCAGAACGGTGTGGAAGGGCGGCTGCTTTGTATGCTCACAGGCGGAGAAAATCATCCGGGCCACCCAGAAGAAGATGATGTCATAGCCCGTAACCAGCACGTCCGTGGGATAAAAGTACGCCAAATCCTCCGTTTTGTCCGGCCAGCCCAGCGTGGAGAAGGGCCACAGCGCGGAGGAGAACCAGGTGTCCAGCACGTCCGGATCTCTTGTAATATGGGTGCTGCCGCAGGCCTCGCAGCAGTCCGGATCCTCCCGGGAGCAGGTCATGTGACCGCAGTCGTCACAGTACCACACCGGAATCTGATGGCCCCACCACAGCTGACGGGAAATGCACCAGTCGTGCAGATTCTCCATCCAGTTGGTGTAGGTCTTGGCAAAGCGATCTGGGACAAACCGTACCTCGCCGTCCTGCACCACCCGCAGAGCCTCGCGGGTCAGCGGCTCCATCTTAACAAACCACTGGGCGGAGATGATCGGCTCCACGTCGCTGTGGCAGCGGTAGCAGGTACCAACGTTGTGGGAGTAGTCCTGTACGGACTCCAGCAGGCCCATGGCCTCCAGATCCTCCACGACTTTTTTCCGGCACTCATACCGATCCATGCCCTCATAGGGGCCGCCGTTGGCGTTGACTACGCCGTTGTCGTCCAGCACCCGAATGACCTCCAGGTTGTGACGCAGGCCCACCTCAAAATCGTTGGGGTCGTGAGCAGGGGTCATCTTCACGCAGCCGGTGCCGAAGTCCATCTCCACATAATCATCGGCCACAATGGGAATCTCCCGGTTCATGATGGGCAGCAGGGCCTTCTTCCCCACCAGGTCACGATAGCGCTCGTCATTGGGGTTCACGGCCACGCCGGTATCGCCCATCATCGTCTCCGGTCTGGTGGTAGCTACCACCAGATAGCGGCCCTCCTCCCCGACGATGGGATAGCGGAGGTTCCACAGATGGCCGGGCTTGTCCTGATACTCCACCTCGGCGTCGGACAACGCCGTGATGCAGTGGGGGCACCAGTTGATGATGCGGGAGCCTTTATAAATCAGGCCCTTCTCATACAGGCTGACGAACACCTCCCGCACGGCCTTGGAGCAGCCCTCGTCCATGGTGAACCGCGCCCGATCCCAGTCACAGGAGACGCCCAGGCTCTTTTGCTGGTTTACGATACGGTCGCCGTAGGTCTTTTTCCAGTCCCAGACCCGCTCCAGGAACTTTTCGCGGCCCAAATCATAACGGGTCAGGCCCTCCTTACGCAGCTCCTCCTCCACCTTGATCTGGGTGGCGATGCCCGCGTGATCCACGCCGGGAACCCACAGAGCGGCGTAGCCCTGCATCCGCTTGAAGCGAATCAGAATGTCCTGAAGCGTCGCGTCCAGGGCGTGCCCCATGTGGAGCTGTCCCGTGACGTTGGGGGGCGGCATGACGATGGTAAAGGGCTTTTTCTCCGGGTCGCGGACGCCCTTAAAGCAGCCTTTCTCCATCCACATCTCATAAATGTTCGATTCTACACTTTTCGGGTCATAGACCTTTGGCAGTTCTTTTTGCATATACTTCCACTCCTTGCTTGATTGACGGGAGCCACTTATCGGCTCCCCCGGCCGAGCGCAAAAAATCGCCCTCAGCCGTTTCGGCTCAGGGCGAACAACAGTCCGTGGTACCACCTGAATTCGGCCCGCAGAACCGGGGCCGCACTCAATTTCCGTAACGTGGAACAGCGTCGGGGCCTACTTTTGACCGTTCAGCTCCGCAACTCCGGGACGACCTTCTGCGCCTCTCACCTCAAAGACTTGCACCAACCGTCTTTTCTCTGTCAGGGAGAATGCGCATACTCCTTCCCTTCTTCGTTTTTGAATAACAGGTATAAGTATAGAGAATCCGAGCGAAAATGTCAAGAAAAATGAAGTGGATTTTCATTTTTTTAATTCCTGCAAATGCCTCTTGAAACCAACGAAAACCTGTGATACATTGATTCTATCGGGATATACGGCATACGCCGGGAAAGGAAGTGCGCTTTATGATTTTTCGGATTATCTGGACTTTGATTTGCGGCGGCGTGGTCGGCTGGATTGCAGGCAAGCTGATGCACTGTGAGGGGAACCTTCTGCAAAACATCATGGTGGGCATTGCAGGCTCCGCCATCGGCAGCGTGATTTGCGCCCTGATTGGAATTTACTCCTATGGCTTTATCTTCGGTATCATCGTGGATGTGGCGGGAGCCTGTCTGCTGCTGTGGATCGTCAGCCGGTTCGCCGGCAGGAGATGATAACTTTATACTGATGCTGCAAAACAGCGCCGCCCGGCGGGATTTCCCGTCGGACGGCGCTGTTTCGTATTCCGTGGTTCTCAGCCGGGAGGCCAGGACAGATCCCGCCCCGCCAGCACATGAAAATGCAGATGGGGTACGCTTTGGCCCGCCTGCTCCCCGCAGTTGGACACTACGCGGAAGCTCTCGATGCCCTGCTCCTTCGTCACCTGGGAAATCACCTCAAAGCAGTGCGCCACCACTGCGGAATTCTCCGGGGTGACTGCACCGCAGGAGGGGATATGCGCCTTGGGGATCACCAGGAAATGCACCGGCGCCTGGGGGTCGATATCCCGAAAGGCGAATACCGTATCGTCCTCATAGACGATGCTGGAGGGAATTTCCCCTGCGATGATTTTACAAAACAGACAATCGCTCATGCTCGCTCAGCTCCTTTCTATTCAAATCCAGTCCGGGGGCGGAGCGCTCCGCCCCATCCGGAACCATCATTCTGTCTTTTCAGCCACAAAGTCGTCCACAATGCTCAGCGCATCGTCGATTTTCAGCTTGTCCTTGCCGCCGCCCATGGCGGAATCGGGCTTGCCGCCGCCGGAGCCGCCGCACACCTTGGTAACGGCCTTGATAACATCCCCGGCCTTCACGCCGGCCTTGACTGCCTCCTTGCCGCAGACCGCCAGGAAGGAGATCTTGTCCCCGTTCACGGCGCACAGAACGGCCACCACCTTCGGCTCCTTGTCCCGGAGGAAGTCGCCCATCTTCCGCAGGTCGGGCACGCTCACCGCGCCCAGGTTGCCGGTCAGCACCCGCAGTCCGCCTACCTGCTTGGCAGAGGCCAGGAAATCGTTGGCCTCGCCCAGAGCGGCCTTGCTCTTGTACTTGTCAACGACCTTTTTCAGCTCCCGAATCTCCGCAATCTGGCTGTCGATGCGCTCCACCATCTCGGAGGGCTGCACCTTCAACTCCGCCGCTGCAGTAAAGACCATTTCCTTCAGATGCAGGAAGTCCTCTACATTGCGTTTTCCCACCGTGGCCTCGATACGGCGCACGCCGGAGGCAATGGAGCTTTCCGAGGTGATGTGGAAGGAGCCGACCTTTGCGGTATTGCTCAGGTGGGTGCCGCCGCAGAATTCCATGGAGAAGTCGCCGCCGTTCTCGTCCTTCATGCGGACGACCCGAACCGTCTCGCCGTACTTCTCCCCGAACAGGGCCATGGCTCCCAGCTTCCGGGCCTCCTCCAGGCTCATGACCTCGGTGACGATTTCACCGCCGGCCAGAACAGCGTCGTTGACGATGCGCTCGATTTTCAGCAGCTCCTCCGGCGTCACGGCGGAGAAATGGGTAAAGTCAAAGCGCAGCTTGTCCGGCTCGTTCAGAGAACCGGCCTGATGCACATGGTCGCCCAGAACGATTTGCAGCGCCTTTTGCAGCAGATGCGCGGCGGAGTGGCTACGGCAGACCGCCTTGCGGCGATCCACGTCGATGGAGGCCGTCACAGCGTCTCCTACAGACAGCTCGCCCGACCGAACCACGCCGTAGTGCATATACTTGCCGCCCTTGTTCTTCTGGACGTTGTTCACCTCAAAAATTGCGTCCCCGGCGGTGATGACACCGTGATCCGCCACCTGGCCGCCCATTTCCGCATAGAAGGGGGTTTTGTCCAGAACCACAATGCCCTCTACCCCGGCGCCGATGACGTTTTGCAGCTCGTCCTCAGAAACCAGGGCCAGAATCTTCCCCTCTCCGGTGGTCTGTCTATAGCCGGTGAACTCAGTGGCGGGCATATCCTTGCCGAACTCGATACCGGCCCAGCCCAAATCGCCCAGCGCTTCGCGGGCCTTTCTGGCCCGGACCCGCTGTTCCTCCATCAGGGTGTGGAAGGCGTCCTCGTCCACGGTCAGGCCCTCGTCCTCGGCCATTTCCCGGGTCAGGTCGACGGGGAATCCATAGGTGTCGTACAGCTTAAAGGCGTCCGCACCGGAGAACACCGTCTCCCCTGCCGCCTTGTGCGCGGCCAGCATATCGGAGAAGATTTTCAGACCGCCGTCAATGGTGCGGCCAAAGTTCTCCTCCTCTACCTTGACGACCTTGGTGATATAGGCCTGCTTCTCCCGCAGCTCAGGGTAGTGGCCCTCGTTCTCGCCGATTACCGTCTCCACCACCTGATACAGGAAGGGATCGTTGACCCCCAGCAGCTTGCCATGGCGGGAGGCCCGGCGGAGCAGACGGCGCAGCACATAGCCCCGCCCCTCGTTGGAGGGCAGCACGCCGTCGGAAATCATCATCGTGGAGGCCCGAATGTGGTCTGTGATGATACGCAGAGACACGTCGCGCTGATAGCTCTCATGATAATGTGCCCCGGTCAGCTCGGAAACCCGGTTGGTGATCCGCATGACCGTGTCCACGTCAAACAGAGAATTGACCTCCTGGCAGACCACCGCCAGACGCTCCAGCCCCATACCGGTGTCGATGTTCTTCTGCTTCAGCTCAGTGTAGTTGTTGTGTCCGTCGTTGTTGAACTGGGAGAATACGATGTTCCAGACCTCCATATAGCGGTCACAGTCACAGCCCACGGTGCAGCCGGGCTTTCCGCAGCCGTATTCCGGGCCGCGGTCATAGTAGATTTCGGAGCAGGGGCCGCAGGGGCCGGAGCCATGCTCCCAGAAGTTATCCTCCTTGCCGAAGCGGAAAATGCGCTCTGCGGGAATCCCGATTTCCTCGTTCCAGATACGGAACGCCTCCTCGTCGCCGGGGGTATTCTCGTCACCGGCATACACGGAGGGATACAGGCGGTTCGGATCCAGACCTACCCACTCCGGGGAGGTCAGGAATTCCCATGCCCAGGCAATGGCCTCGTGCTTAAAGTAATCTCCAAAAGAGAAGTTGCCCAGCATCTCGAAATAGGTGCCGTGGCGGGCGGTCTTTCCGATGTTCTCAATATCACCGGTGCGGATGCACTTCTGGCAGGTGGTGACGCGGTGACGGGGCGGCTCCTCCTCGCCGGTGAAATAGGGCTTCATGGGGGACATTCCCGCGTTGATCAGCAGCAGGGATGCGTCATTCTGGGGAACCAGAGAAAAGCTGGGCAGCCGAAGATGGCCCTTTGTCTCAAAGAACCGGAGATACATCTCCCGCAGCTCATTCAAACCGAACTTTTTCATTTCCATTACCTCACATTAAATTATTGAATCTTTCCATTACCTTGCAAGTGAAAAAAATAAATGACCTCCATCCCATAGGGACGAAAGCCATGCTCCGCGGTACCACCCTAATGAACCGGAGCGCTGCTCCGGACCCTCAGTCATCCGGTAACGGGGATGGGGCGTCCTGGTTCTCCCAGACTGCACAGGGCTGGCTGCTGCCGTTCCGGGACGGGAGCTTCCACCCTTCTCCCTCTCTGGTGTCCGTTATCCGACAGCTTGACCTTGTATCGCGTTTTACCTGATTTTACACCATTTAGCACCGACTTCGATGCTACCTTCGATATTTTACCACACCGGCGGCATTTGTCAACGGGAAATCGAACTTTTTTCCGGGTTCTCCGCTGAAAACAGCGAATTTCATTGACAACGCCCGGTCAGCTTGCTAAAATGAAAAGGCTGAATTTTTAAGCTATCGTTCGGGCATTGGCCCGTTTTCCATTTCAAAATGTGCGCGTTGGCGCAGGACAGGAGAAAGCTATGAAGAAACCGATTTTGGTTATTATGGCTGCCGGTATGGGCAGCCGTTACGGTGGTTTGAAGCAAATCGACCCGGTGGGGCCGAACGGGGAGGTCATCATCGACTATTCCCTGTATGACGCCCGTCGGGCGGGGTTTGAGACTGTTATTTTCATCATCAAGCACGAGATCGAGGAGGCATTCCGGGCGGCCATCGGCGACCGCATCAGCCGATACATGAACGTGAAGTACGCCTTTCAGCAGCTGGACGATCTGCCGGAGGGCTACGCCGTGCCGGAGGGGCGGCAAAAGCCCTGGGGCACCGCCCATGCCGTGCTGTCCGCCCGTGATTTGATCGACGCCCCCTTTGCGGTCATCAATGCGGACGATTACTACGGCCCGGAGGCCTATCAAATCATGTATGACTACCTCTCCACCCATCAGGACGGCGACCGGTACGAATACGCCATGGTGGGCTATCTGCTGAAAAACACCACCACGGAACACGGCCATGTGGCCCGGGGCGTATGCGAGACGAATGCGAAGGGCTATCTGACGCGGGTCACGGAGCGCACCCGCATTGAGGAATATCCCGGCGGCATCCACTTCTCCACGGATGAAGGAGCCACCTGGACAGACCTGAACCCGGATACCATCGTCTCTATGAACCTTTGGGGCTTTACCCAGAGCTTTGTGACGGAGGCAAAGGCCCGGTTCTCCAAATTCCTGGACAAGACCCTGACGGAAAACCCCGCCAAGGGGGAATACTTCCTGCCCACAGTCGTCAGCCAACTGCTGGATGAAGGCAAGGCCCGGTGTTATGTCCTGTCCAGCCGGGACAAGTGGTACGGCGTTACCTATCAGGCGGATAAGCCTGAGGTCATGGAGGCCCTGGCCCAAAAGGTTCAGGAAGGCGTGTACCCCTCTCCCCTGTGGAGTGAACAGGCGTAATTTCCGGAAAAATGCTCTTCCCGGCTCTGGTAATCTCAGAGTTAGTGTGGTATAATCGTCAAAACAACATGACTGATACCACGAGGGGAACTCCATGAAACATACGATTTTCACCAGCTTATCCTGTGATAAGCTCATCACGCTGCTGCAAACCCACACCGCCGCAACCAGGCGGGAGATCGAATCCCATGTCTGGAAAAATCCCAAACACCCCAAGCGGGAGTGGTGAAGTGCCCCCTGTCAAGTAGACAGTGAAAAAACAAAAAAGTCTTTCCAT
>JAJQBJ010000111.1 GCA_021203345.1 Oscillospiraceae bacterium
GCGTTGGGAGTGTATTTTTGCCTGTTTGTCGCGGCGTCAGGTTTGATTTGTCCCGTCCGGGCGGGACAGAATCCGGTCTGCGGCCCGGATAAAGCGGGAATAGGAACCTAACAGCTCGCTAAGATAAGCGCGGCCCTTTTCCGTGATGGTGTAGTATTGGCGCAGTCGGCCATCCGGAGCGATACGTTTTTTACATTCCGTGATGTACTCCCCCTTGGAGATGCGGTAAATGGCGGCGTAGGAGAATTCGATATGAATTGCCCCCTGGCTGCGTTCCTCTATTTCAGGGGAAAGCTCACCGATATACCGATCCTGTTCCTCGATCAGCGACAGAACCAGCATCTCTGTCAGGGCTTTTTTCAAATTGTCCTCCAGAACGACCGAAGTGCGCTCATGATTCGTTTGCTTCGTCATGCCGGGCACCTCCACTTTAGATGTAAGTCTGGGTTACATCTGGATATAAGCCCAGTTTACACCAAACGAAGGGTTTTGTCCACAATATTCTGCACATTTTTCAGAATTTCTGTACATTTTCAGACTGTCCTGTCAAAAGAACACCCCTTTGACGAAGATTTCCACCCCGATGGCGATCAAAATCACGCCGCCCAAAACAGACGCCTTGCCGGAGAGCCTGGTCCCGGCGTGCTTTCCAATGACCAGGCCCCCAAGACATAGGAAAAAGGTGGTAACGCCCACGATCACGGCGCAGGTCAGCGCCATCACCCATCCATAGTCCGCAATGGTAAAGCCCACGGAAAGCGCGTCAATGGAGGTAGCTACCCCCTGAATCAGCAGCGTGCCGCCGCTGAGGTGCCTGTCGCTCTCCTCCGCCTCATCCCCGCCGCGGATGCCCTCCGCCAGCATCTTTCCGCCGATGTAGACCAGCAGAAGCAGCGCGATCCAGGGGATGAACTTCTGAAACGCCTGAAAATACACCACCACCGTATGAATACAGATCCAGCCGATCAGGGGCATGGCGACCTGGAACGCGCCATAGGTGCCCGCAATACAGCTCATCCGCCCCTTTTTCATGTGGGGCTCGTTCAGGCCGTTGGCCATGGAGACGGAAAATGCGTCCATCGCCAGCCCCACGCCCAGAAGAATACTGTTCAGAAAAAACAAGAAATTCCACGTCATGATTTATGTTCCTCCAACCTTGCATATGGTATATAGCCCATGAAAAAGACCCAGGTACAACCAAACAGCCATACCTGGGTCAAAATAAATACGCAGAATTGACGTCATGTATAGCCTGGCAGATATACATGAGTCTCGCAATCAGAACCTGAACAGGTTCTTTAAGACAAGCCAGACCGCGGTGCGGTCAGTATGTTGACTTGCTACGCACCGCAGAACGTGCGCTTGCTACTCCCTCACGGGTTTTATTATCTTATATCCTATCAAACATTCCGGGCCGTGTCAAGGACGAATTTTCCGGCAAAACCAGACACCCTCACCGCTTGCCCTTCCCGCCCCGGGCGCTTTTGGAGTGGCCGAAGCGGAAATAGGTATTCTTGATTTTCTGCGTGGCGGGCAGGATGGAGATAGTTCCCACGCAGCCCCCCGGCCCGTCCTCAAAGGTGACATAGGGATATTGCCAGCCATGCTCCGGGCACTTCCCCCGGGTCAAATAGCCGCTCTCCGCATACAGGGTCCAGCCCGTAGCGGTGACTGCAGCCCCGCACAGCGGACAGCGCCATTGCGTGCAGGCGGGCGATTTCAGCGCCGCTTCCGCATCGGAGGCCGGCGGCAGCAGCCGAACCGTCAGAGGAACCGCCTCCGCCAGCGCAGCCGTCTCCATCTCTTTGGCCTTCTTGCGAACCTCCTCCGCATGAATGGCCCGAAGCTCCTCCCGCTTGGCCTGCACCGTCTCCATGGAGGGCAGCGCTCCATATCGCTTTTTGATTTCAATTTCAATCAGGGCAGTGTAATACGCATCGTTGGCCGCGTCATGAAAATCCTCCGGGACCTCGATCTCCAGCTGCTCCACCACGTCCTTCAGACTGTACTGGCGGGTATACTCCTGCAACAGATAGGCATACGCCGCCTGTAGGTCATAGCACGGCCCCACCCAGTCGTGGGCCATGCCGTAGCGGGTCAGATTGGATTCCAGCACCGTGATGTCGCTGTTGCCCCAGCTGACCAGCTGGGCCCCCGGCCCGCACCAGTCCTTGAACTCCCGGATCACCGTCTGGAAGGGCTTGGCGTGCTTCAGGTCCTTTGCCGTAAAGGGGAGCATTTTGCGGACGTGATGGTGGATCACGTGATGGATGGTGGGGCGGACATATTCCTTATAGGTGCCGACAATTTGGCTGTCCTCGATTTTGACCGCGCCGATCTCGATAATTTCGTCAAAATGAGACTCCCCCTCCTTGGGGTATCCCATGTTCCATTCCATATCAAAAATTATTTCACACATAAACAGGGACTCTTTTCTCTTGGAATCTGATATATTCGAGTATCATCATAACTTTTTTCCAGCGGATTGTCAACACGGTTTTATCATTCCGGCCAAAAACGCCTGTAGATATGCCCACCGCCGGAACAGGGGTAAAACCTTCTTTGTAGGATTCCACAGTTGACAAGCGGGCAAAAAGCAAGTACAATAACCACACTGTATATATGTCTGTCAAGACACTTATTAGCTTGACTGCTCCACAGGAGAAAAAGGAGGCTTTTCCATGGGAAAGGTAAAGGAATTTCTAAAGCGGAAGGACATCGTGATTTCCGCAAAGCGATATGGCATTGACGCACTGGGGGCCATGGCTCAGGGCCTGTTCTGCTCTCTGCTGATCGGAACCATTTTGAACACACTGGGCGCTCAGCTGGGCATTGAGGCGCTGGAGACGGCAGGCGGCTACGCCTCCGCCATGAGCGGCGCGGCAATGGCAATCGCCATTGGCTATGCGCTGAACGCGCCGCCTCTGGTGCTGTTCTCTCTGGCGACGGTCGGCTATGCGGCCAATGCGCTGGGCAGCACCACGCTGTCCGGTGGCTCCGGCGCAGGCGGCCCGCTGGCGGTTTTGTTCATCGCCATCATCGCCGCCGAATGCGGCAAGGCCGTCAGCAAGGAGACAAAAATTGATATTCTGGTCACGCCGCTGGTGACGATTCTGGTGGGCGTGGGTCTGGCCGCCTGGTGGGCGCCGGCCATCGGCACCGCCGCCTCTGCCGTGGGCAACCTTGTCATGTGGGCCACCGATTTGCAGCCCTTCCTGATGGGAATTCTGGTGTCCGTCCTGGTGGGCATGGCCCTGACCCTGCCCATCTCCTCCGCCGCCATTTGCGCGGCCCTGGGCCTGACGGGTCTGGCCGGCGGCGCGGCGGTTGCCGGCTGCTGCGCCCAAATGGTAGGCTTCGCCGTCATGAGCTTTAAGGAAAACCGCTGGGGCGGTCTGGTCAGCCAGGGCATTGGCACCTCCATGCTCCAAATGGGCAACATCGTCCGCAATCCCCGCATCTGGATCGCCCCGACCCTGGCCAGCGCCATCACCGGGCCGTTGGCTACCTGCCTGTTCCATCTGGAGATGAACGGCTCCCCCGTGTCCTCCGGCATGGGCACCTGCGGTCTGGTGGGACAGATCGGCGTTTACACCGGCTGGGTCAGCGACGTGGCCTCCGGCGCAAAATCCGCCATCACCGCCTTTGACTGGGTGGGCCTGATTCTGATTTGCTTTATCCTGCCCGCCGTACTGTCCACCCTGTTCTGCGAAATCGAGCGCAAGCTGGGCTGGATCAAGGAAGGCGACCTGAAGCTGAGTTAATTCCCCCTCTCTATGCGAACTCCCTCCGTCACCGAAAAAAACGATGGCGGAGGGAGCGCTTTTTACAGTCGTACCTTAACCACGCACTTGCGGGCGGGCGCGGGGCCGTTCGGCCCGATGGAGGGCGCGTGTCCGTCCCCGGGGAACAGCACGGCGAACCGGCCCTTTCCCAGCGGGAGCTTGACCGTCTCCCCCTGATGGAGCCAAACATCCCCCGCCGGGTCGGCTTTCACCACGTCCCCCAGCTGCTCCCTGGGGCAGACGCCCACCAGCTCCTCCCCCTCCAGCAGGTAGAAGATGTCCGCGAATTTTTCGTGGCGCTCCGGCGTGGGGTTGTCCGCCAGCGTGGTATAGCTCATGACGTTGACAAATACGTTGTCCCCGTCCACCTCATAGCGGCCGTCCGCCAGGGCGGAAAGCTCCGTATTGGCCAGCCAGGCCAGTCCGGCGGTCACACCGGGATGGATGTATTCATACTGCTTCCAGTGATTCAGCGTATCATAAATCATGGGAATTGACCTCCTTGCAATGGTATGCTGTTGAACTGACAATGATAATCACAGCACAGTCATTATAGCACAGTCCGCCGCCGTTTCCAACCGTTCGACTGACATGACCGGGAATTGGAAACGTTTTTCCCATGTTCAGAGGGTTACAAATGAAGTACGAAATTTTCGCAGGAAATTGTGTGTAACTCCTATTGACATTGTGGCAAACACGCTTTATAATGTTTGCAACCAAACAAACAAGCCTGACTGACCGTGTTCTCTGGTCGGTTTTTTTCGGGGTTTCCCCGTTGAAAGCCCGCCGGGGACATGGTTCAGTCACCGTTGGAACCCTGTAAGGAGGTTGATCTAAATTGTATAAACGTCTTTTGCAGTCCGTCCGTGAGTACAAGACTGTGGCCATTCTGACACCGGTTTTCACCGCGCTGGAATGTCTGATGGAGGTTTTGATTCCCTTTGTCACGGCAAGTCTGATTGACGAGGGCATCTCCGGGCAGAACATGAACGCCGTCTGGAAATATGGCGGCCTGCTGGTTCTGCTGGCCCTGATCTCCATGCTGGTGGGCTGCATCTCCGGTGCGCTGGGTGCAAGGGCCTCTGCGGGCTTTGCCAAGAACCTGCGGCATGATATGTATTACGCCGTGCAGAAGTTCTCCTTCACCAATATCGACAAATTTTCCACCGCGTCCATCGTCACCCGCTGCACCACGGATGTCACAAACCTACAGAACGCCTTTATGATGATCATCCGCATCGCGGTACGCGCCCCGGTGATGGTGATTTTCTCCATGGTGATGGCCTTCCGCATCAATTCGCAGCTGGCCCTGATTTTCCTGGCGGTTATGCCCTTCCTGGCTGCGATTCTGATCGGTCTGTCCATGTATGTTCACCCGATTTTTGAGCGGGTGTTCAACACCTACGACCACCTGAATTCCGTGGTGCAGGAGAATCTGCGTGGCATCCGGGTGGTGAAGTCCTTCGTGCGTGAGGATCACGAACGCGACAAGTTCCAGGGCATTTCCCAGTCCATCTATAAGGACTTCGTCAAGGCGGAAAAGCTGTTGGCCTTTAACCGCCCCGCCATGCAGCTGTTCATGTACGGCGTGATGATCGTTATCTCCTGGATGGCGGCCCACCTGATTGTCATCGGGGATATGACTACCGGTCAAATCACCTCCATGATGAGCTATGCCATGAGCTCCCTGATGAGCCTGGATATGCTGTCCATGGTTATCGTGATGATCGTCATGTCTTTGGCCTCCTGCCGCCGTATCTATGAGATTCTGGTGGAGGTTCCCACGTTGAAATACCCCGAGGAGCCTGTGACCCAGGTGGCGGACGGCTCCATTGACTTTGACAACGTGACCTTCCAGTATTCCGAGAAGGCTGAGCGCCCCTCGCTGGTCAACGTGGATCTGCACATCAAGTCCGGCGAAACCATCGGCATCATCGGCGGCACCGGCTCGTCCAAGTCCTCCTTGGTGCAGCTGATTCCCCGGCTGTATGACACCACCCAGGGCAGCGTAAAGGTGGGCGGCGTAGACGTGCGCCAGTACGACATTGAATCGCTGCGGAATCAGGTGGCTATGGTGCTTCAGAAGAACGTGCTGTTCTCCGGCACCATCAAGGACAATCTGCGCTGGGGCGACGCCAACGCCTCCGACGAGCAGATGAAGCACGCCTGCGAACAGGCTCAGGCAGACGAGTTTATCTCCACCTTCCCGGACGGGTACGACACCTATCTGGAGGAGGGCAGCTCCAACGTCTCCGGCGGACAGAAGCAGCGCCTGTGCATTGCCCGGGCCCTGCTGAAAAAGCCCCGCATCCTGATTTTGGACGACTCCACCTCTGCGGTGGACACCGCCACCGACGCCAAAATTCGTCGGGCCTTCCGGGAGGAAATCCCCGATACTACCAAGCTGATTATCGCACAGCGTATCTCCTCCGTGCAGGATGCAGACCGCATTATCGTCATGGATAACGGTCAAATCAACGGCATCGGCACCCACGAGGAGCTGCTGCGTACCAACGAAATCTATCAAGAGGTCTATCATTCCCAGGTGAAGGGAGGCGAGGAGAATGGCTAAAGAAGGAAAGGCAATCGGCGGCCCCGGCCCCAGAGCCACCGGAAATCTCGATCTGAGCGTGATGAAAGACCCGTTGGGTACCACCAAGCGGCTGATCGGTATGATTACCGGCAAATATCTGGTGCAGTTTATCCTCGTAATCGTCTTTATCATCCTCTCCGCTGTGGCGGGCGTACAGGGCTCCCTGTTTTTACAGACCCTGATCGACGACTACATCGCACCTCTGCTGGGGGAGACAACGCCCAACTATCTTCCCCTGCTCCACGCGCTGATTCAGCTAGCCTGCATTTATCTGATCGGTATCCTGTCTACCCTGTTCTTCAACCGGATCATGGCCACCATCGCCCACTCCGTTTTGAAGGACATCCGGGACGATATGTTCAATCATATGCAGGACCTTCCCATCCGCTATTTTGACACCCACACCTACGGCGATATCATGAGCCGTTACACCAACGACACGGACACCCTGCGTCAGATGATTACCCAGGCCATCCCACAGATGTTCTCCTCCGCGGTGCAAATTGTGGCGGTGTTCGTCTCCATGCTGTACGTCAGCTGGCAGCTGACCATCGTGGTGATTGTTGGCGTTTTCATTCTGCTCCGGGTCAGCGCCTGGGTCAGCGGAAAGGCCGGCAACTATTATGTGGCGCAGCAGAACTCTCTGGGCGCGGTGAACGGCTATGTGGAAGAAATGATTCACGGCCAGAAGGTGGTCAAGGTTTTCTGCCACGAGGAAAAGGCCAAGCAGGACTTTGACCAGCTGAACGAGGAGCTTTGCGTCCAGTCCACCCGGGCCAACATTCTGGCGCAGGTGCTGATGCCCCTGAGCGCCAACATCGGCAACCTGATTTATGTGGTCGTTGCCATTGTGGGCGGTATTCTGGCAAGCACGATGGGCGCTCTGACCGTCGGCGGCATTGTCTCCTTCCTCCAGCTGACCCGCTCCTTCATCATGCCCTGCTCCCAGATCTCCAACCAGGCAGCTTCCATCATCATGGCCCTGGCCGGTGCTGAGCGGATTTTCGATTTGATTGACGAGCCGGTGGAGGACGACCAGGGCTTTATCGGTCTGGTTCCCACCACCGTACAGGCGGACGGCAGCATGGCCGAGCGCACGGACGGAGGACGCGCCTCCTCCTGGGCCTGGAAATGCCCCCAGACTGACGAGGCAAAGCTGTTCCAGGCCGAGGACGGAACCTGGATGTGGTCCCGTCTGGCAGACGGACAATGGGTTGATGCGCCTGCTGAGGGCTTTGTTCAGGGAACCGGCAAGGACGCCTATGTTCTGCTCCCCCTGAACGGCAAGGTGACCTTCGACCATGTGGTCTTTGGCTATCGCCCGGATAAGGTCGTTCTCCACGACATTTCCCTGTACGCAAAGCCGGGACAGAAGGTGGCCTTTGTGGGCGCTACCGGCGCAGGCAAAACCACCATCACCAACCTGATTAACCGATTCTACGACATTCAGGAGGGCCAAATCCACTACGACCTGATTCCCATTCAGGACATCCGGAAGCGGGATCTGCGCTGCTCCCTGGGTATCGTGCTTCAGGACGTGAACCTGTTCACCGGCACTGTGCGGGAGAATATCCGCTATGGCCGCCTGAACGCCACGGATAAAGAGGTGGAGGAAGCCGCCCGGCTGGCTAACGCCCACGACTTCATTATGCGTCTGCCCCAGGGGTATGACACCATGCTGGACGGGGACGGCTCCTCTCTGTCTCAGGGACAGCGTCAGCTGTTGTCCATCGCCCGCTGCGCCGTGGCCGACCCCCCTGTGATGATTCTGGACGAGGCTACCTCCTCCATCGACACCCGCACAGAGGCCATTGTCCAGGCCGGTATGGACTCCCTGATGAAGGGCCGCACCGTGTTCGTCATCGCGCACCGGCTGTCCACCGTTCGGAACTCTGACGCGATCATGGTTCTCCAGCAGGGTGAAATCATCGAGCGCGGCTCCCACGACCAGTTGATTGCACAAAAGGGCAAGTATTATCAGCTATACACTGGTGCTTTTGAATTGGAATAACTGGACTATCCAATGGAAAAGGCACGTTGCAGAAATGCAGCGTGTCTTTCCTTTTTATCACCCTTTTCGTTCACATTTTATTCATATATTAGCAACCACACGGCAACAAATTCGCGCTAAAATGGTTCAACTTTAAATGTGGAAGAACCGCCTCCCGGCGGCGCTCCACAAGACTTGACAGAAAGGACACAGTTCATAGGGAAATGTTCACGCGGCCCTTGTCCCCACAGGGGCCGACGGCATGTAGCTTGAATGATGAGAAAGAGACATGACCAAGTTAAAGCTATCAGTTGGAATTGACGTTGGCTCTACCACCACGAAAATCGCCGTTCTGGACGACGCGACCGGAACGCTGCTGTATGCCGACTATCAGCGGCACCATGCCCGTCAGGCGGAAAGCGTCCGTCTGGCGCTGGAGCATATGGAGGCCCGATTCCCCGGCGCACAGCTGCGTCTGGCCCTGACCGGCTCCGGCTCCAAGCCTCTGGCGGAGGCTCTGGGCGTATCCTACATCCAGGAGGTCGTCGCCAACGCCGCCGCTCTGCGGAGCAAATACGACTCCGTTGGCACCGCCATTGAGCTGGGCGGACAGGACGCCAAAATCATCTTCTTCCGCAAGGATTCCCACACCGGCGGCATTGAAGTGGCCGATATGCGGATGAACGGGAGCTGTGCCGGCGGCACGGGCGCTTTCATTGACGAGGTGGCCTCCATTCTGAACGTACCGGTGGAGGAATTTGACGCGCTGGCCGCCCAGGGAACCTGTGTGTATAATGTATCCGGGCGCTGCGGCGTGTACGCCAAGACGGACATTCAGCCCCTTCTGAATCAGGGCGTATCCAAGGCGGATTTGGCCCTGTCCGCCCTCCATGCCATCGCCAAGCAGACCATCGGCGGACTGGCTCAGGGGCTGGAAATCACCGCGCCGGTGGCCTTTGAGGGCGGGCCTCTCACCTTCAACCCCACGCTGGTACGGGTGTTCCAGGAGTGGCTTGCCTTGCAGGAGGGCGAATCCCTTCTGCCGGATCGGCCTGAAATCATCGTTGCATGGGGCGCGGCGCTGTCTCTGGACGCGCTGGCCGATCCCAATACTGCATTTACGGGAACCGCGCCTTTGATTGCCCGGCTCAGGGAGCTGGAGGCCGCAGGCCGGGTCAGCACCTCGGAGCGGGGAAAGCCCTTCTTCTCCTCTCCGGCGGAGCTGGAGGAATTCCGGGCCGCTCATCCCCTGTTGCCTCAGACTCCGGCGGAGCTGCATCAGGGCAAAACCGTCCGGGCCTGGCTGGGCATCGACTCCGGCAGCACCACCACCAAATTCGTCCTGCTGGATCAGGAAGAAAACCTGCTGGATTCCTTCTATGCCCCCAACGGCGGCGAGCCGCTGCTGGTGGCAAAGGAGGCTCTGATCGCGCTGCGGGAGCGCTATCGCAGGGCCGGGGCCAAGCTGGAGATTTTGGGCGTTGGCACCACGGGCTACGGCGAACAGCTGTTCGCCAAGGCATTCTCCGCCGAATGTCATGTGGTGGAGACGGTGGCCCACGCCCAGGCAGCGGCCAAATACGTTCCCGACGCCACCTTTATTTTGGACATCGGCGGGCAGGATATGAAGGCCATCTGGCTGGATCGGGGGGTTATCACCAACATCGTGGTGAACGAGGCCTGTTCCTCCGGCTGCGGCTCCTTCCTGGAGAATTTCGCCGCCTCCCTGCACATTCCGGTGGAGCGCATTGCGGAGGAGGCCTTTGCCTCCACGAATCCCGCCTGTCTGGGCAGCCGCTGCACCGTATTCATGAACAGCAGCATCGTCACCGAGCAGCGGGGCGGCAAAACCCCCGGAGACATCATGACCGGGCTGTGCCGCTCCATCATTGAAAACGTCTTTACCAAGGTCATCCGCATTTCCAATCTGGACAGCCTGGGGGACAAAATCGTGGTACAGGGCGGCACCTTCCGCAATGACGCGGTGCTGCGGGCCATGGAGGAATACACCGGGCGAACCGTCACCCGCGCCCCCTATCCCGGTGTCATGGGGGCCATCGGCGCGGCGCTGATTGCCAAGCAGCGGGTAACGGCGGATGAGCGCACCTTCATCGGTCTGGACGCGATGGACGAGTTCTCCTACACCCAGACTGCCAACTCCCCCTGTCCCTTCTGCGGGAATCACTGCAAGCGCACCATCGTCACCTTCTCCAACGGGGCCTCCTGGGTGACCAACAACCGCTGTGAGAACGGGGAGGTTTTGGGCGACCCCAAGGATTCCTCCGTCCGCGCTCAGGTCAGGGAAAAGGCCGCGCACAAGGCCGAGGTTCCCAATCTGTACGAAACGCGGAAAAAGCTCCTGTTCCAGGACTACCCCTGCCCGGAGCTGGCTCCCCGGCGGAACATCACCATCGGAATTCCCCGGGTGCTGTCCTTCTGGGACTCCATGCCCTTCTGGAACGGGTTCCTGCGCTCTCTGGGCTTCGACATTCAGCTGTCCGGGTTCAGCACCCGGAAAATGTACGAAAACGGCCTGTCCGCCGTGACCTCGGACACGGTCTGCTTCCCCGCGAAGCTGGTTCACGGCCACCTCCGGGATTTGGCGGAGAAGAAGGTGGATTGCATTTTCATGCCCTCCATCACCACCATTCCCACGGAAAACACGGAAAAAACCAGCGAATCCATGTGCGCCGTGGTAAAGGGCTATCCCATCGTCATGCGGAACTCCGACAACCCGGAACGCCGGTGGGGTATCCCCTATGACGCGCCGCTGTTCCACTGGTATACGCCGGAGGATCGGCTGAGCCAGCTCTCCAAATACATGGAGGACACCTTCCAGATTGCCCCGGAGCTGACCGCCCAGGCGATTCAGGCGGGGGACGCGGCTCAGGCCGAATTCCATCGGCAGCTCACCCAGGAGGGGGAGCGGGTGCTGGAGGACGTGCGGAAAAAGGGCACCTATGCCGTGGTGCTGGCCTCCCGGCCCTATCAGAATGACGCGCTGGTGAACCACGACTTGCCCGGTATGTTCACAAAGCTGGGTATCCCCGTTCTGACCGCCGATTCCCTGCCCCATGTGACGGAGGTAGATTTACACAACAGCCTGCTGGACATCGTCAACAACTATCACGCCCGGATGCTGTCCGCCGCCATTTTGGCCGCTCAGGACCCCAATCTGGAATATGTGCAGCTGGTCAGCTTTGGCTGCGGCCATGACGCCTATCTGTCGGACGAAATCATTCGCCTGATGCGGGAGATCTCCGGGAAAACGCCGCTGGTGCTGAAGCTGGACGAAAGCGACATCCAGGGCCCGCTGGGGATTCGCGTGCGCTCCTTTGTGGAAACCCTGTCCATGCGCCGGGCGACACAGCAGGAGCCGACACTGCACGAGCTGCAGGACCCCTATCCGGTCAAATTCACAAAGCAGGACAAGAAGGAGCGCATTGTGCTGCTCCCCAACACCTCCCATGGATTCAGCCGCCTGATGGGTGCGGCCATGCACCGGGAGGGACTGCGGACAGTATCGCTGGAAATCGGCCGGGACGAGGCCATCCGTCTGGGCAAGCAATATGTCCACAACGACATCTGTTTCCCGGCGCAAATCGTCATTGGCGAGGTGCTGGCCGCCCTTCGCAGCGGCAAATATGACGGCATGGACGTGGCCGTCGGCATGGGCAAATACATCGGGGACTGCCGCCTGACCCACTACACCGCGCTGCTGCGGAAGGCGCTGGACGACGCGGGCTATCCCGACGTTCCCATTCTCACCAACGACGACCAGGACAGCCACAACGTCCATCCCGGCTATCGCATGAGCCTCCGCGGTTCCATTGATATCGCCATGGGCCTGCCTGCGCTGGACATTCTGGAAGAGCTGTTGCGGAAAATCCGCCCCTATGAAAAAAAGCCGGGCAGCACCGACCTGGCCTTTGAGAACGCCATGGACGCCATGATCGGCGGCCTGGAGAAGCACGGCCTGCCCGGTCTGGAAAAGGGCTTTCAAAGGGCCGTCGATATCATGAAGGGGGTGGCCTATGACCGCTCCAAGCCGAAGCCCCGGGTGCTGATCGTGGGCGAATACCTGCTGAACTTCCACCCCGGCGCGAATCACGACATCGAGCGCTATCTGGAGCGGAACGGGCTGGAGGTCATTGAGGCCCGTATGACCGATGTGATTCGGAAAAGCTATTTTTACAAGGATACCCAGAACAAGGAGTATCATCTCCACAAGTCCGCCAAGGATCGGGCCTGGTTCTGGCTGGCCGACCACATTTTCACCCCCGCCCACGATATGGCGGACCGCATCGCCAAAAGCCACCCGCTGTACACCCCGGCCTGCCGCCTGCCGGAGCTGGTGAAGGACAGCGACCCCATCATTCACCACACCTTTGACGCCGGCGAGGGCGTGCTGATTCCCGGCGAAATCCTCCACCACGCCAAGGAGGGCTGTCGGGCGTTCATCATCCTCCAGCCCTTCGGGTGCCTGCCCAACCATGTGGTGGGCCGTGGCATCACCAAAAAGCTGAAGGAGCTATACCCCGATGCACAGATTCTGCCGCTGGACTATGACCCGGACGTCAGCTTCGCCAATATTGAAAACCGGCTGCAAATGCTGATTATGAATTTGAAGGAGCGAGGCACCCGGCAGGCGGAGGCCGCCGCCAATGCTGTCGGCAAGCCGGTCTTGCAGACCACCCAGACCGCCCCGGCCACGGCGGGATAACCGGCCAAACCGCCGCAAATCCCCCTTCTCCCTAGAAAGTAGGTGTTCCTCCCTTGATGACCGAACGACAGCCTCAGTTTCTCATTCAAAGCGCCGGGGTGACCGCAGATGCGCTCCCGGCGGATGAGGAGTTTTTGCAGGCCTTCCCTCGCGTCATGCAGAGCTATCACAGCGCCATGAAGCTGGCCCGCACCCAGCTGGAAATCTGGGACGATGAATTCGCCTCCACCCACGACCACTCCCCCATTCATCATATGGAGTGCCGCCTGAAACGGGTGGACAGCCTGATGGAAAAGCTCCGCCGCAAGCACTACGAGCCGACCATCGACAACGTTCAGCGTATCTCTGATATCGCGGGTATCCGGGTGGTGTGCAACTATGTCAACGACATTTACCAGCTTCGGGACCAGATCACCCACGCCAGCTGCTTCCGCACCATTCAGGAGAAGGACTACATCCAACAGCCAAAGCCCAACGGCTACCGCAGTCTGCATCTGGTGGTAGGGGTGATGGTAACCGGCTCCGAAGGAACCCTGGAGCTGCCGGTGGAGATTCAGCTCCGCTCCATCGCCATGGATTTATGGGCCAGTCTGGAGCATGAGCTGCGCTATAAATCCAACCGGGTCTTTTCCCCGGAGAGCGAGGAAAAGCTGCGCCATTGCGCAGAGACATTGGCGACGGTGGACGCGGAAATGCAAACCCTGTTTTTGCAGGGGAAAAGCAACCTAAAATCAGATAACGAAGCATGAAGCAAGGCCCCGCCAATGGCGGGGCCTCAGTCTGTCAAAAAAGTCTATCTACGAAAAGAAAACCAGACGAAAAGTTCAGGAAGCCCTCCGCAGGAGTTTTGTTGCGAAGCAACAAAATAAAGTGAAATACGTCTTTTTAGCCGGGCGTGTACCGGCAAAAAGACACAGGGAGGCGACGACTGTGCGAGCGAAGCGAGTGCGGAGAGGAGCCGCATTTCGAACCAAATGTGAGCATTTGGGTCGAGAGCCTGGCGTTTTACGCCAGGCTCTCGACCCGCCAATGGCGGGGCCTTAACGCTTCACCGCACAAATGCATGATTTGGTGCGAGAGTCTGCGTGCGAAGGTTCCGGAGCAAGCTGCTCCGGGGCCTTCATAAAGAGGAAAACAGAAGAAACGCAAGATTATTGTTTTGTACGGGCTTTCTCTTTCTTTTTGATCCCTTCAAAGTCCTTCATATCCTTGACCAACGGGCCAACCAGCATCCACATGATGATGGCGTTGGGCACCACCATCAGGGCGTTCAGGATATCGGAGATATCCCAGGCGATATCGAAGGCAGAGACACAGCCCACAAAGGCGATGATGGAGAAGATCAGCCGATAGGCCAGAGTCGCACGGGTGGAGGAGGTCAGATACTCCAGCGCCTTTTCGCCGTGGTACTCCCAGCCCAGAATGGTGGAGAACGCGAACAGCGCCAGTGCAACGGCCACCAGCCAAGCACCCACAGGCCCCAGGGTAGTGCGGAATGCGGCAATCGTCAGGGACGCGCCCTCCAGCACGACCTCGCCGTCCACCACCACTTTGTCCATAACGCCGGAGGTCAGGATCGCCAGACCGGTGACGGAGCAGACCACAAAGGTATCCCAGAAGGTGCCGGTGGAGTTGATGTAGCCCTGACGGACGTGATTGTCCGTGGTAGCGGCGGAGGCGGTGATAGCGGCGGAGCCCATGCCGGCCTCGTTGGAGAAGCAGCCGCGGGACACGCCCTTCACCATGGCCTGCGCCATGGATGCGACCACGCTACCGGCCACGCCGCCGCCCACAGCCTTGACGGAGAATGCCATACGGAACATGGTGACAATGGCGGAGGGGAGCGCGGTGATGTGCGCCAGAATGATAATCACTGCACCGACGAAGTAGAAGATTGCCATAAAGGGCACCACAACGGAAGAAACCTTGGAGATGGACTTCAGACCGCCCAGAACAATGATCAGGGTCAGCACGCCCACGATGGCGGCCACCACATAGATATTGGCCCCGCACACGTCGTTGAAGGCGGTGGCGATGGAGTTACCCTGGGTCAGGTTGCCGATGCCGAAGGAGGCAATCACGGCGAAGGCTGCAAACAGGATGCCCAGCAGCTTGCCCAGCTTCTTAAACTTCGGCCCGTAGACCTTGGGAATGCCCACCTCGGCGGTGACCATGGGGCCACCCAGCATTTCGCCCTTGTCGTTGGTGGTGCGGTACTTCACGGCCAGCGCACATTCTGTAAACTTGGAGGTGATGCCGAAGGCGGCGGAAATCCACATCCAGACCAGTGCGCCGGGGCCGCCGACCGCCAGAGCGGAGGCCACGCCGGCGATGTTGCCGGTTCCGATGGTGGCGGCCAGCGCCGTACACAGACAGGCGAACGGCGACACGTCGCCGGTGCCGCGCTTTGTGGTGCGGGCCTCTTTACTCAATGTGGATTTGATGGAATAGCCCAGGTTGCGCCAGGTCAGGAAGCGGGTGCGGATGGTCAGATAAATACCCGTACCCACCAGGAGAACCAGCATAACCGGGCCCCATACGAAGCCGTCGATGGCCTCCAATACTTCAAGAAATGTCATTGATTGTCCTTCTTTCATGTTCAGTTTCTCTCTCAGCGGGAGGGCAACATTCCCCACCTGCCGAAGCAGCGAGAAGCGGAACCAACGTCAAAAAAGCAGGCCCCGAAAAACCGGAGCCTGTCGAAAAGTCGAAAACATAACCCGCCCCCGTCTGACATAAAATCAGAACGGGAGGGCCGTGTTCTCTGTCCTTTTGCCAGATAGCTTCCCCCATTTTTCGCGCTTTGCACCCTGAACGCCGGTATTCTGCACCGGCTTCTCTCACCACGTCAACGACTTGTGTTCCGGAAGTCACCCCATCTCATCCCGAAAACGACGGACTTTGAAAGAAAGTCCCGTCGAATTTCGCCCGGCCACTGATGTCATTTGACGTGCTAAACTGCTAAATACAGTGTACCACAATCCGCAGAAAATGCAACCCCTGAATGAAAAAAATTCAAAAATAAATGTAAGGCGCTGCCTGAACTGGAAAACGAAAGCCCTGCCGAACGGGGCAGGGTCAGTCGCTATAGCAATTCGTCCGGGTCATACAGAGCGGTGGGCAGCACCCCGGACAGCTCCACCATATAGTCGGGAAAGCCGCCGCTGTACTCCACCGGCGTATTCCGCAGAACCTTCTGTTTCCCGCTGTCGGCGGGTAGGCGGAGGACGCAGCTGCATCCCCCCTCCGGGTTGGAGGAAATCAGCAGGGAACCATGGTGCCGCCGGGCGATCTGCTGGCAAATGGTCAGGCCGAAGCCCAGGCCGGTGGCGTGAACGCCCTTCAAGCCCTCGCCGGGCGTCCACAGCGTCCCCAGCGCCTCCGGGGGAATCCCCGTGCCGTTGTCCCGCAGGGTCAGGCTGACCTGCCTGTTTTTCACGGCGAGGGTGGCGGTCAGCTCGGTGGCGTGGGCCTGTACGGAATTGGAGATCAGATGCAAAATCAGACAGCGCAGCAGATACTGCGACCCCATCACCGGGGGCGTAGGCTGTACGGCCCAGTGCAGCGCAACGGGAATCGGCTCCAGCAGGGAGGCCGTTTCGTGAAACAGGGTTTCGCAGAGGGCCTGCAGGTTCAGCGGCTCCATGGAAAAGGAGCTGCTGTCCGTCAGCGCCCCCATCAGGTCGATCGAGTTGGCGATGCGGAGGGTCTGACAGCTGCTTTTGAGCAGGAGAGACAGCTGTTCGCGCCGGGCCTGTTCGGAACCGCTCTGTTTCAGCTGCTCGATGCTCCCGATGGTATGAAACAGCGCCCCGCGCAGCTCCTGGCTGATGCGGGAAAGCTCCCGCACGGACAGGGCCTCCTCCGTGGGGATCGGTTGCAGCTCATAAAGGGTGCCTCCGTCCAGCGGGCGGGTGTGGGCCAAAAGCCGGCTCCCGCCCAGGGAAAAGGCCGCGCTCCCCTGACCGGGCAGCTCTGCAAGCGCCTCCGGCAGGGGCATTTCCGGCTCCGGTTTTACGCCGCACTGGGACAGCAGATCCCGCCCGGCAGGGTTGCAGTAGGCAAGGCGGCCCTCCCGGGCAATCAGGATTCCGTTGGGGGCCAGGTCAAAAAGTTGATTGGGGTCAAAGGTCAGCATGGCAGCTCCTTTCAAATGCGGTTCCGCTTCTGGATAGTCTGCGCCGGCGGGCGCAGGAAAACTGTCAATTTATAATATAACAAGAATTGCCGGGCGAGACAAGCCGCTTGTCGAATTTTGTCGAAAAAAACGGAAGAATGCCGAGAAAAATTTTAAAAAACCTATTCCCTTTTTCGGAGAAATCGTATATAATAAGGGCTGTGAAAACGTTTACAAACCCACAAATCTCTAAAAACCAACGACTATGGAATAAAGGAGAATGAACTATGAGCATTAAAGTTGGCATCAATGGTTTTGGCCGTATCGGCCGCCTGGTCTTCCGCGCCGGTATCGCACGGGAGGATATCGAGTTTGTCGGTATCAACGATCCTGGCATGACGCCCGATTATATGGCGTATATGCTGAGATACGACACCATGCACGGTCAGTTCACCGGCAGCATTGCGTATGATGATTCCTCCATCACCGTCAATGGCCACAAGATCAATGTGTACGCCTGCTTCAAGCCGGAGGAGATCCCCTGGGGTGAGTTGGGTGCAGAGTACGTCGTGGAGTCCACCGGTCTGTTCCTGACCAAGGAGAAGGCCGAGGGCCATCTGAAGGCCGGCGCCAAGAAGGTCATCATGTCCGCCCCCTCCAAGGATGACACCCCCATGTTCGTAATGGGCGTGAACCATACCACCTATAACACCGGTATGAACTTCGTGTCCAACGCCTCCTGCACCACCAACTGCCTGGCCCCCATCGCCAAGGTTCTGAACGACAACTTCGGCATCACCGACGGTCTGATGACCACCGTTCACTCCACCACCGCCACGCAGAAGACCGTGGACGGCCCCTCCAAGAAGGACTGGCGCGGTGGCCGCGCTGCCGCCGGCAACATCATTCCTTCCTCCACCGGCGCCGCCAAGGCCGTGGGCAAGGTCATCCCCTCCCTGAACGGCAAGCTGACCGGTATGTCCATGCGCGTTCCCACCCTGGACGTGTCCGTGGTCGATTTGACCGTGAACCTGGCTAAGCCCGCCACCTATGCGGAGATTTGCGCCGCCATGAAGGAGGCCTCTGAGGGCGAGCTGAAGGGCATCCTGGGCTACACCGAGGACGCTGTGGTTTCCTCCGACTTCCTGGGCGACACCCGCACCTCCATCTTCGACGCCGGCGCAGGCATCGCGCTGACCGACACCTTCGTGAAGGTCGTCTCCTGGTACGACAACGAGATGGGCTATTCCAACAAGGTTCTGGACCTGATCCAGTATATGTACTCCGTGGATCACGCGGAATAATCCGGGCGAAAGAAAATCTTAAGCTGCGGCCTTCTTCTGAGGGCCGCAGCCTTTTTTCACGGGACAGCGCTGTTGCATGTCGCTGCATAAAATCAGGCCGGGGCGACCAAAATCGCCCCGGCTCGTTTTCTGTTATTCGGTTGCGCCGTTCTCTGTTCCCTCAGTGGGTTCGGAGGGCTGGCTGTCGCCCGTATCGTCCGGCTGTTTCTCCGGGGTCGGCTCGTCCGTCCCGTTGCCCGCGGAAGGGGGTGTCGGCACAGAGGAATCCATGGAAATATGACGTGCAGGCTTCTCGATGGTGGGGTCGGCAGGGAGCGCCTTCGGCTCCGGGGTGGAGCTGCCAGACTTGACGCCGTAGTTGTCCACCGCATCGGGATCTTCGCCGTGGATGATCGCCATCAGCTCCTGACCGGTGATCGTCTCCTTTTTCAGCAGGTATTGAGCCACCTGATCCAGCAGATCCCGGTTTTCCTCCAGAATATGCACAGCCTCCTGGAAGCAGGAATTCAGAATCTCCTTCACCTCGGCATCCACCTTGGCGGCGGTTTCCTCGGCGCAGTTCAGGCCCATTCCGCCGTCCAGATAGCGGCTCTGGATGGTGGCAAGGCCCATCACGCCGAAGGTGTCGCTCATGCCGTACAGCGTGACCATCTTCCGGGCCTCGTCCGTGGCCCGCTCGATGTCGTTGGCTGCGCCGGTGGTCATGGTGTTGAACACCAGATGCTCGGCGGCCCGGCCACCCATAAAGGTGCGTATGTCGGCCAGAAGTTCCTCCTTGTCCATCAGGAACTTCTCCTCCTCCGGGGTCTGCATGGTGTAGCCCAATGCCCCCTGGGTATGGGGAACGATGGTGATTTTGGAAACCGGGGAGGTTCCCTTCTGTTTGACGGCGACAAGGGCATGACCGACCTCGTGATAGGCGATCATGCGCTTTTCCTTTTCGGTCAACACCGTCCCCTTCTTCTCCGCACCGGCGATAACCAGCTCGAAGGAGGCCAGCAAATCCTCCTGGGTGACGGCGTTGCGGCCCTTCCGGACGGCCCGGAGGGCCGCCTCGTTCACCAGGTTCGCCAGGTCAGCGCCCACGCAGCCCGCCGTAGCCTGGGCGATTTTGTTCAGGTCTACATCCTCGGCCAAATGGATATTCCGGGTGTGAACCTTCAGCGTCGCCACGCGCCCGGCCAGGTTGGGCCGGTCTACGGTGATGCGCCGGTCAAAGCGGCCGGGACGAAGCAGAGCCTTGTCCAGCACCTCCGGGCGGTTGGTGGCCCCCAGGACGATGACGCCCTTGGTGGGGTCAAAGCCGTCCAGCTCAGCCAACAGCTGGTTCAGCGTCTGCTCCCGCTCGTCGTTGCCGCCCATACGGTTGTCGCGGGTCTTGCCGATGGTGTCAATCTCGTCAATAAAGATGATGCAGGGGGCCATCTTTGCGGCCTCCTTAAACAGGTCACGGACACGGGACGCGCCCACGCCCACGAACATCTCCACAAAGTCCGAGCCGGAAATGGAGAAGAACGGGACGCCCGCCTCACCTGCCACGGCCTTGGCCAGCAGCGTTTTGCCGGTGCCGGGGGAACCCACCAGCAGCGCCCCCTTGGGTAGCTTTGCGCCGATGGCGGTGTATTTGCCGGGGTTGTGGAGGAAATCAATGATCTCCACCAGGGATTCCTTGGCCTCGTCCTGACCGGCCACGTCCTTAAAGGTCACGCCGGTGGACTTCTCCACATACATTTTGGCATTGGATTTTCCGACGCCGCCAACGCCGTTCATGCCACCCATTCTGGAGCCCATGACCCGGAACAGCAGCATCAGAAGTCCCACCATAATGACCATCGGCAGGATATAGTTCACCAGGAAGGTGACGATGGGAGATGCGGCAGACTGGTAGGGCGTGCCGTACTCCACACCATGCTCCTCAAACAGCAGCGCCAGATCCGGATAGCTCACCGGGGCCGTGATGATGGTGGTGTTCTCGCTGATGGTAATTTCGGACTCCGCGTTCTTCTCGGCCAGCCATTCCGTCATGCCGTCCTCGGTCAGGGTTACGGTATAACAGCCGCTTTCCAGCTTGACGGAGGCCACCATGTCGTCCTCCACCAGCTGAATGAATTCGCTGAACTGAATTTCCGTAGTGCTGGTGGTGGAATACATGGAGCCAAAGAAGTACCGGAACAT
Organism: Oscillospiraceae bacterium; assembly: GCA_021203345.1. Taxonomy (GTDB): domain Bacteria; phylum Bacillota; class Clostridia; order Oscillospirales; family Oscillospiraceae; genus JAJQBJ01. The sequence continues at coordinate 20,688 of JAJQBJ010000111.1, forward strand.
CAGGGTCAGGCCCAACGCCCAGACCACAAGCCAGATCACATTGGTATATTTTCCCCAGCCGCCCTTTTTGGGGCCGCCGCTCCCCCTATTGGGTCTTTTTTCGCTCAAGGTTTTTGTTCCTCCTGTATCCAATTTCAGAAATTTTACCCATGGAATTTTATATTATGTATTATACCATAGTTGCCCGCCAAAAACAAGGAACAGACCTTCGTTTTACAATGAATTTTTTGTAAATTGCACGGAGATAACTGAAATTGGTTCTTTTGTCCTGCGGGCGGGTGTGCTATAATGGAACAGACCAACGAAACAGATACCGGCGTTCCCCGGAACGCCGAACCACATAAAAGGGAATGAGGAAGCATACAATGAAAGAGCAAAAGCCCCATCGGGCCGGGTCAAAACCGGAGCAGGAGGCACAGGCGGACGGCATCATCGAGGGGCGTAACGCCGTGATCGAGGCGCTGCGGGCCGGTGCGTCCATTGACAAGATCTATCTTTTAAAGGGCGACACTGACGCCACCCTGGGGCATATCGCCTCCGCCGCCCGGGAAAAGGGAATCGTCGTGGTGGACGCCGACCGGCGAAAGCTGGACGGCATGAGCCGCACCCACGCTCATCAGGGCGTTGTGGCGGTGGCCGCCGTCCGGGAATACGTCTCCATCGAGGATATTTTACAGGTGGCCCAGGAGCGGGGCGAGCCGCCCCTGCTGGTGATTTGCGACGAGCTCAGCGACCCCCACAATCTGGGCGCGGTGATTCGTACTGCAGAGTGCGCCGGGGCTCACGGGGTCATTATCCCCAAGCGGCGCTCCGCCGGGCTGACCGCCACGGTAGCGAAAACCTCCGCCGGGGCCGTGAGCTATGTCCCCGTGGCGCGGGTGTCCAATCTGCCCGCCGCCATCCGGGAGCTGCAAAAGGCCGGGGTCTGGATCTTCGGCACGGCGGCGGACGGGGATACCAGCCTGTACCAGGCCGACCTGAAAGGCCCTGCGGCCATTGTCATTGGCTCGGAGGGCGACGGCATGGGCCGTCTTGTGGGCGAATGTTGTGATTTCAGGGTCAGTATTCCCATGAAGGGCAAGCTAAATTCTTTGAACGCCTCCGCCGCTGCGGCGATCCTCCTCTATGAGGCGGTGCGGCAACGGCTGGACGGAGGTACATAAGTGAGGAGCATCAATGAAAGCAAAATATGAATCCCAGGAGGACGGAAACCTCCTGGATGATGAGCAGCTGAACCTGGATGAATTTCCGGAGGAGCTGCCCGACCTGCTGGGGCTTTCTCCGGCAGAGGAGGATACCCCGGCGCCGCCTGCGGACGAAGCTGCGGAGGACATCCCGGAGGAAGCAGAGGCAGAGGACGAGGACGAAGCCGCCCCGGAACCGGCTCAAACCGAGCCCCATGGCCGGATGGTGGGCTGGGTCTATAAAAAAGCGCCGGGCAAGGCCCCGGAGGTGCAGGTGGTGGAGGCCCCTGTGCCGGAGACGGAACCGGAGGATACAGACGAGGCCCCGGAGGATACCTCCCCGGACGCCCCGGAACCAGCAGTCTCCCCCTCCCCGGACACCAACCGGGAGGAGGACGACGAGGATGAGGAATCCCCGGAGGAAACCGACGAGCCGGACGAGATCGACTCCTCGGAGGACGAAGATGATGACGAGGACGACGATGATATTCTGCCCGTATGGGGCGGCTCCTCGTCGGCCCGCCGGCAGACCCGGCGGGCAGCTTCCTCGTCCGAGGGCTTTGATACGGACGAGGACGAGGAGGAATCCGCTCCCACCCCCACCTGGGGAGACGTGTTCCGCCGTATGCTGGGCCGCAGGAAAAAGAAATCCGCCGAGGCACAGGATGAGCGGCCTCAGCTCTATCTGGTAGAGGACGATGATGAGGAGGACGACAACGAATGGGGCCAGGAGGTAGAGGAACCCCAAAAGGCCCGAAAGCCCTTTTCTCTGTTCCGCCGCCCGCCTATGCCGGATCTCTCCCCCCGGCAGCTGGTGGTGCTGTACGGAAACCGCATGAAAAGCCTGAAACGCGGCCTGCTGATTTCTCTGCCGGTCTGCGTTCTGCTGGTCTATCTGAACCTGTCGGATTCGCTGAATCTGCCTGTGCCGACATTTCTGTGGGACAACAGTCTTTTGTCCGCAGCCATGCTGGAGCTGCTGGGGCTGGAGGTTCTGCTGCTGTGCCGACCCTTTATCCGGGGCTTTGCCGACCTATTCCGGGGAAAACCGGGGATGCACACCATGTCCTCCTTGGCCGTTCTGCTGACCGCCCTGGACTGCGGTGTGGAGCTTCTGATCGGGCGGGAAGGCCCGCTCCCTTGCGCCAGTGCGGCGGGTATCATCCTGCTCTGCTCCAGCGCAGGGCAATACCTGAACCAGAGGGCCCAGCGGGTTGCCTGCCGCACGGCGGCCATGACCGACAATCCGGGCCGCCTGACCCTCCTGCGGGAAGGCGGACAAACCACCGATATGCTCCTGAAATACAAGGGAGACACCAGCCTGTTCGGCAGTCAGATTCAGGAGAGTGACGGAGTGCAGCGCCGCACCGGCCCGCTGAGCCTGGTGCTGATGATTGCGGGCGTGATGCTGGCGATTCTGGCCTCGGTGGGTCAGGGCGAGGTGGAGCTGGTATTCTGGTGCGCCTCCGTGATCTTTACGCTGGCCGCGCCCCTGTCCGCTACGCTGGCTTACGCCATGCCCTGGAGCCGGGTGGCTGACCGCCTGAACCGGGTGGGCGGTGCGCTGGCCGGTTGGGATGGCGTGCTGGAGCTGAAGGACGCCAACCAAATCGCCATCACCGACGACGATCTGTTCCCCACCGGTATGATCTCCTGCAACGGCATCCAGCTCTATGGGAACGTCCGCAGCGGCTATGCCGTGGGCTATACCGCCACACTGGTGAAAGCGACAGGCGGCGGTCTGGTCGATACCTTTGACAAGCTGGTTTACTCCCAGGGGGCCAGGTATTGGACGGCAATGCTGACGGGCTACATCGCCTATGAGGGCGGCGGCTGCGGCGGCTATATCGGGAAGGATGAGGTGCTGGTCGGCTCCGCAGAGTTTATGGAGCTGATGGATATTCCCTTACCCGAGGGCATCAGCGTTAAAACCGCCACCTTCTGCGCCATCAATGGGGAGCTGGCCGCGCAGTTTGCCCTGATTTACAAAATGCCCGGCTATGTACAGCCCGCTGTGCAGGCGCTGCTCCAGGCCAAATATCAGATTGCCATGGCTGTACGGGACTTTAACCTGACGCCTCAGCTGCTGACCCGCAGCTTCGGTCTGCCCATGCAAAAGCTGGCCTATCCGGACACGGACACCCGCGTTGAGCTGGCTACCCCGCCGGACGAGGAGGATATGGTTCTGGGTGCGCTGCTGAGCCGGGAGGGTCTGGACAGCCATTGCGACACCGTGCTGGGCGCAAAGGCGCTTTACAAGGTGGGCCGGAAAAATGCCAACTGGGTTGCCGCCGCCTCCATTGTGGGGCTGCTGCTGGGCGCTTACCTGACTGCGGCCCGGGCCTATATCGCCCTGCAGCCCCTGAACATCCTGATTTTCATGGGACTGTGGCTGGTGCCCTGTCTGCTGAATGTCCACAAGGTCGATCAATTTTAACCGAACATACGCCGGGCGCGGTGCAGAATTTTCCTTCTGCACCGCGCCCGGTTTTATTTTTATTCTGTTGCCGTCCATGCAGGCCGCCCTTCATCCGGTGAAGAACAGCTTGAAAATCACCAGAATGATACCCAGTATCACCAGCATCACGCCGGTGGCCCGGTTCAGCGCCTTGTTGCTGGCCCGGTTTGCCACTCTGCTGGCCCACAGCGCACCGACCAGCGTAAACACAATGCACAGAACCAGAACGGTCACATCCTGGATCCCGCCATGGACAAAGTGGGAGATCGCGCCGGTCAGGGCCGTAAAGGACATGATAAAGACGCTGGTTCCCACGGCGGTCTTTAGCTCGTAGCCCAAAATCGTGGTCAGGACAAACAGCATCATCAGGCCGCCTCCGGCCCCCATAAAGCCGCAGATAAAGCCAATATAGACCCCGCCGACCAGAGATTGCACGATTTTTTTCCTGCGGGGCATTTTGACCCTCTCCTCCCGGGTCGTAACCACGGGTTTAAACAGGAACCTGACCCCCATGAACAGGGTCATAAAAACCGAGAATGACCCCAGAACCGTATCGTTTTGTTTGGATATCTCGTAGGCCACGGCGCTGCCCACCAGCGTAAACACCAGCACAGACACCAGCATCACACTGCCGTTTTTCAGGTCGATGTGCCGATTCTTCGCATAGGTGACAGCCGAGGTCATGGAGGCCAGCACATCGGAGGCCAGCGCGATGCCCACGCTCTGGTAGGCGGGCAAGCCCAACAGCACCGCCAGCATAGGCGCAATCACCACCGCCGCAGACATCCCGGCAAAGCCCGTGCCGAGTCCTGCACACAGGCCCGCCACGGCACAGACAATTACTTTTTCCAGCATAACAGAAATCCTTCTCACTCGCTTATTCTGAACCAAGTCGAATTATTCTATCACAGGAGACGCAGGAAAGCAAGAAACAATCTGTAAACTTCCGGACTTTGGAAGCAGAGGCCGTCCCGTGCCCCGTATTTCGGCCCTGTCAGGCGGCAAGCCTCACAAAATTACTTTGGAGCGGGGAAATTGGCATATAAATCTTGCCGTTAAATGTAAAATGGCGGTTTTTTATGAATGATTCGGACGAATACGCCCGAAAAGGTTGCTTTTTCCGGAAAAGCAATGTATAATTCGCTGAGGAAGGCATAGCAAGCCTGAACTTTTTTGATTCACGGAGGAATTTGTGCAATGAAAAAGCGATGTACCATGTTGCTGGCCATAGTGCTGTCCTTAACGTTAGCCGGCTGCGGCTCATCCGGCGCCTCGGAATCCACCGAAGCGGCAGAGAACGCGCTTGCAACGGAATCCATATCTGCCGACGCAGAGGAAAACGCCATATCATCCGAGACGCTGCCTGCGGAGACGGAGGAACCCGAACCGACAGAGCTGACCCTTGTGATCGGCACCTCCGGCGAGGCGGAAACAGTCTGGTGGAACCAGCTGAAGGAGGACTTCGAGGCGGCATATTCGGATATCGAGCTGACCCTGACCCTGGTGACCCGGGACGCAGTAGATATCACGGTGAACGAACTGATTGAGATCGGGCAGACGCCGGACCTGTCCAACGCGAGCCTGACCGAGACAAATATCAACGCCGGGGTCTATGTCCCCGCCAGAGAATATCTGTCAGAGGAGCTGCGGGGGGACATCCTCAGCGGGCCTGGAGTTCGGTTTCCATTGACGGAACCGGCTGGGGTGTTCCCCTGCTGTGCGACTGCTACGGCATGTACTACAATCCCAGCATTTTAAACGAGGTGGGTGTAACTCTGCCCGAAACCTGGAGCCAGGTGCAGGAGGTTTCTCAGGCCATTCTGGATTACTACGGCTTCGAGGTTTATCCCTGGGGCGTCAACCTGACCACCGACGAGGGTGCGTTTACCTTTGCCTGTTACATCTATAACAACGGCGGCGCTTTCCTGACGGATTCGGCCTGGTCGCTGAACAGTGAGGAAAACAAAGCCGCCATGACCTATTTGTCGGAGCTGATCAACTGGGGCTATACGAACCACGACCCGGCGGAGGACAGCTTTGACACCCTGTTAGAGCTTTTCCAGGAGGGAGAACAGGCCATGTTCATCGGCCCCTATTCCCTGGACACGGAGCTGGCGGAAACCGGGCAGAGCTACGCGGTGGGACAGCTCCCGGCCAATGACGGACTGACCGCCTGTTCCGTGGGCATCGCCTCCACGCTGGCGGTATTTGCCGATGAAGCCGAAGAAAACCCGGAGGCCCGGACAGAGGCCATCGCCACGCTGCTGGACTTTCTGTTCGACGCAGAGCGCTATACCGCGCTGTCCGAGGCCGTGGGTCTGCTCCCTGTCACCAACACGGCGATATCCGCCCTGACGGAGCAGCGGGCGCTCAGTGGCAACTGGGAGGCGGTGCTGACCAATTGCCGGTTCCTGCCCCGGTGGAAGGACGACTGGGATACGGTCAACGCCCGTCTGGTGGAGCTGGAACAGACCACCCTGATTGGCGAGGACAGCGCCGCGCTGCTGGATAGCCTTCAGGCGGAGATAACCGTACAGGAGTAAATCCGGCTGTGTGATTGAAAATGCAAAAATCCCTGGGAGCATAAAAACGCTCTCAGGGATTTTTGGTACGCCTGAAGGGACTCGAACCCCCAACATTCAGAACCGGAATCTGACGCTCTATCCATTGAACTACAGGCGCATATCAACTTGACACTTAGAGTATTATAGCACGTTTTTTGAAAATGTAAAGAGTAAAATTTAAAATTTCTACGGGAACTGTAGCTTTACAATAGATGTGAGACTGAGGGATAGAAAAAGTGATTGAGTTCTGT
>JAJQBJ010000071.1 GCA_021203345.1 Oscillospiraceae bacterium
TAGGGAAGAATGGGGATTTTTCCATCGTCCAATGTTTTCTTCGCAATCCAGGGGGCCTTATAGCCTGCATCCATGGTGACAAACTGAACGTCCAGTCTGCCTGTTACATCGTCGTACAACTTGTCCCACGCCACACTGTCGTGGACGTTTCCCGCCGTCACCTCCACGCCCAGAACAAAGCCGTGACTGTCACAGGCAGTGTGGGCTTCATAGGCGAACTGCCGCTCATGCTCGCCTTTGACGAACATCCCACAGTCCGGGTCGGTGGTGGACACTGTCTTTTCCGTCGTGCCACCGCCGGGAGTACTGCCGCCCTCGTCGTCGTCATCCTCCTCGATGATGCTGACCTCTGTCCGGGCATCTTTTCTCCACTGTTCCACATGTCTGTACCCCCATTATTTTATTATACACCATATTGCGGAATGAAGATAGTTTTTTGACAAGCTGGGCCCTCCCGGACGGATTTGTCCGGGAGGGCTATATTTTTTCTCATTTCCCTCTTGACAGCGAAGCAAACCGTGCTATAATCATCATATGAACAGTTGTTCATATGATGATTTTTAATGCGACTGGGAGGACTTGACATGAAAAAGAAATTTAAGCTCATCGACCTGGACTGCGCCAACTGCGCCGCCAAAATGGAGGCCGCCATCCAAAAGCTCTCCGGCGTCAACGACGCCTCGGTCAGCTTTATGACCCAAAAGCTGACGCTGGACGCGGACGACGCCCGGTTTGACGAAATTTTGCAGGAGGTTGTAAAGGTCTGCGCCCGGGTGGAGCCGGACTGCCAAATCGTCCTGAAATGACCTGTCGATCTGTCCGTCCGGAAAGGAGGGTCGCGCCATGAGCGCAAAGCAAAAGAAAAACCTGATTCGGATTTTGGCAGGAGCCGGGCTGTACATCATCTATGCGGTGACGTTCCATCTGATTGAAGCCCCATGGTATGCGGCATTGCTGGCCTCGCTGGTTCCCTACGCCGTGGTGGGCTATGATGTGGTAATCAAGGCTATCCGGGGCATCGGCCACGGTCAGGTCTTTGACGAGCAGTTTTTGATGGTCTTGGCCACCGTCGGCGCTTATGTGGTGGCGGAGTACAGCGAGGCCGTGGCGGTCATGCTGTTCTATCAGGTGGGCGAGTGGTTCCAGAGCTACGCCGTGGGCCGTTCCCGCCAGTCCATCGCCGGGCTGATGGACATTTATCCGGAACACGCCAATCTGGAGGTAGACGGCGTTTTACAGGAGGTGGAGCCGGACGAGGTGGAGGTCGGCTCCCTCATCGTGGTAAAGCCCGGCGAACGAATCCCCCTGGACGGCGTGGTGGTGGAGGGCAGCTCCCAGGTGGACACCTCCGCCCTGACCGGGGAATCCGTCCCCCGGGTGGTGCGGCCCGGCGACACGCTGATTTCCGGGTGCATCAACAGCACCGACCTGCTTCGGGTGCGTACCACAAAGGAATTTGACGACTCCACCGTGGCAAAAATTCTGGAGCTGGTGGAAAACTCTGCCGAGAAAAAGGGCCGGGTCGAGAGCTTTATCACCCGCTTTGCCCGGTATTACACCCCCATTGTGGTGATTGCCGCCCTGTTCCTGGCGGTGGTTCCCCCCTTCTTCACCGGGGGCCTCCGGAATCCCGGTATTTGGCTGGACTGGATTCAGCGGGCCTGCATCTTCCTGGTTATCTCCTGCCCCTGTGCGCTGGTGATTTCGGTGCCGATGTCCTTCTTCGGGGGCATTGGCGGCGCGTCCAAAAACGGGATTCTGGTAAAAGGCTCCACCTATATGGAGCTGCTGGCCCGGCTGGACACCGTGGTATTTGACAAGACCGGCACCCTGACCCAGGGCAGCTTTCAGGTGGCGGAGGTTTCCCCCGCCGGGGATACCTCCAGGGAGGCGCTGCTGGAGGTAGCCGCGCTGGCGGAATCCTGCTCCAACCACCCCATTGCCCGCTCCATTCAGGCCGCATACGGCGCACAGCCTGACCTGACCCGTATCTCCGGGGCGGAGGAACAGGCCGGGCGAGGCGTTCAGGCCCAGGTGGACGGAAAGCCCGTTCTGGCGGGGAATCTGCTGCTGATGCAGGAGGCTGGTATTCAGGCTCCCCCTGCCCCCGCCGCCGGGACTGCTGTGTATGTCGCCTGTGAGGGCCGCTATTGGGGTTATATTCTGATTGCAGACCGGCCCAAGCCCGACGCAAAGGAGGCTATCGCCCGGCTGAAAGCGGCGGGCGTATCCCAAACGGTTATGCTCACCGGAGATCGGGCGGAGGTAGCTCAGGCCGTGGCCCAGGAGCTGGGCATCGACCAAGTTTACGCCCAGCTGCTCCCCGCAGATAAGGTGGAGCGGGTGGAGGGTCTGCTGGCCGCCGAGCCGCCCCAGCGCAAGCTGGCCTTTGTGGGCGACGGTATCAACGACGCGCCGGTGCTGACCCGGGCGGACGTGGGAATCGCCATGGGCGCGTTAGGCTCCGATGCGGCCATCGAAGCCGCCGACGTGGTGCTGATGGACGACAAGCCCTCCAAAATCCCCCTGGCTATCGCCATCGCCAAAAAAACGGTGGCTATCGCCCACGAGAACATCGTCTTTGCCCTGGCGGTGAAGGGCGTATTCCTGATAATGGGTGCACTGGGCGTTGCTACCATGTGGGAGGCCGTGTTTGCCGACGTGGGCGTGGCGGTTCTGGCAATCCTGAACGCCATGCGGGCCATGAATACTCCAAAACAATCATAACCTGGCAATTTCAAGCAGTCCCCGTCTCGGCGGGGACTGTTTTGTTTCAAATCAGCTCAAATCGGCAACGGTTCCATACACGAATGGGATTGACATTTCCCCCACATTTTTTATAATAATAGTCGAAAAATTACATTCGGAGGCCGCGATAAATGAAAGGAATTATTCTCGCCGCAGGAAAGGGCACCCGCCTGTATCCCATGACCCTGCCCACCTGCAAGCCGTTGCTGCCGGTTTACGATAAACCCCTGATTTACTATTCCCTGTCCGTGCTGATGCAGGCGGGCATTTCTGACGTGATGATTATCATTCCCCCGGACGAGGAACCGTCGTTCACCGCCCTGCTGGGGGATGGCAGTCAGCTGGGCATCCACATCTCCTACGCCGTGCAGAAGGTGGCCCGGGGCATTGCGGATGCCATGCTGATTGGCAAGGACTTTGTAGGTAGCGATTCCGTCTGCCTGGTGCTGGGGGACAACATCTTCTATCACCCGGAGCTGACCAAAACCCTGATGGAGGCCCGCAAACATCCCACCGGGGCCACGGTGTTCGGCTATTATGTGGACGATCCCCGCCCGTTCGGCGTGGTGGAATTCGACGAGAGCGGCAAGGCCATCTCCATCGAGGAAAAGCCCCGCTATCCCAAATCCAACTATATCATCCCCGGTCTGTACTTCTATGACAATCAGGTCATCGACATTGCGGAGCATCTGACCCCCTCCGCCCGGGGTGAGTTGGAGATCACCGACGTGAATCTGGCCTATCTGAACCGGGACGATTTGCACGTTATCCCGCTGGACAGGGGCTTTGCCTGGATGGATGCGGGCACGGCGGACAGCCTGCTGGATGCAGCCTTCCAAATCAAGCAGATTCAGGATCAGACGGGCCGTTATGTGGGCTGTATCGAGGAACTGGCCTATCACGCCGGCTGGATCAGCCAGGAACAGGTTCACGCCCTGGGCACCAAGCTGGAAAAGACCCTGTACGGTCAATATCTGCTGTGCCTGTAAGGGGCTGAATCGCCCGCCGCTGCACATTCCCAAATTCAGGTTGAATTTTCTCCGGAATGGGTTTATACTAAAGGTGTGGTTATATCCGTTTTATCTGTTTACGGTCAGGAGGTACCGCTATGAACAACAAACTTTCAACCATGATTCTAAAGCTGGTCGCCGCCATCGCCGCGCTGGCAGCCTGTGTCTGCGCCGTGGCCTACTACTGGGACAGCATCGTGCATTATATCGAGGCCGGGCGGAAGCTCTACTGCCACGAGCGCAAGCTCCGGGGGCATCAGTTCCGCAGCCCGGAGCGGGACGATTACGCCGATTTGGATTGGGAGAATACAGAGCTGTAATTGTCCCGGTTTACAACAGAACACAAACATAAAAAGGCTGGGAAACCGTTGTGGTTTCCCAGCCCTTTGTTTCGGTTTGGGTATTTTGTTCAATATCCTGCCGGGTCAAATCAGCTTACGATCCGCCGAACCGTAAAGCCGGAACGGCTGGTGTTGACCGAGCTGATGATGATACCGGTGGAGGAACTGGCCGCATTGACCATCATGCCATTTCCGATGTAAATGCCAACATGTCCGCCGGTGGGCGAGCTGCTGGAATAGTAGCAAATCAGGTCGCCGGGCTGCGCGTCGGAATAGCTCACGCCGGTTCCCAGGCTCCGCATGGACAGGGAGCTGTGGGGCAGGCTATAGCCGAAGTGTGCATATACCGCCATGACAAAGCCGGAGCAGTCGCAGCCGTTGGTCAGGCTGGTGCCACCCCAAACATAGGGGTTGCCGATGAACTGGCAGGCATAGGACGCGATCTGTGCGCCCAAACTGCTGGAACTGGTCGAGCTGGAGCTGCTGGATGAGCTGCTGGAGCTGGACGAGCTGGAGCTGCTGCTACTGGACGAGCTGCTGGAAGAAGAACTGCTGGCGGCGGCAGCGGCAGCAGCCGCGGCTTCCTCCGCCGCTTTCCGGGCGGCTTCTTCCTCGGCCTGCTTCTTCAGCGCGGCCACCTGCTCCTCATAGAGCGCCTCATTCTCTATGATGTCGTCCTCCAAATCGGCGGACAGACTTTCCAGATTGGCCAGCTGATCGGCATAGGCTTCTTCATTGGCCTGAATCTCTGCCAGCTTGGCCGAGATCTGGTTGTATGCCTCCTGAACCTGGGCCTGCTGATCCTCCAGCGCGGCCAAAGCCTCCTCCTGGGTGGCCTTTTCCGTTTCGAGCTGGGCCTTGGCTTCCTCTTGAGCGGCCTTCGCCACTTCAAGCTGCTCCTTGGCCTCCTCCTGGGCGGCTTTTTCCTCCTCCAGGCGTGCCTTGGTTTCGGCTACCTTTTCACGGGCGGCCTCCAGCTTATCCATCACCTGATTGTCATAGTCCATGACCTCGGTGATGAACATGATGCGGTCCAGCAAATCAGAGAAGCTGGAGGACTGGAAGATGATTGACCAGTAGGAAGTGGTTCCATCCTCCTCCATGGCGCGGGTGCGCTCGCAGAACAGCTCGTAATACTCGGCCTCCTCGGCCTCCGCCTCGGCAAGCTCCTCCTCTGTCTCCGCGATTTGAACCGTGTAGTCGTCGATCACCGCCTGTGTCTCGGTGATCTGGGTGGTGTAGTCGTCAATGATTGCCTGGGTATCCGCAATCTGAATCTCATAGTCGTCAATGATCGCCTGGGTGTTGTCGATTTGATCCTCCAGCACCTCGGCCTGCTCCTGATACAGAAGAAGCTCCTCGACCGCAGAATTTTCCTGCTCGGCCAGCGCGGACAGCTCGGACTGGATATTGGCCTGCTCCGCTTCATACTCGCTTTGCTGAGCCTGCAGCTCCTCGATTTTATCCTGCGTGGCGTTGATATCGGACTGTGTGATCGCGCCGGCGCTTACGACCAGGGATACGGAAAGCGCCGCGGCAGCGGTGATCGCCGTCAGCCTGCGGATACCTGAACGATGTAAAATTAAGTGCATCATGTATCTCTCCTATCGGTAGGGTGGAAGGTAACGCAAAAATGGTTTGTCACCATTTTGTAATCATTATAGGACATTCCAGCCGCGCTGTCAACCCATTTTCACGATTTTTCCGGCCCAATTTCGGATTTACACCGTATTTTGGCCCAAATTTTTGACCTAATCCGAAATTTTCCCGCCGTCGGCAACGTCCGCCCAGCTTCGATAGGGCCGGGGCGGCTCCGGCTGACGGGGCGCGTGGGAGTCCCGCGCATACTTATAATGGAAGGTGGTGGGCCGGTCGGGGATGGGGAACCCGGCGGGGCGCACCGTCTCCCCTGCGGCGGCCTGAGCGTTCCAGGCGTCGATCTGCGCCTGGGTCACGCCGTATTCCCGGCTCCCGGCCCCGGCCACCGGGTCGTGGTCAAAGTCCGCCTGCCACATATCGCAGACATGGAGGTGCCAGATTTTCCACTGTCCCTCCACGCAGAGGAAGTCCACCGCATACTTGCCTGTGTCCCAGGTGAAGGAATACCCCTCCGGCGCGTCCGGGTCCTCCCGCATCATGATAACGCCGGTGGACATCCACAGGCCCCGGGCGGTTTTCAAATCGTCCGCCACCTCAATAACAGGGGTGGTGATCTGGTGAATTTCCAGCAGGCCGGGGCGACACTCCCCGGCGCCGCCGGTGAACTTTTCGGCCATGATATCAAAGAACTCCAGGCTCTTTTCCGGGCCGAAAACCCCCAGCGGGCCATATTCACAGCTGGCGTCCGGCTGCTCGTAGGCGAACAGCTCCCGCCCAATGCGATCCATCTCTCCGCCGGTGTGAAGATACTGATACCGGCCCATCAGATTGGTGATTTCCTGCCAGGCGCGATTTTTCAGAACCACCTGCTCCAGCTCCTGCAATTCCATGGCGTTCACACTCCTGTTCTTCTGATTTTGCGCGGGATTACAGAGTTTTCCCCGTCAGAAGCGTATAGGCCTGGAGATACTTCTCGATGGTCTTGTCCACGATCTCCTGGGGCAGCTCCCAATCCGCTTCGTTCTCCGGCTTGTTGGCGGTCAGCCAGTCCCGGGCGAACTGCTTGTCAAAGGAGGGCTGACCGTGACCCGGCTCGTAGCCCTGAGCGGGCCAGAAGCGGGAGGAATCCGGGGTCAGCATTTCATCGCCCAGCACCAGATTCCCCGCCTCGTCCAGGCCGAACTCGAACTTGGTGTCCGCAATGATGATGCCCCTCTCCAGAGCGTAGGCGGCACACTTCTGGTACAGCGCCAGCGTGTAGTCCCGCAGCTTGGCGGCGTACTCCGCCCCCTTGCCGGGGAACCGCTCCTCCAGATAGGCCACGCTCTGCTCATAGGAGATATTCTCGTCGTGGTCGCCGATCTCTGCCTTGGTGGAGGGGGTATAAATCGGCTCCGGCAGCTTATCGCTCTCCCGCAGGCCCTGGGGCAGGGTGATGCCGCAGACCTGACCGGTCTTTTTGTAGCTGGCCCAGCCGCTGCCCGTGATGTAGCCCCGGACGATGCACTCGATGGGCAGCATAGTCAGCTTGCGGCAGAGCATACTGTTCCCGTCAAACCGGGGCTGACGGAAGTAGTCGGGCATATCCGCCACGTCCACGGAAAGCATATGGTTGGGGATGAAATCCCGCGTCAAATCGAACCAGAACCGGGACATCTGGGTCAGCACGGTGCCCTTTTTCGTGATTTGGTTCTTCAAAATCACGTCAAAGCAGCTGATGCGGTCTGTGGCAACCATAATCAGGCTGTCGCCGTTGTCATAGATTTCCCGAACCTTGCCCTCCTTGATGGGCTTTAATTCCTGTGTATTCATCATAAAACACCTCTGTTTTTTCATTCGTTCCGCCTCACGCCCGGCGGTGGGGCTGTGTACCTACTGTATAAACTAACACAAGTGTATTGGATTTTTACCGCTATGTCAAGCATAAATAATGCTTCAGCGCATAGGCCACCCCGTCCCGGTCATGGGCGAGGGTGATGTACCGCGCCGCCGCCTTGCAGCTGTCCGCAGCGTTCTCCACCGCCACAGGATATCCCACCGCCCGGAGCAAATCCACGTCGTTCTCCCCGTCGCCAAAGGCGGCGCAGGCCGCCGGGTCCAGCCCCAGCTCATCCATCAGCCAGCGCAGACCGTTGCCCTTTCCGGTGTCCGGGTGGGAGATCTCCAGCATATGGGGCGCGGAGGAAGTGAAGTACAGCTTCGGCAGCGCACACAGCGCACCAAACAGCTTCGCCCGATGCTCCGGCTGATGCTGAAACACGTCGTAGCTATCCAGCCGTCCGGCGTTGTCCCGGATAAAGCCGGGCCAGTCCTCCACCCGGCGGCAGATGGAGGAGACATACTGCGCTCCCCAGCCGGTGACGCCGTACTCCGCCAGGTGGTCGAGATACCACACCGGCGCATAGGCCACCCCGTCGATAAACACCGACTGGGCGGGCATTTCCTCCTGCACCACCGACCAGATGGCGGCCACCGATTCCGGGGTCATGACCCGGCGGTGAACGGCCTGTCGGGTGGCGATCTCATACACCGCCGCACCGTTGCTGGTGATGGCATAGCGGAGGCCGGGGAAGGTCAGCACATCCTCGGGCAGACTGGCAAAGCTCCGCCCGGAGGCCACCACCACCTCTACGCCCTGGGCGATAACCGCCTCCAGCGCAGCCCGGTTGCCGGGGGAAAGATGCCCCTGCCCGTCCAGCGTGGTGCGGTCTAAATCCAATGCAATACATTCAATATGGGGCGGCATGACAAAGCCCCTCCTTTTCTGCGGATGATACCTCCAGTATACCGGCGTTGGCCCATTCCGTCAAGAGAGGGGTTCCATCGCGGAAATGGATTTCCGCGATGGAAGCTACACAAACTGCAAAGTGGTTGCCGCTTCTGATTAGTTATCTATCACGAAGGGGGCCTTTTCAACCCCATTTCTTTTTGACGGGGCAAAAAGAAACGGTGTCGACCCGCCAAAGAAAAACCCCTGTTTCCCTTGCCGCAGGAAGAATGCGGCAAGGGGACGTGACGTGATATTAAATTTACCTCGTAACCAGACCCGTATGCAACGTAAACCAATCTTGCTTTGTACAGCCTCGCTCGCAAACGTGGTTGCTCGTTCTTTCAATCTGTTCTGTTGTGTGCAAATCAGGTTGCGTTATTTCTTGCTGTGATGCTGCGCCCCTGTTGCCTGCAAGATAAAAACATTCAGAAGCGGCAGTTATATCGCAGTTTGATTTGCTGTGCTTCTCAAATATGAAACACAGCAGCACAAAATTGATTCCCGTGACTTGTCACCGGGTCGAAACTACGCTATAATAATCGCAATTACCAGAAAACAGAAAAAGGGAGTGCGCTTTATGGAGGAGAACGTCTACCGCGCCTATGTGGATATTTTGAAGGAGGAGCTGCTGCCCGCCATGGGCTGTACCGAGCCGATTGCCGTGGCCTATGCCGCAGCTCTGGCCCGGGACACGCTGGGCGAGCCGCCGCAGCAGGTGGAACTGACCGTCAGCGGCAATATCATCAAGAACGTGAAAAGCGTCATCGTTCCTAATACCGGCGGACGGAAGGGCCTTCGTACCGCGGTGGCCGCAGGAAT
Organism: Oscillospiraceae bacterium; assembly: GCA_021203345.1. GTDB lineage: Bacteria > Bacillota > Clostridia > Oscillospirales > Oscillospiraceae > JAJQBJ01. Next base: position 9,288 of record JAJQBJ010000071.1, read on the forward strand.
CTGCTATGGCCGGGCAGAGTTGGAGCTGGAGGTGCTGTCGCAGGCCACTCCGGCGGATCTGGAGGCGCTGGACAACTTCCTGAGCGCGGCGGAGTTTCACATTCGGCGCTCCACCGCCGGCTGTCCCTTTGACATCCAGGTGCGCCTGACCGCCGGGGCGAACACCGCCTACGTCCGCATTGTGGGCAATCATACCAACGTGGTTCAGGTGCAGCGGAACGGAACCGCATTGATAGACCGCCCCTTCTCCGATGAGGCGGTTCAGCCTCCGGAGAACCGCAGTCTGCTGAACGTGGCGGACATTGTGGCCTTTGCCGACCCAGGTGCGGCTGGAGGACGTGGAGGAGGTTCTGCAACGCCAAATCGACTGTAACATCGCCATTGCCCGGGCTGGACTGGAGGGCCATTACGGGGCCGAAATCGGGAAGATTTTGCTCCGCTCCTACGGCAACAGCGTCCAGAATCGGGCCAAGGCCTGGGCCGCCGCCGGTTCCGACGCCCGAATGAACGGCTGTGAGCTGCCTGTGGTCATCAACTCCGGCAGCGGCAATCAGGGCATCACCGCCTCCATCCCGGTGGTGATCTATGCCAAGGAGTGCGGCGTATCTCAGGCGCTGCTGTACCGGGCGCTGGTGGTGTCCAATCTGGTGACGATTCACCTGAAAACCGGCATCGGCAGTCTTTCCGCCTACTGCGGGGCCACCAGCGCCGGGTGTGGAGCCGGGGCCGGAATCTGCTATCTGTACGGCGGACGGCTGAACGAGATCTCCCATACCATCGTCAACGCTCTGGCGATCAACTCCGGGATGATTTGCGACGGAGCCAAGGCCAGCTGTGCCGCCAAAATCGCCTCCGCAGTCGAGGCGGGGCTGCTGGGGATGCAGATGAACTTCCACGACAGCCAGTTCTACGGCGGGGACGGCATTGTAGTTAAGGGCGTGGAGAACACCATCCGCACCGTCAGCATCATCGCCCGGGAGGGGATGCGGGCCACCGATGCGGAAATCATTCAAATCATGATGGACGGGGACGGAGAGGGCTAACACACCGACGGCTCCCCGAAAAAGCAAAGCAAACGCGGCCCCGAACGCCTATCTGGACGTTCGGGGCCGCGCTGTTTATTGAATTATGTGAATTTGTCAGGTCAGAACCGCATTGGGCCGGGCGCCAGCCTTATAGACCGAACCCGGACAGATTCATCCCGTTGGTCAGGCGGTTCATGGACTCGGTCAGGTCGTCGTCCACGGCGCGGAACGCCTCGTTCACGGCGGCCAGCACCGCGTCCTGGAGCATTTCCACGTCCTCCGGGTCTACGATTTCCGGCTTGATTTCCAGACTGACGATCTGGCGCTTTCCGGAAACCACTGCCGTCACCATGCCGCCGGCGGCGGTGGCGGTATAATTCTTCTGCTCCAGCTCGGCCTGGGTGCGCTGCATCTCGGCCTGCATCTGCTGGGCTTTCTTCATCATATTCATGTTGGGCATACCCATGCCGCCTCTGCCGCGGCTGTTGAATCCTTTTGCCATTGTTTTTGCACTCCTTTACGTTGTAGGACGGGAAAACGCGCAGAACCGCTCGTCTCCCTTAACTTAATAGATGATATCCATATTTCCAAGCTGCCGGCCCATAGCCAGCACCTCATTGAGCTTGTCACCGGGTTCCAGACCGTAGGGGTTGGCGCCTGCGTCCCCTTTTGGGTCATTCATTCCCACCTGAACCGTCACCGTCAGCTCCCGACCCAGCAGCCGGGCCGCCGTCTGCTGTACGATTTGACGCACCTCCGGTTCGTTCATCACCTTATGGCTGGAAACGTCATTGACGTGAAGCACCAGCCGGTTCCCCTCGATAACCCCTTTGACAAAGTTGGGGTTTTCAATATACACGGATGCGGGGGCATGGAGCGCCGGTCTTGCCGCAGCAGCCAGCTTCTTCCAAACATCCGGCGCGGGCGCAGGGGGAGCCGCTTTCTCGGCGGGGGCCTCCCCTTCCGCCGGAGGCGGCGCATCGTCGTCGCTCAGCGGCGGCGCCTCTGACCAGTCCCCTTCCTCCGGAGCGGCAGGCTGGGCCGGGGCTGCAACAACACCCTTCGCTATCTGTTCCTCCAGCCGGGTGAGCCGGGCGGAAATGCCCTCGGCGCTGTCATCCAGCGTCTCGTCACACAGGCGTATCAAGCACAGCTCGGCCTCCAGCCGGGGAGCGGAGCTGAGACGCAGCTTGCCCTGGGCCTCCTGAAGGACGTTCAGCATCTGCACCAGCCGATGGGCGGACAGCCCCTTGGAAAGGGTCTGGAGGGTTCCTGCGTCATAGCCGCCGGTCAGCAGGGTCGAGCCTGCCTTGGGCGCGGTCTTTTGCACCAGCAAATCTCTGGCCAGAGCCACCAGCTCCCCCAGCACGGCCTTGATGTCCTTTCCCTTGGCGTACAAATCATCCAACAGGGTCAGCGCTTCGGCGGCGTTTCGCTTTTTCACGGCGTTCATCAGATGGGCGGACTGGAGATTTCCCGCCAGTCCCAGCGCATCCAGCACGGCCTGCCGGTCGATGGTTCCGCCCAGGTTGGCGCACTGATCCAACAGTGACAGCGCATCCCGCAGCGCCCCGTCCGCCAGCCGGGCCAGCAGAGCGCTGCCCTCCGGGGTCAGGTCGATTTGCTCCTGCACGGCGATCTCGCTCAGACGAGTAGCGATGTCCTCCGGGCGAATCCGCTTGAAGGAGAACCGCTGACAGCGGGAGAGAATGGTGGCGGGCACCTTGTGCAGCTCCGTGGTGGCCAGAATAAACATCAGATGTTCCGGCGGTTCCTCCAGAATCTTCAACAGGGCGTTAAAGGCGGAGCCGGAGAGCATATGCACCTCGTCCACGATATAGACCCGCTTCTTCACGGCGGCGGGGGAATAAATCGCCTCGTCCCGCAGATCCCGGATATTGTCCACGCTGTTGTTGGAGGCGGCGTCCATCTCCGTCACGTCCAGAATAGAGCCGCTTTCGATGCCCAGACAGGCGGGGCAGGCGTTACAGGGGTTGCCGTTCCCCGGATGCTCGCAGTTCACCGCCCGGGCCAGAATCTTGGCGCAGGTGGTTTTGCCGGTGCCGCGGGTGCCGGTGAACAAATACGCGTGGGACAGGCGGCCGGAGGACACCTGATTTTTCAGCGTGTCGGTGATGTGCTGCTGGCCCACCACGTCGTCAAAGGTTCGGGGCCGCCACTTGCGGTACAGTGCCTGATAGACGTGCTCCATTCTTCCACCTCCCGCTTTTATAAAAGAAAATCGCCCTGGGGCGATAAATGTATGGCAATACGCCGGTCGAACGGGCGGCTTCGGCCCTGAGTAAGACTGCACACCGGCCTTTGAATACAAGCCCCTATCCGTAACCCAAGCAGCCAGCTCAGAACCGGTTGCCCCACGGCACAGGCCAGGGTCCGCTTAATGCTGCTCGGTTCCCCGCCTGACATGGTTCACGGGATGACCTTGCGCGGGACCGACTCATCAACGCCGCTTGCAAGGGGCAGACGATACAGGATTGCTCCGGGGGCCGGGATTCATCCCTGCTGTAGCGGATTGCAGGTACAGGGCACCGCTATCTCCCCGACTAGTGCAGCCTTACTCAGGGCCGCAGCCCGTAAAGCTAAGTGGTATTTTACTATATTTTCTCGGAAAGTGCAAGCGTTCCGCCGAAAATTCCAGATAATTTCTCCCCAGGCGAAGAAATTGGCCGGTTTCAAAAAAAGTGTCGGAAATACATTGACTTTTTCGCCATAAACCGCTATATTTGTTCTAATCACACGATTATATTTACCTTGGAGACACTGGATAAATCGGTAGGGTGGACGCAAGGAAGCGCAGTTCCGTCAGGGAACCCCTTTGTTCAGTGCTTCTTTCGGCTAAAAAATCTGTGTGCCAAATTCAATCTGGGCGCGCCGGCCTCCTGTCCGGGACGGCCCGAACAAAGGAATGGGGGAGGATAAATGTCCAAAGACCTGATTCGCCTCGTCAACATCGTGATGAAGTTTGACGAAGATGTGATCTTGAATTCCATCAATCTGGATATCAAGGACTCTGAGTTTCTGACGCTGCTGGGGCCTTCCGGCTGCGGCAAGACCACCACCCTCCGCATCATCGGCGGCTTTCAGGAGCCGACCAGCGGAGACGTGTTCTTCGAGGAGAAACGCATCAACGGAGTCCCGCCGCACAAACGCAAGGTGAACACGGTGTTCCAAAAATACGCCCTGTTCACCCACATGAACATCTACGAGAACGTGGCCTTCGGCCTTCGTATCTCCAAAACGCCGGAGGCGGAGATCCGCCGCCGGGTGACGGACGCTTTGGCGCTGGTGAACCTGTCCGGTTACGAAAAGCGCTCCGTCAACTCGCTGTCCGGTGGACAGCAGCAGCGCATCGCCATTGCCCGGGCCATCATCAACCGACCACAGGTTCTTTTGCTGGACGAGCCTCTGGGTGCGCTGGATTTGAAGCTGCGTAAGGAGATGCAGATCGAGCTGAAAAAGATTCAGCAGCAGGTGGGCATCACCTTTGTTTATGTGACCCATGACCAGGAGGAGGCCCTCACCATGAGCGACACCATCGTGGTCATGAACAACGGTAATATCCAGCAGATCGGAACCCCTCTGGACATTTATAACGAGCCGAAAAACGCCTTTGTGGCGGACTTCATCGGGGAATCCAACATCATCGACGGCCGGATGGATCAGGATCTGGTCGTGACCTTTGCGGGCCATACCTTCCAGTGCCTTGACTCCGGATTTGAGAAAAACGAGCCGGTGGATGTGGTGGTTCGCCCGGAGGATCTGCACCTGTGTCCCCCGGAGGGCGCTCCCATCCGGGGCAGGGTGGAGTCCGTGGTGTTCAAGGGCGTGTTCTACGAGGCCATGGTGCAGTCCGATGGCTATACCTGGCAGCTCCAGACCACCACCCGGCTGTCCGTCGGCGACCTGATCGGCATGTCCCTGACCCCGGACGATATTCATATCATGCACAAGACCCGGGAGGTAGCGGAATGAAGAGCAAACGCCTTGCCATTCCCTATGTGATCTGGATGGCCATTTTCGTGGTGGTGCCGCTGATTCTGGTGGTGATTTACGCCTTTACCTCCAAATCCGGGGGCTTCACGCTGGAAAACTTCACCGGCATGGGCACCTACCTCAAGGTCTTTGAGCAGTCCTTCCTGCTGGCGATTATCGCCACGGTGATTTGCGTGGTCATCGGCTATCCGCTGGCCTATGTGATGGCCCGGGAGGGGGAGCGTTTCCGCAAAATCGCCATGATTTTGATTATGCTGCCCATGTGGATGAACTTTTTGCTGCGTACCTACGCCTGGATGAGCCTGCTGGAAAACACCGGCATCATCAACTCCATCCTGTCCGCGCTGGGCGTATTTAAGCTCATCAACTCCATTTTCGGCACCAGTATCGAGTATTTTTCTATGATCAACACCTCCGGCGCAGTCGTCCTGGGCATGGTGTACAACTATCTGCCCTTTATGGTTCTGCCGATTTTTTCCGTGATTGAAAAAATCGATTCCAGGGTCATTGAGGCCGCCCAGGACCTGGGGGCCAACTCCCCCACCGTGTTCCGCCGGGTGATTTTTCCCTTGTCTCTGCCCGGGGTCATCTCCGGCATTACGATGGTGTTCATCCCCTCGGTGTCCACCTTTGTCATCAGCCAGCTGCTGGGCGGCGGCATGACCATGATGCTGGGCGACCTGATTCAGACCCAGTTCCTGGGCAACGCCTATAATCCCTATCTCGGCTCCGCCATCAGCCTTGTGATGATGGTCATTGTGCTGATTTCCATGGCGATTATGAACCGCTTTGGCGACGGCGAGGAAGGAGCGGTGATGTTTTGAAAAAGAACGGCGTTTTTTCCCGCATTTTTATGGGCCTGGTGTTCCTGTTCCTGTATGCGCCCATCTTTGTGCTGATTATCTTTTCCTTTAACGAATCCAAAAGCCGGGCCACCTGGACAGGCTTTTCCCTGAAATGGTATCAGGAGCTGTTTCAGGACTCCGCCATCCTCAACGCCTTCGGCACCACGCTGCTGGTGTCCGTGCTGGCGGCGGCGGTGGCTACGGTGCTTGGTACGCTGACGGCCCTGGGCCTGATGAATATGAAGCGCAAAAGCCGCAACATCCTCCTGACCGTCAACAACATCCCCATGACCAATGCGGATATCATTACCGGCGTTTCCATGATGCTGCTGTTTGTGGGTGCGCTGGGAGCCATCAATGCCACCCTTGGTACCAACTTCAAGATGGGCTTTGTCACCCTGCTGCTGGCCCATATCACCTTTGATACGCCCTATGTGATTCTGTCCGTCATGCCCAAGCTGCGGCAGCTGGACCCCAATCTGATGGAGGCGGCGGAGGATTTGGGTGCCTCCAGCCTGTACGCCTTCCGCAAGGTGGTGCTGCCGGAGATCATGTCCGGCATGGTGAACGGGGCTATCATGGCCTTTACCATGTCCGTGGACGATTTTGTGATTTCCTACTTCACCGCCGGTTCCCGGGTGCAGACCCTGGCCATGGTGATTTATTCCATGACCCGGAAGCGCATCAGCCCGGAGATCAACGCCCTGTCCACCCTGTTGTTTGTTATCGTGTTGACCCTGCTGGTCATCATCAACCTGCGCCAGAGCCGCCAGGCCAAGGCACAGGCGAAAAAGGAGGCCGTTCTGCGGGGCGCCTCCCCGGATTCTGAATTAGAGAGGTATTGAGAATGAAAAAATTGCTTTCTGTTGCTCTGGTCTGCGCCCTGTCCCTGGGGACGGCAGTCCTTGTCTCCGGCTGCGGGGGCAGCTCCGCCTCCAATGGGGAGGTCAACGTCTATAACTGGGGCGAGTATATCGACGAGGATGTTCTGGACGCCTTTGAGGAGGAGACGGGCATCAAGGTCAACTACACCACCTACTCCGACAACGAGAGCCTGTATTCCGTGCTGAAATCCGGCTCCGGGGAGTATGATGTGATCTTCCCCTCGGACTATATGATTGCCCGGCTGATCGAGGAGGATATGCTGGAGGAGCTGGACTTTGACAACATCCCCAACTATGACAACATCGACAGTGACTACAAGAATCTGGAATACGACCCGGACGGACTGTACTCCGTGGCCTACACCTGGGGCACCGTGGGTATCATCTACAACACCACCATGGTGGACTATGAGATCACCTCCTGGGACGCCCTGTGGGACGAGGATTATTCCGGTCAGATTCTGATGTTTGACAACTCCCGGGATGCCATCGCCATTGCCCTCCAGCGGCTGGGCTACTCCATCAACACCACCTCTGAGGAGGAAATTGTGGAAGCGGTAGACCTGCTGGTGGAGCAGAAGCCTCTGCTCCAGGCCTATGTCATGGACCAGATCTTTGACAAGATGGAGGCCGGAGAGGCGGCTATTGCCCCCTATTACGCCGGCGACGCCATCACCATGATCGAGGAGAATCCTGACCTGGCCTTCTGCTTGCCGGAGGAAGGCTCCAACCTGTTTGTGGACGCCATGTGCATCCCCAAGGGCGCGGCCAACAAGGAGAACGCCGAGGCCTTTATCAACTATATGTGCAGCCCGGAGGTCATTGCCGCCAACTGCACCGTGACCGGCTATTCCTCCCCCTCCACCGCAGCGCGGGAGCTGCTGGATGAGGAGCTTGCCAACAGCACCATCGCCTATCCGGATTCCGAGACGCTGTCCCGCTGCACCGTGTTCACCAATCTGCCGGAGGACACGCTGGCGCTGTATGATTCCGAGTGGCTGAGACTGAAGTCGGAGTAAGGGAACGGAAATCGCCGGGGCAGCCTTTTCAGATGGTTCTCATAAAAGCAAAATATCTGCCTGCGGGGCCGGAATTCCGGCCCCGCCCTTCATTTTAAAATTTGAAATTTGAAATAATTCTTCTTGCATTTTCGTCAGGGAACTGCTATACTATTCTTATATTTTTGCATTTTAAGAAGGGGGATTCCGCCATGATTGAGGTTTTGAAGGAACGCTGCTACTACCGGGACGGAGCCATTTTGACGGAGCGGGAGGGCCGCCAGGCGGGCTGCGCTCCCTATGAGGAGGCCCGGCAGGGCACCATGGCCTACCGCATCCTGAAGGCCCACAACACCAGTCCTGACATGGACTCGCTTCGCATCAAGTTCGACGCGATGGCCTCCCACGACATCACCTATGTGGGTATCCTGCAAACCGCCCGGGCCAGCGGCCTGAAGGAGTTCCCCATTCCCTATGTGCTGACCAACTGTCACAACTCCCTGTGCGCCGTGGGCGGCACCATCAACGAGGACGACCATGTGTTCGGCCTCAGCGCCGCCAAAAAGTACGGCGGTGAGTTCGTCCCCGCTCATCAGGCGGTGATTCACTCCTACATGCGGGAGCGCTACGCCGCTCCGGGGAAAATGATCATCGGTTCGGATTCTCACACCAGATACGGGGCCTTCGGCCCCCTGGCCGTGGGCGAGGGCGGCCCGGAGCTGGCAAAGCAGCTTCTGCACCGCACCTATGACATCCCCTATCCCCCGGTTATGGCGGTCTGTCTGACCGGACGACCCAACCCCGGCGTCGGCCCCCAAGACGTGGCGCTGGCGATTATCGCCCGCACCTTCCCCAAGGGCCTGCTGACCAATGTGGTGATGGAGTTTGTCGGCCCCGGTATCCAGAGCCTTTCCATCGACTACCGCAGCGGCATTGACTGCATGACCACCGAGGCGGCCTGTCTGTCCTCCGTGTGGGAGACGGACGGCGTGGTTCGCCAGGCGCTGGAGAGCTTTGGCCGGGGTGAGGAATACCGGGAGCAGCACCCGGCGAACGGGGCCTGCTATGATGGGGCCGTGACCGTTGACCTGTCCCAAATCCGGCCCATGATCGCCCTGCCCTTCCATCCCTCCCTGGCCTATCCCATTGCGGAGTTCAAGGCCAATATGAAGGATCTGCTCCACGAGGTAGACCGGCGCACGGCGGAGAGCTTCTCCCTGAAAACCGCCCCCACCTCCCTGACGGAAAAGATTCATGACGGGAAGTTCTACGTCGATCAGGCGGTCATCGCCGGCTGCTCCGGCGGCACCTATCAGAACCTCCGCCGGGCGGCGGAAATCTTACAGGGCAAGCCCATCGGGTCGGATCACTTCTGGCTGTCCTGCTACCCCGGCTCCATGCCCATCTTCTCCGCCCTGTCCCGGGACGGGATTCTGCCCACGCTGATGGCCTCCGGCGCCTCCATCCGCTCCTGCTTCTGCGGCCCCTGCTTCGGCGCGGGAGACGTGCCCGCCAACGGTGCCTTTTCCATCCGTCACTCCACCCGGAACTTCCCCAACCGGGAGGGCTCCAAGCCCGGCGACGGACAAATCAGCTATGTGGCCCTGATGGACGCCCGCTCCATTGCCGCCACCGCCCTGAACGGCGGCGCACTGACCGCGGCGGACGAACTGCCCAATCCCCCGGTGGATTCCCCGGAGGAAACCTATTTCTACGACGACTCCGCTTACAAGGCGAGGGTTTACTGCGGCGTGGGCCATCCCCAGCCGGAGACGGAGCTGATTTACGGGCCGAACATCACCGACTGGCCCCCGCAGATCGCCATGCCGGAGAACCTGCTGATTCAGGTCGCCTCCGCTATCTACGACCCTGTCACCACCACGGACGAGTTGATTCCCTCCGGGGACACCTCCTCCTACCGCTCCAACCCCCTGCGGCTGGCGGAATTCACCCTGTCCCGGAAGGACCCCGCCTATGTGGGCCGGGCCAAGGAGATTCAGGCCCGCGAGATGCTGCGCCGCGCCGACCCGGAGGACTCCCGGCTGACTGCGGTGGCGGAGGGCTTCGACCTGCACAATACGGGCATCGGCTCCGCAGTTATGGCGCTGAAGCCCGGCGACGGCTCCGCCCGGGAGCAGGCCGCCTCCTGCCAGCGGGTGCTGGGCGGCGTAGCCAATCTGGTGGAGGAATTCGCCACCAAGCGCTACCGCTCCAACGTGGTGAACTGGGGGATGCTGCCCTTTGTGGTGCCGAACCTCCGCGACCTGCGTTTGAAGGCGGGGGATGTCCTCTATGTCCCCGGTATCCGCGCTCTGCTGGAGGGCGACGGAACGGAGCTGACCGGCTATCTGCTGCGGGGCGGCAATCGCCAGCCGGTGACGCTGACCCTGCCCGGCCTGACCCGGGAGGAACGGGACATCATTCTGTCCGGCTGCCTGATGAACTATTACGCGGTATAACCCCACAGCAACGGAACCGAGGGTAAACAGATGCAGAATCAGTTTTCCAGAACCGAGATTTTACTGGGTACGGCGGCCATGGAGCGCCTGGCCCGCGCCCGGGTCGCCGTGTTTGGCCTGGGCGGGGTAGGCGGCTATGTGGTGGAGGCGCTGGTTCGCAGCGGCGTGAGTGCGCTGGACCTGATCGACAACGACCGGGTCTGCCTGTCCAACCTGAACCGCCAAATCATCGCCACCCGGCAAACCGTGGGAGCGTATAAGGTGGACGCCGCCGCCGCCCGCGTCCACGACATCAACCCACAGTGCCGGGTGCGGGTTTATCGCACCTTCTATCTGCCGGAGACGGCGGCGCAGTTCGACTTCACCCAATATGACTATGTGGTGGACGCCATCGACACCGTGTCCGGGAAGCTCCAGCTGGCGGAGGAGGCCCACCGCACCGGCACCCCCATCATCTCCTGCATGGGGGCCGGGAACAAGGTTCACCCGGAGCTGTTCGAGGTGGCGGATATTTACGAAACCTCCGTCTGTCCCCTGGCCCGGGTCATGCGCCGGGAGCTGAAACGCCGGGGAATTCCCCATTTGAAGGTAGTCTATTCCAGGGAAAAGGCCATCACGCCCCTGGAACCGGCGGAACCCGACTGCGAAGCGCCGGAAAGCGCTCCCCCCGCCCCGGCGGAACCCGGCGCGTACCGCCGCGCCGTCCCCGGCAGCACCGCCTTTGTCCCCGCCGCGGCGGGGATGATTCTGGCCGGCGAGGTGGTAAGGGAGCTGGCGGGGTATGTGGAGCAAGCGGAGTGAGACAAAATTTAAAACTGCAATCGTTAGCTCCCCTGTGCATCTGCATCAGGGGAGCTTTTTTATCGGCTCAGGAAATATGAATATTCACGCCGTTGACGGACACGCCCTCCTCGGCCCGGATGAGGATGTACTTCACCCCGTCGATGATGCGGGTCTGCACCAGCTCGCTGCGCTGGGGGTTCACCTGAATGGTCACGTCGGGGGTGGCGACCTCCATGTGCTTGGGGTCAACCAGATTCCGGGGGGACAGGGTCACGTCCTCCCCAAAGGCCTCCTCGTACTGGCGGCCAAAGGCGGCCTGTTTTTCCTCCGTCACGCCGCAGGAGGCCAGCACCCCCTCCAGCGTGCTGTGAGAAACCCGAAGCGGCTCCCGGATGTGCTGCTCCTTGTGTTCCTCCATCAGGCCGGTCAGCTGGTCCTGCATGGCCTGAACCACCTGATAGCTGCAATCCTCCCCCACGGACTCGCTGAGGATGTCCTGGAAGGTGGTTTTTTGCTCTGCGGCGGGCATCAGTAGCGGCGTATTGAATACCGCCTGCACAAAATCCGGGTGGTTGTCCGCCGGGTTCCGGGTGTAGTACAAGGCCCCGTAGAGGTTCGTGGCCCGGTCGTCAAAGGCGGGGAACACAAAGCCCAGCTCCGGCTGGCTCAGCACCCAGTCCGCCCCCACGCTGCGGAAGCGGTTCTCCTGCACGGCAAAGCTCAGGGCGGGCTTGGTCTGCTTCACCGGGCAGACGGAACAGACCAGATAGCGGAATACATTGGTGGAGGCCTCCGCGAATACCGCGTCGTCCCCGGCCCGATAGGGAACGTCATAGGCATCGTAGCCCAGCAGAATCAGGTAGCTCCCCTCCATGGTCAGATTGTCGATGATTTTCCGGTACAGAGCGCGTACCTTTTCGTCGTCCTTTAGCTCCGTATCCCGCAAGGCGGACAACAGACGATGCTCGTCTCCGGCAACGACGGCCCTGGTTTCAAAGGTCAAATCCACCAGATTTTTGCCCAGCGTGCCGGACAGGGATTTTTTTAACAGGCCGAGGATGCGCTCCACCTCGTCCTCCGGGAGCAGCGTCAGCGATTCGGTGAAGTCCGAGACGATCTCCCGCCGCTCGTTGACGTAACAGCCCCGCACGGCGGAAATGTTGTTCTTTCCGGCGCGGAACCGGCGGCGCAGCTCCGAGATTTCTTTGTCGTTCATGATGTAAATACCTCGTTTTCGGTGTGATGTCGGTTTTTCATTGTAGCACAAACCGGAGGGAGATTCAATCATCGGGGTGGGGTGCATGGAAGTCGACTTCCATGCAGGGAGCCATGCTAATTGCGAAGTGGCTACCCTTTTTGATTGGGTATCCATCTCGCAGTGGGCTTTTTCAACCCCATTTCTTTTTGACGGGGCAAAAAGAAACGGGGTCGAGAAGCCCCCTTCAAGTTTTGAATCACGTTTCAACAAAGGGCACCCCGCCTCAAATGCCGGGTACAATGCTCGCCCAACGCAAAGTGCGCTGCGTAATCTCCCCGCAGCGCACTTTTCTAATTATTCCGTTGGGTAAATCAGGCTTTGGATGAACCCGTCCAGCTGGACGCTCATCACCTCGCCGCCGATAATCTTATCCTTGTACACCAGCAGCCCGGCCACCACGCCGCTCTCGCCGGTGGGATAGTTCAGCACCTCATAGGTATAGCGAATCACGGTTTTTCCGGCGTACTTCGTCAGGTCAAAGCCTGCCTCCTCCTGTAGGGCCAGATAGTCCCCGTAGGTGGCCTCGTCCAGCTCCTCCGGGATGTAGATGTCCTCGGCGGACAGAGCCGTTTCCGACACCTCCCAGCCCAGGCTGGTCAGGTAGGCCACCCGGCTGGCGTCGTCCTTCCCGGATTTGGTGGAAAAGGCCGAGGCGGAGTCCTCTCCCTCAAAGGAAATCACTCCCGTCCCCATCAGAACCGCCGCCAGAATGATAGCTGCGGCGGCCACAACGACCAAAATCAACTTCTTCCATTGCACCTTGGCAGTAATAACCATCATGGCGCGTCCCTCCTTGCAGGGACATTCTATGCAGCGCCGGGACAAAGTATGATGGCCGTCATCGGAGAAATGGACGGGCGTTTAGCCTGCAAATATCAGGTTCTCAAACACCTCGGTATCGTCCACCATCTCGTCCCCGTTTTGCACCATGAAATAGTCCGTGAAATAGGCCCATCCGGTGGAGCCGTCCGCACAGACGATCTGCACCCAGCTTTCGCCGTCCGTCAAGGGGAAGGAAAGCGCATCCTCCGACGGCTCCAGAACCAGTGTATCCGCACTGAGATCCGGCTCCGCATAGACGGTCAGAGCGACCTTCAAATAGACCTCCTGAGCATCATCGTAGGAATAGGGGGTAAAAAGCTCCCCCTCCACCGCCGCGATGGTGCCCTCGGACAGCTGATAGGTGCGGAAACCACGCCAGGTCTGCATCACGTCCATGGTGCAGAGGGCCTGTACCGTGCCGTCCCCGTAAAAGGTGATGGTGTCGTACTCCGGACAGCTCGGAATCCAGCCCAGATAGGACATGGAACCGCTGTCATACCGGAACAGGTAGCAAACCTCATCGTCGCTGGGGCCATAGTCCACCAAGGCGATCTCATAATAGCCATCGCTGGCATCCAAATCCACCAGATAATAGGCAGCCGGGTTGTAAGCGTCCGCCATCCAGATGTCGTAATCGGACATGGGGTTGTAAGCGTCCGCCATCCAGATGTCGTAATCGGACATGGGGTTCTCTGCATCGTCACTTAAAAAGCTGACGCCGTTCACGGAGAATGTATTGGGCATCCCCATGCTCCAGGCTCCGCTGGCGTCCTGGGTGTCGGGGTCTACATCATATTGAACGGTGTCCAGAGAACCGTCCCCGTCCAGGTCGATTTGATAGCTATCCCCAACGGGAACCGAAATCAGGTAGTTGTTTTCTGCGGTGGGAACCGTCATTTCCTCCGGCTCCGCTGTTTCGGCGGGGGTGGTGGAGACAGCCTCTGTCTCCTCGGTTACATCTGTTTCAGCAGGGGCCGAGGTGGAAACAGTCTCCGTTTCGGCAGGGGTGGAAACGGTTGTCTCTGCCTGCTCATCGGGCGAGGTGCCGCAGGCCGCGCAGGTCAGAGCCAGCGTCAGGGCCAGAAAGGGGAGTACAAATCGTTTCATGATGTTCCGCTCCTTTTTATGTTGATAAAACATTAGGTTTCGCTATAAATATTATACATCAAATTGACGTAAAAAGAAAGACGGGAACAGCGGAGAAAATCTTACGTTTTTCTGACATTTTATCAAATCACATAGTCGTTGCCCTCCTGATTGGGCAGCATCAGGTCTGCGATGGTCTTGCTGTCCAGATACCCGGACACCAGCTCGTTCAGCTCCTGCCACAGGGGCAGCGTGCGGCAATAGGGCTCCCGGGGGCAGGGCTTGGCGTGTTCCTCCAGACAGGCCACCGGGGCCAGGCCGTCCTCCATCAGCCGCAGCACATCCCCCACCCGGTATTGATCCGGGGAGCGGCTCAGGCGATAGCCGCCGCCCTTGCCCCGAACGCCCTCCAGGTCGCCGCTGCGTACCAGCAGCTTGACGATGCTTTCCAGGTATTTTTCGGAGATATCTTGCCGCCGGGCGACCTCCTTCAGGGGGATATAGCTCCCGGCGTCATGCTCCGCCAGGTCTACCAGCACCCGCAGAGCGTACCGGCCTTTGGTCGAAATCATCATTTGAGATCGGGCCTCCTTTATATGTCATATGTCGATTGATATTGGTTACAGGTAAGTGTAACCTATTATAAAACAGGGTTTATGGGAAATCAACCGGAAAATTTCAAATTTTCTGGTTGACAAACCCATTCCGCCGGTCTATAATACCAATAAACCCATTTAAGAGATAGGTAAAGCGATGCATCGGGAACACCGCCGCCCAATCTTTTCAGAGCATCAAATATGATGGAGGTACTGTTATGAGCAGGATTTACACATCCGCCGACCAGCTGATCGGCAAAACACCTTTGCTGGAGCTGACCCATGTGGAGCAGGACAACGGCCTGGAGGCCCGGATTCTGGGCAAGCTGGAGTATTTCAACCCCGCCGGTTCCGTGAAAGACCGCATCGCCAAGGCCATGATCGACGACGCCGAGGCCAAGGGGCTGTTGAAGCCCAGCTCCGTTATCATCGAGCCGACCTCCGGCAACACCGGCATCGGTCTGGCCTCCGTTGCCGCCGCCCGGGGCTACCGTATTATCATCGTCATGCCGGAAACCATGTCCGTGGAGCGCCGCCAGCTGATGAAGGCCTATGGCGCGGAGCTGGTGCTGACCGAAGGGGCCAAGGGAATGAAGGGCGCGATTGCCAAGGCTGACGAGCTGGCCCAGGAAATTCCCGACAGCTTTATCCCCGGCCAGTTTGTGAACCCCGCCAACCCCGCCGTTCACAAGGCCACCACCGGCCCGGAGATTTGGGAGGACACGGATGGTCAGGTGGATATCTTTGTCGCCGGGGTAGGCACCGGCGGCACCATCACCGGCGTAGGCGCATATTTGAAGGAACAGAACCCCAATGTGTCCATTGTGGCCGTGGAGCCTGCCAGCTCCCCGGTGCTGAGCAAGGGCGTATCCGGGGCCCACAAGATTCAGGGCATCGGCGCGGGCTTTGTCCCCGATGTGCTGGACACCGGGATTTACGATGAAATCATCCCCGTGGAGAACGACGACGCCTTTGCCACCGGCAAGGCCATCGGCAAGAGCGAGGGGATTCTGGTGGGCATTTCCGCCGGAGCCGCAGTCTGGGCGGCGGTTCAGCTGGCAAAGCGCCCCGAAAACAAGGGCAAGACCATTGTGGCGCTGCTGCCCGACACCGGCGACCGCTATCTGTCCACGCCGATGTTCGCGGACTAACCCGAAAGGAGCGCGGTTCTGCATATGATACCGACCATTGACGAGGCATGGGCGCTGGTGACGGAGTTCAACCAGGGGGAATTTCATCAGAAGCACGCCCGCATTGTGGGGGACGTAATGCGTTATTTCGCCCTGGAGCTGGGCTACGGAGACGAGGCCGACTTCTGGCAGGTGGTGGGACTGCTCCACGATCTGGACTTTGAGCAATGGCCCGACCAGCACTGCATCAAGGAGCAGGAGCTTCTGCGGGCGCGGGGCGTGGATGAACGGGTGATTCACGTCGTCGCCAGCCACGGCTATCTGCTCACGGTGGACATTCAGCCGGAGCATCAGATGGAGAAGGTTCTCTATGCCACCGACGAGCTGACCGGTCTGCTGGGAGCCTGCGCGGTCATGCTGCCCAGCCGAAGCATTCAGGATTTGGAGGTCAAAAGCGTCCGGAAGAAGTTCAAGAATAAGAAGTTCGCCGCCGGCTGCTCCCGGGAGGTCATCCAGCGGGGCGCGGAAATGCTGGGCTGGGAGCTGGACGAGCTGTTCCAGCGGACGATTTTGGCTATGCGGGCCAGCGAGTATGTGGAGTGAGGGGCGGTAACATCGCCAATCGAATATTTTCAGGGAACGAGTGCATTCGATGTCGGATGCACTCGTTTTGTCGGGCGTTCAGCGAAAAGAAAAAATTAACGAAAAACGATAAAAAGTAGTTGACAAAAATAAAAACTGTGCTATACTGAGAATGCGGTTATCGATAAACGCTAATTTTTTAATGATAAGGAGTCTGAACTATGGAACACCGGAAAATGATTCGCACCGCACAGGTGCTGGATAAGATCGCGCGGGTCTGCTGCATCGTCCTCTATGTCGTCAGCGCTGTTATGGTGGTATGCGGTTTGGTTGGCGCGGTTGCCGTTGGGCTTGGCATGAACGTGTCCTTTCTGGATTCGCCGGAGGTTAATTTGGGTTCTCTTTCCCTGACGCTGACGGAGGACATGATAAGCGCTCCCTTCACCTATCGCATGACCCTCTGCATCGGCGCTCTGGTTGTCGGCATCTATTGCTTTGTGATAAGCCGCATCGGGTTTCGGGCCATACGCTCGATTCTGGCCCCTATGACGGCGGGAAGGCCCTTTGAGGCCGGCTGTTCCCGTGCCCTGAAGGTGCTTGCGCGGCTCGTCCTCGTTGGCGGTATCCTCCCCCAGGTTGGTGGGCTCTGCTTCAATGCCATCCAGTCCAGCTGTATTGATCTTTCGTCTCTGTTTGCATCGGATGCCGGTACCGGAGTCACGTTCCACTACGTCTTTGAGGTGAACTTTATCTTCTGTGCGGTTATCCTGTATCTCATGTCCTATGTGTCCCGGTATGGGGAGGCTTTGCAGCAGGAGTCGGACGAGACGTTATAAGGAGGCGGCTTTGTATGGGTAAAATTATTCTTCGCCTTGACCGGGTTATGGCAGACCGGAAAATGAGCTTGAACGAGCTGTCAGAAAAGGTCGGCGTGACAAACGTCAATCTCTCTAAAATGAAAACCGGGAAAATCAGCGCCGTGCGGTTTTCCACCCTCTCCGCCATCTGCGAGGCGCTGCATTGTCAGCCGGGAGATATTCTGGAGTATGCGCCAGACGCTGACGAAACGAAATAGGGGTAGTGTATTTCAGGAGTGTGTTTATGATCAAGTCGCACCCGCGAAAGCGGGTGCGACTTTCAGTCTGTCAAAGAACTATCCCCTGCCCCCATTTCTGGTATAATAAGGGAAATGG
>JAJQBJ010000063.1 GCA_021203345.1 Oscillospiraceae bacterium
GACGGGGAGGAAATGGAAATGCCTGAGGGCACCGGCGCTCCTGACGGGGAGCAGATGGAGATGCCCACCGAATCCGGAGACGGCGAGGGGCTTGATATGCCCTCCGGCGGCGGTCAGCAGTCCGGCGGGGGATTCAGCGCAGACGGTGCAGGCGGCATGACAATGTACACCTTCACCGCCGGGGACGAAACCGTCACCATCGACATTGACGGGGCCGAAATCCTCTCTGAAACCATGGACGGGACCGAAACCATTGATGTCTCTGACCTGGCGGTGGGCGATATCCTGGTGATCGAGGTGGGCGACGACAACGCAGTGACCACCGTCACCGTGAAATCCGTAGGCAGCGACATGGAAATGGATGGCGAAATGGGTGAGATGAGCGGTGAAATGGGCGGCGAAGGCGGCAGCTTCGGCGGCTCCGGCGAGGTGACCCAGGGTACTGCGGCCACGGAAATCACCGAGGACGGCACCTACACCGACACCACCTATACCTCCACCGGCGACGATGAGAACGCCCTCCGCGTCACGGGAGCCACGGTCACACTGGACGGCATCACCGTTGACAAATCCGCCGGTTCCTCCTCCAACACCGAGGACGGGGACTTCTACGGCATGAACGCCGCGCTACTGGCGACGGACGGCGCTCAGGTGACGATCACGAACGCAACGATTACTTCTTCCGCCCAGAACGGCAACGGCGTGTTCAGCTACGGCTCCGGAACGACGGTGACGATCAGCGACTCCACCATCACCACCACGGCGGACAACTCCGGCGGTATCCAGACCACCGGCGGCGGCACCACCATTGCCTACAATCTGACTGTGACCACCTCCGGAAGCTCTTCCGCAGCGATCCGCTCTGACCGGGGCGGCGGAACGGTGACTGTGGATGGCGGCACCTATACCTCCAACGGGTATAATTCCCCCGCTGTGTACTCTACGGCTACGATCACGGTAGAAAATGCAACTCTGACCGCCAACAACTCTGAGGCACTGGTGATCGAGGGCGAGAACTCCATTACCCTGGTGGACTGCGATGTTAGCGGCAATATGAGCGATACGGAGGGCACCAGCTCCGATACCAATGTTCACAGCGTTATGATTTATCAGTCACAGTCCGGGGACGCAGAGGAAGGTACTTCTTCCTTCTCCATGACCGGCGGCAGCCTGACGAATAACAACGGCGACGTGTTCTTTGTCACGAACACCGCCTGCACCATTTACCTCTCCGGTGTGTCCATTGTGAACAACGAGACGGACGGAACCCTGATGACCATTTCCGGCAACGACGCCAGCCACGGCTGGGGAACGGCAGGAGCCAACGGCGGTCAGGTGACTATGACCGCTGACGCCCAGGAGCTGGAGGGTGATATCACGGTGGACACTGTTTCCACGCTGGATTTGACTCTGACCAACGGCTCGGTTCTCACCGGCACCATCAACATTGTGGAGAACGCCGAGGGCGGCACGGCTGTGGAGAACAACGCGGTGATTACCATTGACGAGGGCTGCACCTGGAATCTGACCGGAGACTGCACCATCACCAGCCTGACGAACAACGGCACCATCAACTTCAACGGCTATACGATCACGCTGGCTGACGGCACTGTGCTCAGCGAGTAATAAGCAATAAATAGAATGTAAAGCCCGGCCCGGTAGCACCCTTTACCGAGTCGGGCTTTGCGTATCACGATCACAAAACTTGCGGCGGTCATCGGTTTATTCCCGATGACCGCCGTAGCGTATTCATATGGAAGCGGACGACCTTACTGTGCGGCCTGCTCCGCCTTGTACTTTTTGATTGCCTCCGTCAGCTTGGGCAGAATCACGTTCACATCGCCCAGGATGCCCAAATCGGCAACGTCGAAGATTGCCGCAGATTCCTCCTTATTGATGGCGATGATATAATCAGAGCCTTCCATACCGGCGACGTGCTGGATCGCGCCGGAGATGCCGCAGGCCACATACAGCTCAGGCCGAACGGTCTTGCCGGTCTGGCCCACCTGGCGATCCTTGGGCAGCCAGCCCGCATCTACCACCGCACGGGAACCGGAAATCGCGCCGCCCAGAACATCCGCCAGCTCCTGCACCGCCGCGATTTTATCCGGGGAGCCAATGCCGCGGCCGGCGGAAACCAGAATCTTCTCCTCCGTGATGTCCTTTGCCGCCTTGCCGGCCTTCACCGTCTCCAGAACCTCCAGGTTGTTGGACAGCGCCACCTCCAGCTTGACGACCTGCCCGGTGCGGGTTTCGTCCGCGGGCAGAGCCTGCATCACACCGGGGCGAACCGTCGCCATCTGGGGCCGGTGCTGGAGGCAGGCGATGGTGGCGATGATGTTGCCGCCGAAGGCGGGACGGGTCATGCGGAGCTGCTTGTGGTAGGTGTACTTCACGTTGACGATGGAGATCTCCTTGCCCTTCACGTTCATGACCTTGCTGTTGTCCACGACGGTCACGTCCTGCCCCAGCTCGGCGATTCTGGCCTCGATGGTGGCCTTGTCTGCCTCGTTGGTGGCGGACTTTTCCACATCGCCGATAGCCAGACCGGTGCAGTCGGCGGTCAGGCCGGTGTGAACCGTGGCGGAAACAGAGGGAGCCAGGTCGCGGCCAATGGAGGAAGCGCCAAACAGGACGATCTCCGGGTCGTACTCCCGAATCACCTTTGTCATGACCTGGGTATAGGGGAGGGTGGAGTATTCCGCCAGCTCAGGGTAGTCGGCGACAATGACCTGATCTGCGCCGTGGGCGATCAGGACAGCGGCCTTGGCCTCAATGCCGGAGCCGGGGAGAACGGCAACGACCTGCTGGCCCAGCTCATCGGCCAGCTCCCGGGCCTTGCCCACCAGTTCGATGGCGACCTTTTGAATCTCGCCATCCCGCTGTTCAGCGAAAACAAAAACATTCTTGCTCATAATCGTGTACCCTCCGTCAAATGATGTGCTTTGCAGCCAAACGCTCGACAATGGCGGCAACCGCCTCGTCTGCGGTCAGATCCTTCAGGATCTCGCCCGCGCCCTTGGCCTCCTTGGTGGTGGAGACTGCCACATAGGTGGGAGAACCCTTCAGGCCGATGTTGCTCTCGTCCACCACATCGGAGATGTCATCATAGGTCATATATCTGATTTCCTTCTGATAGGCGTCAAAGCAGCCGCCCACAGACATATAGCGGGGCTGGTTCAGCTCCCCGATTGCGGTGATCAGGCAGGGATAGTTCATGCGGATGGTCTGATACCGATCCTCATACTGGCGCTGTACCGTGATGCTCTTGTCCGTGACCTCCACCAGCTTTTCCACATAGGTGGTGACCGGAATCCCCAGGTGAATAGCGATCTGAACGCCCACCTGTGCCGTGTCGCCGTCGATGGCCTGACGGCCGCAGATCACCAGGTCTGCGCCCAGCTTTTTCACCGCACCGGCCACGGCGGAGGAGGTAGCCCAGGTATCCGCGCCGCCCAGACGGCGGTCGGTCAAAAGCACAGCCTCGTCACAGCCCATTGCCAGCGCCTCCCGCAGCGCGATCTCTGCGGAGGGGATACCCATGGTAATGACGGTTACGGTGGTGTCCGGAATCTGCTCCTTGATTTCGAGGGCCGCCTCAATGCCGCACTTGTCGTCGGGGTTGATGATGGCGGGCACACCGTCACGGATCAGCGTATTGGTAACAGGGTCGATTTTCACCTCGGTGGTGTCAGGCACCTGCTTCATACAAACAACGATCTTCATATTCGTATATCCTCCTATATTACAGGGAACCTGCGATGACCATACGCATGACCTCGCTGGTACCCTCGTAGATCTCGGTGATCTTCGCATCGCGCATCATGCGCTCCACGGGATAGTCCCGGGTGTAGCCGTAGCCGCCAAACAGCTGGACGCATTTGGTGGTGACAGCCATGGCAGTCTCAGCGGCCACCAGCTTTGCCGTGGCGGCGTCCACCGCGTAATTGCCGCCGTTCTGCTTGGTCATGGCGGCCTTGTACACCAGCCATTTTGCGCTTTCGGTGCGGGCCACCAGGTCGGCCAGCTGGAACTGGGTGTTTTGCTGCTTGAAGATGGACTTGCCGAACTGCTTGCGCTCCTTGGTGTACTTCACCGTCTCGTCCAGAGCGCCCTCGGCAATGCCCAGAGCCTGGGACGCAATGCCGATTCTGCCGCCGTTCAGGGTCGCCATAGCCAGGTTGAAGCCGCGGTTTTCCTTGCCCAGCATATTTTCCTTGGGGACGATGCAGTTCTCCATAATCAGCTCGCAGGTGGAGGAGCCGCGAATACCCATCTTCTTCTCGTGCTTGCCTACGGAGAAGCCGGGGAATGTCCGCTCCACGATAAAGGCGCTCAGGCCCCGCTGACCCTTGGTGCGGTCTGTCATGGCGATGATGATAAACACATCAGCATACCCGGCGTTGGTGATGAAGATCTTGGTGCCGTTCAGAATGTAGTTCTCGCCCTTTTCATCCAGAACCGCCATGGTCTTTACGCCGCCGGCGTCAGTGCCAGCGCCCGGCTCGGTTAGGCCGAAGGCGCCCAGCCACTCGCCGGAGCAGAGCTTGGGCAGATACTTCTTCTTCTGCGCCTCGGTGCCGAAGTCATAGATGGGGTTGCAGCACAGAGAGGTATGGGCGGAGATGATAACGCCGGTGGTGGCGCAGACCTTGCTCATTTCCTCCACTGCCATGACATAGGAGAGGTAGGATGCGCCCTGGCCGCCGTACTCCTTGGGGAAATAAATGCCCATCATGCCCAGCTTTGCCATCTTTTTGACGGTTTCCTCGGGGAAGAGTTCCTCCTCGTCCACGTCGCCCGCGATGGGTTTGACCTCGTTTTCTGCGAAGGAGCGGTACATCTGCTGAACCAGCTGTTCCTCTTTTGAAAGATTAAAATCCATATGATTGTCCTCCAATAAAATTCAGTATCAGTATAAGAACCGGAGCCGAAGACCCTTCGGCTCCGATTGGGTTCGGTTTTCTCAGTGCTTGAAGAAGCCCTCGCCGGTCTTGTTGCCCAGCTTGCCTGCGCGAACCATCTTCCGCAGCAGGAGGGAGGCGCGGTACTTGGAGTCGTGCGTCTCCGAATAAATCGTGTCCATAATGGCCAGGCAGGTGTCCAGACCGATGAAGTCCGCCAGCGTCAGGGGGCCCATGGGATGGTTGCAGCCCAGCTTCATGGCGGTGTCGATGTCCTCCGGCGTGGCGACGCCGGTGTAGACCAGCTCGACGGCCTCGTTGATCATGGGAATCAGCAGACGGTTGCAGACAAAGCCGGGGGCCTCAGCCACGGTGACGGGAGTTTTGCCGATCTCCTTGGCCGTCTCGAAAATCGTGGTATACGTCTCGTCCGAGGTATTGCCGCCGCGAATGACCTCGATGAGCTTCATCGCCACAGGGGGATTGAAGAAGTGCATCCCGATCACCTTGTCCTTGCGCTGCACGGCGGAGGCGATCTCAGTGATGGAGATGGACGAGGTGTTGGTGGCGAGGATACATTCCGGCTTCGTGACCGCGTCCAGCTTTGCAAAAATCTGCTTTTTCAGATCCAGACGCTCGATGGCGGCCTCGATGACCAGATCCGCATCGGCGGCGCAGGCGTACTCCGTGTCGGCGGAGAAGGACATCCGGCCCTTCAGCTCGTCCACATACTCCTGGGTCATCTTTCCCTTTGCCACCATCTTGGCAAAGCCCTTGTCCAGAGCGGCCTGAGAGGCGGAGATGATCTGCTCGTTGATGTCGCATACCACGACGGTCTTACCGGCGGTGGCAAAGACCTGTGCGATGCCGCGTCCCATCTGGCCGGCACCAATGACGACTACCTGATTGATTGCCATAACAAAATTCCTCCAAACAAATCAATTTTATTTCAAATTAGGGTGGTTACTTGCTTATTTATTTTGGAACACCTTTGCAGGTTTATCCTTGTTTTTATCCAGGAAGTAGGCCATGCCGTACTTCTGATCCTCCGTGGCGAAGCAGGAGCCGAACAGCTTTTCCTCCACCACAAGGGCCTCGTCCATGGGAAGGTCGATGCCGTCCCGGATGGCCTTTTTGCAGGCCCGGACTGCGTAGGGCGCGTTGGCGGCAATGGCCTTTGCCAGCTTCAGCGCGGCGGGGAGCAGCTCCTCCTGGGGGTACACGGCGTTCACCAGGCCGATCCGCAGGGCCTCCGGAGCCTTGATGTTTTTGGCACTGAGAATCAGCTGCATAGCCATGCCGGGGCTGACCAGCCGGGCCAGGCGCTGGGTGCCACCAAAGCCGGGGGTAATACCCAGGCCGACCTCCGGCTGACCGAATACGGCGTTTTCGGAGCAGAGGCGAATATCGCAGGCCATCGCCAGCTCGTTGCCTCCGCCCAGCGCAAAGCCGTTGACGGCGGCAATGACGGGGACAGGCAGAGTTTCGATTTTGCGGAAGATGTCGTTGCCCTTTTTGCCGAAGGCCTCGCCCTCCTCCGCAGTCAGACTGCTCATCTCTCCGATGTCAGCACCGGCCACAAAGGATTTGGAACCGGAGCCGGTGATCACCACACAACGCACGACAGCCAAATCCAGACTGTCCAAAGCCGCCGCCAGGTCGTCCAATACCGCACTGTTCAATGCGTTCAACGCCTTGGGACGGTCGATGGTCAACAGAGCTACCTGCTCCTGATACTCGACCTGAATATAAGACATATCAACAACGCCTCCCTGAAAATCAAGCTGTTTTTTGAGTTTGTTATTTTTTTACGAAAATTGCAAGTGCAAGTTGAACACATCCGCGAAAAGCTTCAATAGAG
>JAJQBJ010000055.1 GCA_021203345.1 Oscillospiraceae bacterium
AAAAGATGTCCTTTCTTCTTTTCCGGAGTGTAAAGTATGATTGACAAACCTACAAGATTATTGTTCTGTTGCAGAAAAAGTCCTTGACAATTCCGCTATTCTGGTCTAAAATATCGTTGTTTCGGGCGTGAGGTCTGACCGCGTCGCAGTTGTGGCTGTTGGCCTGCGTCCTAAAGCGTTTCCGCAGACTTTCAATGTCCATCGACTGACCCGAACGGTCGGTGTGTACAGGTCTGGACGGGATAAAAATGTATCCGGGCGTGGCGAAGCTTGGTATCGCGCTTGGTTCGGGTCCAAGAGAACGTGGGTTCGAATCCCGCCGCTCGGACCAAAAAGCCTCTGAAATCCATGGATTTCAGAGGCTTTTTGGCGTATTGAGAAGAAAAACGTGCAAGTGCGCTGTCTCCAGGGAGGCAGCGCACTTGTCAAAAGAGGAATACGAGAAAGTAGAAACTGGCTATTGGGGTCATGCGGCTTAATCAGCGGGCGTTTCCTGCTGTTCGGCATCCGCACTGGAGCAGGAGGCGCAATGCCCGGAGCAGGCCCACAGGCGATCGGCAGTCTCCACCCAGTTCGCCGCATAGGGTTTGGTCTTTTCAGTCAGATGCTCCACGCTCTCCGGGGACTGTAAATCCGTGGAGTGAGCACCGGTTTTCTGAATGATTTTCTGAATCCGCTCCGGGTTCTCCAGCATGGGACAGGGCCGCAGATGGTTTTCATTGAATGGCTGACCGTCATGATAGGCCATGAACAGGGGAGAGGTCAGAACCTCCAGCAAGGTCTTTTCCCGGATGTTGGAGTCGGAGTAGTGGATAAACACGCAGGGGTCGCAGTCGCCGTTGGCGTTGATGTGGAAGAACCGCTGCCCGCCGGCGATACAGCCGCCCACATACTGGCCGTCATTCTGGAAGTCCATCATAAAGATGGCCTTGGAGCTGCGGTACTCGTCCCGAATCTTGTGATAGATATACTCCCGCTGCTCCGGCGTGGGCAGCAGATCCGGGGAGGCGTCGTTGCCCACCGGCATATAGTGAAAGTACCAGATGAAATAGGCCCCCATGTCGATCAGCTTGTCGATGAATTCCTCGGAGATGATGGAATCCATGTTGGCGCTGGTGTAGCAGGCGGAGATGCCGAAGGGCAGGCGGCGCTGCTTCAAAATCTCCATGGTGCGAATGACCTTCTGGTACACGCCGTCGCCCCGGCGGCCATCGGTGGCCTCCTGGAAGCCCTCCAGGGAGATGGCGGGCATAAAGTTCTTGACCCGCAGCATATCGTCGGCAAACTGTTCGTCGATCAGGGTGCCGTTGGTGAAGCACAGGAATACGCAGTCGTCGTGCTTCTCGCACAGGCGAATGAGATCCTTCTTCCGCACCATCGGCTCGCCGCCGGTGTAGATGTACAGATATACGCCCAGCTCCTTGCCCTGCTGGATGATGTTGTCGATCTCGTCAAAGGTCAGGTTCAGCTTGTTGCCGTACTCGGCGGCCCAGCAGCCGGTACAGTGCAGGTTACAGGCGGAGGTGGGGTCCAGCAGAATGGCCCAGGGGCTGTTGCAGCCATATTTTTCCCGTACTTCCTGCTGGCGCTTCCAGCCCACCAGGTTGGCGTTGACAAAGAAGTTGACGAAAATGGTTTTCAGCACCTCGTTGTCCACGTTTTTTGCCACGTTCATAATCAGCTGATACCAGTTGCTTGTGGGGTCGTTGACCACCTTGCGAATGACATCCCGCTGCAGTTTGAAGCTGTCCTCGCCGTCCCCGGCGAATTTGTCCACCCAGTTCATCAGCTTCGGAAGGTTTTCCTCCGGGTTTTTCGTCAGGTAGTTCAGCGCCTGATTGATTGCAAAGGATGAAACGCTTGTTTTAATTCCCATAAATGATGCCTCCGTTCTCTATCGTTTTGAGCGGTTATCACATGTTGATTTAGAAAGGTTGATTTAGAAACATATGAGATTTAATTCTCACTCTTGACTTTTGCCACATCTGTGTGTTATTATATAAACGAGAAGCGGAAAGCACAATGGACAATTTAAAAAAGTTGTGATACCTATACCCCACAAACCGCATCAAGTGTCTGATGGTTCACAGTAAATTCACAATGTATCAAATAAAGTTGGAGGCGTAATTATGGAGACGAAAACAAAAAAGCCCGACCTGCGGGTGAAAAAGACAAAGCGCTTGATTCACAATGCAGTGGCGACCCTGATGAAGGAGAAGGAGATCAGCTCCATCACCGTCAAGGAGGTGGCGGAGATGGCGGACATCAACCGCAAGACCTTTTACAATTACTACGCCAACGTGGGCCAGGTGGTCAGCGAGATCGAGGATAAGGTCGTGGAGGCGCTGGATTCTACCATGCGGGATATTGACTTGCGGATGGTGATGCACAACCCGTCCGGGGTCTTTCAAAAGCTGATCGAAGTGATGAATCGAAACCCTGAAATTTCCAGCTGCCTGATGGAGATGAACAGCAACGTCAGTCTTGTGACCAAAATCGCGGACGAAATCAAGGCCAGAGCAGGGGAACACTATATCGGACAGGTTTCCATCAGTCGCGAGCGGCTGGATTTGATTTTGGAATATGAGTTTAACGGGATGTTCTCCGCCTTCCGGAAGTGGTTCAATTCCGACCGTTCCCTGTCCCTGGAGGAGATTTCCCACGATATCAGCCTTATCGCTATACAGGGCTTCGGCGGGTTTGTAAAGGGCTGAGCGAAGGGAAGAAGAATTGATGTTTTTGGCATCCGGACGAAAACCGACTTGTAAAACGCTCCCTTCTGTAGTATATTAGTTAGAAGTGAAGCAAGGTTCCCGGCCCGCGCCGGGACAGAAGGAAGGAATCTGTGATGCAGTTAAAAGGACTGACCGCCCAGGAGGCGGAGGAGAGCCGAAAACAGCACGGCCCCAATACCCTGACCCAAATCCCGCCTGAACCATTGTGGAAAAAATTTCTGGCGGGCTTCAAAGACCCCATGATTCTGATTCTGCTGGTGGCGCTGGCTGTGCAGGTGGTGCTGTTCCTGCTGGGACAGGCGGAGTGGTTCGAGCCGGTGGGGATTTTGATTGCCATTCTGATTGCCAACGGCGTGTCCTCCGTCAGCGAAAGCAAGCAGGAGGGCAAGGCCTCGGCCCTGAAAGCCGAGGAGGAGGCCAGAGAAACGACCAAGGTTCTGCGGGACGGCGCATTGAAGGAGATTCACGTCAGCGAGGTCGTGGTGGGCGACCTAGTCTATCTCCAAGCGGGCGATAAGCTCCCGGCGGACGGCGAAATCGTGGAGGGCGCAGTCAAGGTAGACCAGGCGGCGCTGAACGGCGAGACGGAGGAGGCCGACAAGGTACCCAACCCGAACGGCGACACCTACAGCATCAAGGATCTGCTGAACCGACATTATGCCTATCGCGGCACCGTAGTCTGCGGCGGCGAGGCATATCTGGAGGTCAAGGTGGTGGGTGACCAGACCCTGTTCGGGGAGTTGGCGCTGGAGGTGCAGGAGAATACCCGGCAAACACCCCTGCAAATCAAGCTGGGCAAGCTGGCAAAGCAGATTTCCACCTTCGGCTATGTGGGCGCAATCTGCATCGTGGTGGGCATTTTGGCCCGCTCCCTGTTGACCGGGTCGATTCCCACGGGGGTTTATGAGTGGGTTCGGCTGATTATGGATGCGGTCACGGTGGCGGTCACGGTGATTGTCTGCGCCGTGCCGGAGGGACTGCCCATGCTGACTTCTATTCTGTTGTCCTTCCAAAGCCTGAAAATGGCAAAGGACAATGTGCTGGTGCGGAAAATCAACGGCGTGGAGACGGCGGGCAGCCTGAGCATCCTGTTCAGCGACAAGACCGGCACCATCACCGAGGGGCGGCTCTCCGTGGTGGAGCTGGCTACCGGCAACGTGCGGGCGTTCCACGCTCTGCGCGAAATGCCCTCAGCGCTGGCCCGGGATGTCATGACCGGCGTCGGCGTCAACAACAGCTCTGTGGTCAGTGACGGCTCCATCATCGGCGGCAACAGCACCGACCGGGCGCTGATGGCCTTCCTCATGGACAATCACGCGACGACGGCCCTGACCCGGGAGGACGTGCGGGAGTTTAACGCCTTTGACTCCAACCGGAAAACCTCCAGCGTCACCATTCATCACAACGATACGACCACCACCTACATCAAGGGTGCGCCGGAGCGGATTCTGGACCGCTGTACGCACTACATAGACGAGAACGGAAAGGTACGTCCTCTGACAGAGCGGAACTATCTGACCAGCTATATCAACGCCCAGGCCGGGCGCTCCATGTGTCTGCTGGCCGTGGCGAAAACAAGGGACGAGGGGGAGAACGGCGATCTGACCCTGATTTGTGTTATCAGCATCCGGGACAACGTGCACCGGGAGGCGGTAAAGGCCATTCAGGAGGTACAGGAGGCCGGAATTCAGGTCGTCATGGTTACCGGCGACCGGAAGGAGACTGCGGTTGCCATTGCCAAGGAGGCCGGTCTGCTGACAAGCCTCGAGGATGTGACACTGACCTCTGCGGAGATGGCTGAAAAGACTGACGAGGAGCTGAAACGGCTCCTGCCCCATCTGCGGGTGGTGTCCCGGGCGCTGCCCTCGGACAAGAGCCGACTGGTGAAAATCGCTCAGGAGCTGAACCTGGTGGTGGGTATGACCGGCGACGGCGTGAACGACTCCCCGGCGCTGAAAAAGGCGGACGTGGGCTTTGCCATGGGCAGCGGCACCGAGGTCACCAAGGAGGCCGGAGATATCACCATTCTGGACGACAATTTCGCCTCCATCGAAAAGGCGATTCTCTATGGCCGCACCATGTTCAAGAGCATCCGGAAGTTCCTGGTGTTTCAGCTGACCGTCAACGTGGCGGCTGTGCTGATTTGCTTCATCGGCCCGCTGTTGGGCGAGAACGTGGTTATGACTGTGGTGCAGTTGCTCCTTGTGAATCTGGCGATGGACACGCTGGCGGCCATTGCCTTCGGCAGCGAACCGGCTCTGGATGCCTATATGAAGGAAAAGCCCGTTCCCCGTTCCGCAGGCATCATCAACCGGAATATGCTGATTCAGATTTTAGTCAGCGCGGTCTATATCACCGTGGCCTGCCTGTCCATCCTGTTCGTCCCTTGGGTGCGGAACCTGTTTGGCGACGTGGATGTGACCTATCTGAAATCGGCGCTGTTCGCCACCTTTATGATGTCCATTGCGTTCAACGGCTTCAATGCCAGAACGCTACGGCTGAACCCCCTGCAGGGGCTGGGCAAAAACCGGAATTTCCTGCTGGTGATGGCGGCGATCTTCGTGCTGCAATTCGTATTCGTCACCTTTGGCGGGGAAGTCCTCAGCGTGGAGCCACTGTCCCCCTCCGGCTGGCTGACCTGTATCGTTATCGCATTTCTGGTGATTCCCATTGATATGGTGCGGAAGCTGATTACCGGGGCGGTTACAAAAAAATAACAGAATGAAGCTGCCCTCTGTTCCAATGTAAGGCCGGAACAGAGGGCGGTTTTTTTACAATGTATTTGGGCCGGATGTGTTATGGCTGTTTTCCCTCTACCCCAGTGTTACATCCAGCACCATCATCAGACTGAACCCCACGGCGAAGCACACGGCCCCGGAATTGGAGTGTTCCCCGGCGGAGGCTTCGGGAATCAGCTCCTCCACCACGACATAGAGCATGGCTCCCGCGGCAAAGCTCAGAAAATAGGGCAGGGCGGGGGTGACGATGGCGGCGGCCAGAATGGTGACGGCGGCGCCCACCGGCTCCACGGCCCCGGAGAGAACGCCGCTGAGGAAGGCTTTGGGTTTGCTCATACCCTCCGCCCGGAGGGGGAGGGAGATAATGGCGCCCTCGGGGAAGTTCTGAATGGCAATGCCCAGGGACAGGGCCAGCGCAGCCATGGCGGAGATGCCGCCGCCGGCCAGATAACTGGCGTAGGCCACGCCCACGGCCATGCCCTCCGGCAGATTGTGGAGGGTCACAGCCAGGACAAGCATGGTGCTTTTTTTTTAGATTGGTTTTCGGCCCCTCGGCCTGGATGCTGTTCTGGTGCAGGTGAGGGATGATATGATCCAGCGCCAGCAGGAACAAAATGCCCACCCAAAAGCCTGCCAGAGCGGGGAAAAACGACCACCCGCCCAGGTCGGCGGACTGCTCGATGGCGGGAATCAGCAGACTCCACACGGAGGCGGCCACCATCACACCGGCGGCAAAACCGGTTAGTGCCCGCTGTACCAGCCCACCCAGCGCGTCGCGTAGAAAAAACACACAGGCGCTGCTCAGCGCCGTCCCCACAAAGGGAATCATAATTCCGTAAAATACCTCCAAAGGCATGAACGTCTCCTTTCCGCGCCCGAAGGAGAACCGCTCCTGCTTCTTCAAACGCATCGTTTTTCACTATCCCAGTCTATGCGGGATTTGCGGTTAGATTGAACTAACTATATTGTAGCAAGACCAGGAAGGGTTGTCAAGCGTGGTGTACAAAGCTGCAATGTAGGAGATAGATTCTTTCCACGAGAATCAATTTTGCACCTTCGTCGGCAACCTATATGGGGATGCAGCGATATAGTAAGAAATAACGTAACTAGATTCGCACGGAACAGAACAAAATGAACAGACGAGCAGCCACGTTCGCAAGCGGGAATATACAAAATAAATCTGACCTACGTTACCTGCGGGTCTGGTTACGAAGTAAATATGAACGAACGTTACAGACCCGTGGCCCGTTCCTCCCGGGCCACGGGAAACAGGGG
>JAJQBJ010000010.1 GCA_021203345.1 Oscillospiraceae bacterium
AGGTGCTCACCTTTTTGGGGCCCTTTTGCTCACATTTTTATTTGACAAACACAATTGAGAAGTCTTACGGCGAAATTTTTTATAAACTGTTTACAAATTTCCTTTTGTGTGGCTTTGTGGGTTTCTTTTCACGCCTGCACTTGCAATTTATAAAAAATCAGGTATACTGAATACAGGACATATGCACAACCAGCTTCGCCCCAAGGAGGTATGGCATGAACTTATTTCTGAATGTATTGTTGTTTGCCGCCTTCGCGACCCTGATTTTCGTGGCGGTCACCGCCTGGAAGTGCATGAAGCTGACCCGGGGCGATGCGGACGATCCCCCCGCCCTGCACCGGTGGCTGCGGGGACTGTTGATCTCACTGGCGGCGCTGGCAGTCTTTGGCGGACTCTATCTGCTGTTGGGTCGGCTGACGGGGGTAGCGGCATGATTTTATGGAAGTATTTCAACCTGATTGCCTCCATCGTAATTCTGGTGCTGGGCATTGTCACCGTGGTACAGTTCTCCATGCTGGTATGGCAGCGGAAAAACGAGGAGAACATTCGGAAATTTAAGCATCTGGCCATTCGCTTTGGGGTGCTGGCGGGTCTGGCAATTCTGCTGCAATTTCTCTCCTGGCTGGTTCGATATCTGTATTTATGGGGAATGATTTGACTTCCCCTCAACGAAATTTTATAAGAAAGGCGACCGCCCGTCGGCACAGCTTCTCCCCCTTCTGTACCGACATGGAGCCGGTTGGTATGGTGGTAATCATGAAGGAACCCATCCAAACATTGCAGGAATGGATCAACGAAAGTCAGAGAATCGTCTTTTTCGGCGGCGCGGGCGTCTCCACAGAAAGCGATATCCCGGACTTCCGCAGCGTGGACGGTCTGTACAGTCAAAAATATGACGAGCCGCCGGAGACGATTCTCAGCCACAGCTATTTCAACCGCTGGCCGGAGAAGTTCTTCCGCTTTTACCGGGACAAAATGCTCTATCTGGATGCAGAGCCCAACGCCGCCCATAAAAAGCTGGCCGAGCTGGAGGCTGCCGGGAAACTCACCGCCGTAGTCACGCAGAACATCGACGGCCTGCACCAGAAGGCGGGCAGCAAGTCCGTTCAGGAGCTTCACGGCTCCGTTCTGCGGAATTACTGCACCCGCTGTCATAAGTTCTATCCCGTGGAGGCGGTGAAAAACGACCCGGCGCCGGTTCCCCGCTGCTCCTGCGGCGGTATCATCAAGCCGGACGTGGTGCTGTACGAGGAGTCACTGGATGACGATACTGTTAACACCGCCATTCATCACATTCGTCAGGCGGATACGCTGATCATCGGCGGCACCAGTCTGGTGGTCTATCCCGCCGCCAGCCTGATTCAGTATTACCGGGGAAACCGGTTGGTGCTGATCAATCTGGCCCCCACCCCCTATGACCGGAGGGCCGACCTGGTCGTCACCGGGAAAATTGGTGAGGTATTCAGCCAAATCAATGTAAACTAAAGCATAGCGAGCGGAAATCTGGAGATAGGTTTCCGCTCTTTTTTCTCTTTCCAATCGCTTGGGAGTGTATGAAATTCATCCTGCAATCCCTTGACATTTCTCCCCCGCTATGCTATATTTGAGCCTGTAAATGATGCGTGAGGAACGGAAAGAGTACCGCCCACCCTGACAGGCAGAGAGCAACGGTCATCGGCTGCAAGCCGTTGTATGGCAGAGGGCGCGAAGTGCATCCGGGAGCGCGGAGGGTAATGCCTCCCGTTTTGGCCCCGTTACCGGCCTGTTGAAGATAGAAAAAAGAGTGGAACCGCGATTGTCGCCTCTTGCCTTTGGCAGAGGTGTTTTCTTTTTTCCGAACATTTTAAGAACCTCAATTTGAAGGAGCGATTACAATGCAGGTATATAATTCCATGACCCGCCGCAAGGATGAGTTTGTTCCCATTGAGGAGGGCAAAGTCCGCATGTACTGCTGCGGCCCCACGGTGTACAACTATATCCATGTGGGAAACGCCAGACCCATCATCATGTTTGACGTGCTGCGCCGTTATTTTGAATACCGGGGCTATGATGTAACCTTTGTTCAGAACTTCACCGATGTGGACGACAAAATCATCAATAAGGCCAACGAGGAGGGCATTACCTCTCAGGAGGTGGCCGAAACCTATATTCGGGAGTATTTCACCGACGCGCAGGGGCTGGGCGTGCGTCCGGCCACCATCCACCCGAAGGCCACCGAGAACATCCCCCAGATCATCGAACTGGTGCAGACGCTGATTGACAAGGGCTATGCCTATCCCGCTGAAAACGGAGACGTGTACTACCGCACGCTGAAATTTCAGGACTACGGAAAGCTCTCCCACCAGCCCATTGAGGATTTAAAAAGCGGCGCCCGAATCGAGGTCAACGATGGAAAGGAAGACCCGCTGGACTTCGCCCTGTGGAAGGCCGCCAAGCCCGGCGAACCATTCTGGGAATCCCCCTGGGGCAAGGGCCGTCCCGGCTGGCATATCGAGTGTTCCGCCATGTCCAATCGCTATCTGGGCAAGACCATCGACATTCACTGTGGCGGACAGGATCTCCAGTTCCCCCACCATGAGAACGAAATCGCCCAGTCAGAAGCCGCCAACAGCTGCGAGTTTGTCCACTACTGGATGCACAACGGCTTTTTGAACATCGACAACAAGAAGATGTCCAAGTCCCTGAACAACTTCTTCACTGTCCGGGAGGCTGCCGCTGCCTATGGGTACGACACCATTCGCTTTTTCATGCTGTCCTCTCATTACCGTTCTCCTCTGAACTACTCCGCCGATATTTTGGAGCAGTGCAAGGCATCTCTGGCCCGTCTGCGGAATTCGTTCCGCCATACGGAGGAGCTGGTCAAGACCGGTGCTGACGGCTCCATCAAGCCGGAGGAGCAGGCCGTAGCGGATACCTTCCAGGACTACCGCACCCGCTTTGACGAGGCCATGGACGATGACTTCAACACCGCCAACGCTGTCTCCGTGTTCTTTGAGTTGGTGCGAACTGTCAACGCCGCAACTGCGGAGAACAAGCAGCCCACCAGGGCCTTTGCTCAGGTCTGCCTGGATATGCTGAACGAGTTCAACAACGTGCTGGGCCTGCTGTACGAGGTTCCCGCTTCGGCAAACGCACAGGCCGAGGACACCGCCTGGATCGAGGAGGCCATTGCCGCCCGCGCCGAGGCAAAGAAAGCGAAAAACTGGGCCGAGGCTGACCGCATCCGGGACGAGCTGAAGGCTAAGGGCATTTTGCTGAAGGACTCCAAACAGGGAACGACCTGGGAAAAGGCGTAAGGATCCCCGTGTCTCCAACGAGAAGAATCAAAAACCACAGTATGAACCGCCCAAATCGGGCGGTTCATTTTTAGTCTATCAAAAAAGAAAATTCCAAGACAGACGCCGTGCCAAAAGTTATAAAAGCCCTCCGCCGGAGTTTTGTTGCTATCGCAACAAAATAAAGTCAAATCTGTCTTTTTAGCCGGGCATGTACCGGCAAAAAGACACAGGGGGCGACGACTGTGCGAGCAAAGCGAGTGCGGAGAGAAGCCGCATCTTCGCCCCAAATGCTTGCATTTGGGGCGAGATCTGCCCAAATCGGGCGGTTCATTGCATTTCTGGCGTGAAAATTTCGACAAAATACCGCAGTTTTGGTTTTGCATGGCTCCCTTTGTATCACGAACTGCAAAATTGTCCATTGACAAATGGAAATCCTGTGGTATAATTAAATAGTCAAACTAACGGAAAGTGAGGGCAGTCATGGAGGATTTTCAGGAAACGATGAATACAATCCTGGTGGAGGTCTATTACAACATCCTCCGGCTGGAGGAACGGGCTTTGCAAAAGGCCAGCAACAACCAGATTTCCGTCAGTGAAATGCACATGCTGGAGTGCATCGGTCAGGGGGGCGCTCAGGGCGTTACCAACCGCTCCATTGCACAGGCAATGCACATCACGCCTCCCTCCGTCACCGCGGCAATCAAAAAGCTGGTTCGCAAGGGCTATGTTCAAAAATGCGACAGCGACGAGGACGGGCGGCAGGTTCGACGGAGCCTGACCAGTGAGGGAAAGCGGATGGATGCTTACCACCGGCTTTATCATCACGAGATGGTTTCGCGGGTGGAGGAGGAATTTTCTCAGGAGGAACAAGCCCTGCTTCTGCGTATGATTGCACGGCTGAATCAATTTTTTCAGGAATACACGGATGATAATAAATGAGCTTTAATGTTTTAGGCAGCGGGAGCTATGTTCCGCCCAAAATCGTAACCAATGAGGAACTGTCCCGGCAAATGGACACATCGGATGAATGGATCGCCTCCCGCACCGGAATCCGTCAGCGCCATATCTGCACCACAGAGACAGCCAGCGACCTGGCTATTGAGGCCGCGAAACGCGCCCTGGAGTCGGCCAACACCGACCCAAAGGAGCTGGATCTGATCCTCTGCGCCACCGTCAGCGGCGAGGTGATCTGTCCCTCCCTAACCTGTCTGGTACAGGCGGGCATCGGGGCCACCTGTCCCGCCATGGACATCAACGCGGCCTGCTCCGCATTCCTCTATATGCTTGCCACGGCGAACGGCTTCTTCTGCGCGGGCATGGAAAAAATTCTGGTGGTGGGGACGGAGCAGATGTCCCGGGTGCTGGATTGGACTGACCGTTCTACCGCCGTGCTGTTCGGGGACGGCGCCGGGGCGCTGGTGCTGGGCAAGGGCGAAAATTTCCTGGGGTACTACCTCCACGCCCAGGGCGACAAGGACATTCTTTACATCCCGACGCAGAATTACAACTCTCCCTGGTGTCAGCGGGAGAATGAAAAACCGGCCGTCTCCATGAAGGGCCAGGGTACCTTCCGCTATGCGGTCAACGCTATGGTACGGGATATCCGCCAGCTGCTGGAGGAAAAGGGCATCCGTGAGGAGGAGCTGGACTGGGTGATTCCGCATCAAGCCAACCGGCGCATCATTGACGCGGCGGCCCGGCGGTTCCCTAATATTCCGAATGAGCGGTTCTACTGCAACATTGACCGCTATGGCAACACCTCCTCGGCCAGCATCCCCATGGCGCTGGACGAGCTGGCCCGCAGCGGACAGCTCAAGCGGGGGGATTTGGTGGCGCTGGCCGCCTTTGGCGGCGGGCTGTCCGACGGCGCTGTGCTGCTGCGCTGGTAAGGCGCTTTCCGCTGTGCGGTAAATATGATATAGCGATCAATGCCCGGAGTGCTGCAACGCTCCGGGCATTGTCATGACTTAGGAAAAAATTTACTGCCTTGCCAACGAGAAAATGAAGGGTTATAATAGAGCGTAGGCGAACGAATTCTGCTTTTGGACGAGCAATCAAATTTGGGGTAAAGCCATAGCATCCAGATATGCGGAACTCCCTGCCCCAAAGCCGAAGAAGGTGAGCAAGTAAATGAAGCTGGTTGTGCCTGAACTGAACGATATGTGGTTTCGTGAAAGGCTGCTGGGCGACACCGCCACCATGAGCTATAACAAAAAATGGGGCGGAACCATTTCCTTCCCGGAAGAGCGTTGGCAAGACTGGTATCGTCGTTGGATCGCCAACGCGGAGACTGACCGATTCTATCGGTATCTCGCGGACGAGAAGGGTGCCTTTGTAGGTGAGGTCGCGTACCATTGGGACGAGGATACCCATGCCTACCTTGCGGATGTCGTTATAATGGCCCAGTACAGAGGGAACGGGTACGGAACCGGTGCTTTGAGGCTCCTTTGTGAAGCGGCAAAAAGGAATGGGTTAAAGGCTTTGCATGACACAATCGCAGTGGATAACCCGTCCCTTTCCATTTTTATCAAAGAGGGCTTCCGGGAGGAATACCGGACAGAAGAATACATCATGGTGAAAAAGGATTTGCAGGGAACATTCTCCGGAACAGTAGATTTCGGTGATACCTGAGAAGGAGCGCAAGAAAATGGAAAATAACAGAATCCGGGAGGAATCCTCCGAGCAAGACGCACGGGGCACAGCCGGTCAGAACAAAATGGCAGTCATGCCGATGAACCGGCTGCTGCTGACGATGTCTGTCCCGCTGATGCTTTCGCTGCTTGTGCAGTCGCTGTATAATATCGTGGACAGCATTTTTGTTTCCCGCTACAGCGAGCAGGCGCTGACTGCCACATCGCTGGTCTACGCAATTCAGTTTTTGATGATAGCGGTCGGGGTTGGCACAAATGTCGGGCTGAATTTCCTGTTGTCAAGATATGTCGGCGCAAAGAAAAACAAGGACGCCTGCCGGGCGGCGACGACCGGCCTGATTTTGAACGTGGCCTCGGCCCTGATTTTCTCCCTTGTGGGAATCTTTTTCGCAAGGCCAATCGCGGCGCTTATGTCCAAGGATGCAGAGCTGCAAACGCTCTGTGTCCAGTATATGCAGGTCTGCGTTATCTTTTGTTACGGCACCTTTATTCAGACCTACGGACAGCGGCTGTTGCAGGCGGTTGGAGACACGATTTTGAGCATGGTTTCTCTGATTTCCGGCGCGGTGGTCAATATCATCCTCGACCCGATCATGATATTCGGCCTCCTTGGCTGCCCGCAAATGGGAATTCGCGGCGCGGCTATTGCAACCGTCATTGGACAGTGCATCGGCGCAGTCGTGGCGCTGGTGTTAAATAAAGCAAGGAACCCGGTGATCCATGTGTGATATAGTCCCCTTAGAGTAGACACTCGAAAAAGCAAAAATTCGAGACTAC